>CAZZVB010000088.1:0-16791 GCA_964657445.1 uncultured Burkholderiaceae bacterium | reverse complement strand
GCCGAGCTAGTGCGAAGATTACGCGCTTAAACTGCTAGCCATAAACTCGGTAAGTTCAGGGCAGAACACTGGGTTCTGTATTTTTTAAGCAGGTTTGAACTAGCGATCCTTGCCCTTCTTAGCCGATTTCTTCTGTCGAGTTTGCGCAGCTTCCTTCTCGGCAATACCTTCGGCTTGGACTTCATTGTCGCCGGTAATTTTACCGATCGCTTCCTTTAGCGAACCAGCAACCTGCTTTTTGACGTCGGCGCGATCATTGCTCATGGTAACAGTCATCCGAAAATACCGCCGCGCTTGGCTACGTTTGAGTGTATCGCGGTGAAGAGCTCTTACATCGGTATAGTCGTGTCGTTTCTACTGGGTCAACGCCTCACAGCCTCGATGAACTGGGCGTCGTCTCCCGGGTATTAGCGACCGGTTATCCGTGACCTTTCGACCTATCGCGCTTTAGGCGGCTTCTTTGGCCCTTGTTCTTTTTCGGTTTTATGCTTCACGCCAAGTCCGCGTTCGCGAGCCCACACCACCAACTCGCTCCGTCGCCGTAGGCCAGTCACCTTGTAGATCGCAGACACGTGATTTTTGATCGTATTTCGGCTCATCCCGAGGTTCTTACCCACGTCGTCGTCGCCCAACCCTTGGGCTAGTAATGCCAGCACGTCACGGCCCCTTGGGGTGATATCCGACACGGCAGGCCCGGCCGGCTTGGTGGAACTGCGGGCTGTCAGGCTGGCGAGCTTCTCGACAATTCTCTGCCCGAACCACGACGTATCCTGCATGACTGCCTCAATGGCAGTCAGCAATTCGACCTCGCTCTGCTTGCGCTGTGTGACGTCAAGCATGACCACCAGCGCGCAGGGCTCGTCATGAATTATGACCGCCTCTGCAGACAGCTGAAAGTCGCATATCCGGTCGCCTGGAAGGCCAATCTGCACATCGGCGCTGCGCAGGTGTCCAGTCTTCTTCAATTGGCTTTCGAGCCGGCCGCGTGTGTCTGCTCCGCCCCATAGACCAAGCTCCGGTTCGGTTCTCCCCACGATCTGCTCGCGTTGCCAGCCGGTCGCATTTACGAAGGCGTCATTGACGTCGAGCACGCGCGCGCCCTCCATGGCCATGATCGCCATCGGCACCGGCGCCAGCCGAAAAGCGACGGCAAATCTCTCCTCGCTCTGTCGTAGTGCGTCTTGAGCCTGCTTGCGTGGCTGCAAGTCAGCAAAGGTGAACAGCATGCAAGCTTGCGTGCCGATCTCGATTGGTTGGCCGGCAATGATGACCATGCGCCGCTCACCGGTCGCGGTGCTCAGCAACGCCTCCATTTGCGGGATCGTGGTCCCCTTGTGGAGCCGGTCCACGGCCAGGTCCCGTTTTTCCGCCCCATCCAGCACGTCATATTCATGCATCGAACGGCCGATTAGCGCTTCTTTGACAAAGCCCGTCAGCTCCATAAAGCCCTGGTTGACCTTGACGTAACGGCCATCCTCGAGCCGCACGATGATGGCCGGCGCCGGGTTGGCGTTGAAGGTGCGCTCGAAACGGTCTTCCGCGCTGAAGCGCTCGGTTTCGTCCTCGAGGATCAGCACGAGGCAGTCGGGATCGCCGGCAGGATCGGTGATAATCATGCTGCGAATCTGCTGGACTCGGTGACGCTCCTCGCCCGGCAACGCGACCTCGACCACGACCTGGGTGAACGCCTCGCCTGCAATCACCCGGTCCATTGGGTAGGAGCCCGCCGGCAACTTGTGGCTGTTGCGGTAACGTAGCTCAAACCGCTCGCGATATTCGGTTACGGTGCGCCCGAGCCCATCGAGCGATGCCACGCCGTGCATCGTGAGCGCCGCTTGATTGGACCATGCGATCGTCTGGTCAGGATTGATAATGATGACGCCTTCGGGAAGCCCGGCTATAATCTGCTGAAGCTGCGTTCGATCCGCTTTGCGATGCGGAATGCTGGTCGTCATGACGTCTGCTACGCTGTTCCGGCAGGCCAGGACTATCTCAAACTTTCGTTAACCGTGTCGCCACGCGTGAGGCTCACTCGGGCTACTCCATGGTGTTCACTCCGCACGATCAGCGTCGTAGCCCTGCCCCGGCATAACGCCTAACCTCCCCGCTTCCGGACGCCTTGAAAAACGTCCCGCCGCTCGGCATATCGCCGCGCGCAACGAAATCTCTTGGGGATAAACCGGCCATGAGCGAGACCACAGAACGGCAAGAGGCTGGCGAACGGCACGAGTTCGGCGCGGAAGTGGGGCGGCTGCTCGACCTCGTGGTGCATGCGCTCTACTCCGACCGGGAAATCTTCCTGCGCGAGCTGGTGGCCAACGCCGCCGACGCGATCGACCGGCGCCGCTTCGCCGCCCTCACCATGGAAAACCTGGCCCTGCCGCCCGACGCGGCGGTGCGCATCGCGCCGGACAAGGACGCCAAGACCCTCACCATCGCCGATCCCGGCATCGGGATGGACCGCGCCTCGCTGGCGGAGAACCTCGGCACCATCGCCCGCTCCGGCACCCGCGCCTTCGGCCAGTCGCTGGCGGAGGCCAAGCCGGAGGAGCGGCCGAGCCTGATCGGCCAATTCGGCGTCGGCTTCTACTCCGCCTTCATGGTGGCCGACCGGGTGGAGGTGACGTCGCGCGCCGCCGGGTCGGAGGAGGCGTGGCTGTGGGCGTCGGAGGGCAAGGGCGACTACACCATCGCCCCGGCGGAGCGGGCCGAACCCGGCACCACCATCGTCATGCATATGAAAGCGGACGCGGAGGAATACCTCGAGCCCTACCGGCTGGAGACGGTCATCCGCAAATGGGCGGACCACATCACCGTGCCGATCACCGTGGCGCGCGACGGCAAGGACGTCGCGGCCAACGAGGGGACGGCGCTGTGGCGCAAGCCCAAGGCCGAGATCACCGCGGAACAATACACCGAGTTCTACCGCCACACCGGGCACAATTGGGATGAGCCCTGGACCACGCTGCACTGGCGGGCGGAAGGTGCGATCGAGTTCACCGCGCTGTTGTTCATCCCCGGCTCCAAGCCGTTCGAGGCGGTCGAGGGGGTGCGCGAAAGCCGCGTGCGCCTGCACGTCCGCCGCATGTTCATCACCGACGAAGCCGGGCTGCTGCCGCCCTGGCTGCGCTTCGTCACCGGCGTGGTCGATACCGAAGACCTGCCGCTCAACGTGTCGCGGGAAATGCTGCAATCCACCCCCGTGCTGGCGCGCATCCGCAAGGCCGTCACCACCCGGGTCATGTCGGAGCTGAAGACCCGGTCCAAGGATGACAGCGCCGAGGCGATCGAGAGTTACGCCGGGTTCTGGCAGAACTTCGGCCCGGTGCTGAAGGAAGGCCTGTGGGAGGATTTCGAGCATCGCGACGACCTCGCCCCGTTGCTGCGCTTCAAGTCGAGCACGCAGGACGGCTGGACGTCCCTGCCCGCCTATGTCGAGCGCATGAAGCCGGAGCAGGAAGCGATCTACGTCCTGGTCGGCGACGATACCGAAGCCCTGGCAAAGTCGCCGCAGCTCGAAGGCTTCCGCGCCCGCGGCGTCGAAGTGCTGCTGCTGGCCGACCAGGTGGACGCGTTCTGGCCGGAGCGGATGTCCAAGTTCCAGGACAAGCCGATCCGCTCGATCACCCAGGGCGAGGCTGATCTGTCCAAGATCCCGCTGGAAGGCGAAGCCGAGGAGCCGGCGGATGTGACGGCTTTGCTGGCGTCGCTGAAGGAAGCGCTGAAGGCGGACGTGTCGGACGTGCGCGCCACCAGCCGGTTGGTGGACAGCCCCGTGGTGCTGTCCGCATCGGCCGGCGGGCCAGACTTGCAGATGCAGCGCCTGCTGAAGCGCGCAGGCCGTGCGTTCGGCGTGTCGCTCCCGGTGCTGGAGATCAATCCCCGGCACGCCTTGATCCGCCGCATGGCCGAGCTGGCGAGCGTGGAAGACGCCGCGGGCATGCTGCTGGACCTTGCCCGCGTCCAGGACGGCGAGCCCCCCCGCGACCCGGCCGCCTTCGCCAAGCAAATGGCCAAGTCGCTCGCCGAAAGCCTGGCCTGACGACCCCACCATCGTAGGGCGGGCTTTCAGCCTGCCCTACGAGCTATTCGCGGGCGAGCGCCACCGAGAACCCGCGTTGCACGCCGGGCCGGGCCATCAGCGTTTCGTACCAGCGCTTGACGTGGGGGAACTCGGCCAAATCCACCTTGTGCCGCTCATGCCGCCAGGCCCAGCCGAGGATGGCGAAGTCCGCCACCGACAGCGGCCCGGCGACGAAGTCCACCAGCGCCAGCCGGCGGTCCAGCACGCCATACAAGCGCCGTGTCTCGGCCGAATACCGCTCGAGCCCATACCGCTGATCCGCCGGGTCCTTCACGCCGAGAAAGTGGTGCACCTGGCCCGGCATGGGGCCGAACCCGCCCATCTGCCACATCAGCCACTCCAGCACCGGCACCCGGTCCCGCAGCGAAACCGGCAGGAACTGGCCGGTTTTCTCCCCCAGATAGAGCAGGATGGCCCCGCTTTCGAACACGCTGATCGGGCTGCCGCCGGGTCCGTCCGGGTCCACGATGGCGGGGATGCGATTGTTCGGGCTGATCTTGAGGAAGTCCGGCTGGTGCTGCTCGCCCTTGGTGATGTCGATCACGTGGACGGTGTAGGGCAGCCCCATCTCTTCCAGCGCAACGCTGATCTTGCGGCCGTTCGGCGTATTGTAGGTGTGAAGCTCGATCATTGTACGGGTGCTCCCAAATAGCGCGCGGCACGCTAGTCAGCGGCCTGACGGGAGGCAAATTGCGCCTCGCGGCGCGCATGCGTAACGTCCATCGCCGGGTCCGCAGGGACAACCAACAGGAGCCTTGGGGATGGACACGCCTGTAGCACCGCTCGCCACCATGGCCGATGCCGAAGCGCCGGAACGCATTCTGGCGATGCAGCGGGCCGCCTATGACCGTGACGGTGCGCCTCCGCTGGCCCAGCGCCTGGCCGCGCTCGCAGCGCTCGACAAACTGTTGCGCGCCAGCAAGACGGAGCTCGCCGCCGCCATCTCGGCCGATTTCGGCAACCGCGCCCACGAGGAAACGATCGTGGCCGAGTTGGTGCCCTCGCTGGCCGCGATCCGCAACGTGCGCAAGCACCTGCGCCGCTGGATGCAGCCGGAGCGGCGCCGGGTCGATATCAGCTTCCAGCCGGGGCGGGCCTGGGTGGAATACCTCCCGCTCGGCTGCGTCGCGATCGTCTCGCCGTGGAATTACCCGCTGCTGCTGACGGTCAGCCCGCTGGTCGATGCGATCGCCGCGGGCAACCGGGTGATCGTCAAACCGTCGGAGCTGGTGCCGCGCTTCTCCGCCCTGTTCGCGCGCCTGATCGCGGAGGCGATCGACCCGGCGCAGGTCAGCGTCGTCACCGGCGGGCCGGAGGTGGGGCAAGCGGTCTGCGGCTTGGCGCTCGACCACCTGCTGTTCACCGGTTCGACCGCTGTCGGCCGGCTGGTGGCGCGGGCGGCGGCGGAGACGCTCACGCCGGTGACGCTGGAGCTGGGCGGCAAATCCCCCGCCATCGTCTGCCGCGACTTCGATATCGCGGCGGCAGCCAAGACGATCGCACTGGGCAAGTTCTTCAACGCCGGGCAGACCTGCATCGCGCCGGATTATGCGCTGGTGCCGCAGGAACATCTGGCGGCGTTCACCGCCGCGGTGATGGCGGCCAGCCGAAAGATGTATCCGTCAATCGCCGGCAATGCCGACTACACCTCCATCGTCTCGGATCGGCACCACGAACGCTTGCACGGCCTGCTGCGGGAAGCGGAAGCCGGCGGCGCCGAGCTGCAACGCTTAGGCGACGCCTACGCCGAGCGGAAGATCGGCCCGACCCTCGTGCTCAACCCTCCGCTCGATGGCGCGCTGATGCAGGAGGAGATCTTCGGCCCCATCCTGCCCGTGATCGGCTACCGCGAGCTGAATGACGCGATCGGCTTCGTCAACGCCCGGCCGCGCCCGCTGGCGCTATACCCGTTCACCAACGATGCCGCGAAGCTGCACCAGGTGCTGGGCCGCACCGTTTCCGGCGGCGTGTCGGTGAACTCCGCCCTGATGCACTGCATCCAGGATGACCTGCCATTCGGCGGCGTCGGCCCCTCCGGCCAAGGCGCCTACCACGGCCGCGACGGCTTCCGCCGCTTCTCGCACGCCCGCGGCGTTTACAAGGTCGGCCGGTTCAGCGGGTTCGAGTTCCTCGCGCCGCCGTATCGGGGCAAGATGCGGATCGCGTTGAAGGCGATGTTGATGCGGTAAGCGACCCATCAATGACTGACCATGATGGGCCGCGCTTCGCTGACCCATCCTACGCGAGCAGCATGGCGATGCGAGAGGTGAGCAGCTTGAAGATCAAACCCGGCGGATAGCCCTTATAGGCCGGCACGTCGTTTGGAAGCGGACCGCCACTAGGCCGGGCCTTCGTGCAGATCCGCATCTCCAACGGCGGACGATCGCCCTCGAACCGCGCCCGGTATGCGCAAACCCAATGCGGCCCACGGTCGAACCGAACGAACATTGCGGAGTTGCAGCACGATGCAACGACCCGGTTCGTGGTGGTCCTAGCTTTGATCTTGTAGCTTTTCAGCAGCCCGGCCCCCTCCGTGCATCTGAACCGGTCTTTGCGATACAGGCTGTAGGCCGTGCCGCCGTCAGGCTCGCGCACGGGCCCGGCGTTAGGAAGCGCCTCGATCTGGCGTGACCCGGCTTGGCAGTCGGAGCAGTAGCACACGGCGCTTACGATCGGTGATCCGACCGCCTCGACGCTCACGCTCCCGCATCGGCACGCCCCCGCCGGCATCCTAGGCCGTGCGCTCGGCGGTTACGCCCAATTCCTGTTCCATGCTTTCGCGCATCAGATACTTCTGCATCTTGCCCGTGACCGTCATCGGGAAAGCCTCCACGAACTTCACGTAGCGCGGCACCTTCTGGTGCGCGATCTTGCCGCGACAATAGGCCCGAACATCCTCCTCGGTCAGCGCGGCGCCCTCGCGCAGCTTCACCCAGGCGCACAGCTCCTCGCCATAACGGCTGTCCGCCACGCCGAAGCATTGCACGTCCAGGATCGCCGGGTGGCTATAGAGGTATTCTTCCACTTCGCGCGGGAACACGTTCTCGCCGCCGCGGATCACCACGTCCTTGATGCGGCCGACGATGTTGCAGTAGCCCTCGGCATCGATCACCGCCAGGTCGCCGGTGTGCATCCAGCGTGCGGCGTCGATCACCTGCTCGGTGCGCGGCTTGTCGTCCCAGTAGCCGAGCATCACGCTGTAGCCGCGCGTGCACAGTTCGCCCGGCACGCCGCGCGGCACGATCCGCCCTTCGCTGTCCACGATCTTCACCTCGAGGTGCGGATGGATGCGCCCCACCGTGGACACGCGGCGGTCCAGCGGGTCGTCCGCCGTGGTCTGGAAGCTGACCGGGCTGGTCTCGGTCATGCCGTAGCAGATGGTGATCTCGGTAAGGTGCATCCTATCGACGGCGCGCCGCATCACCTCGATCGGGCACGGCGACCCGGCCATGATTCCCGTGCGCAGCGACGACAGATCGAACTCGGCAAAGCGCGGATGCTCCATCTCCGCGATGAACATGGTCGGCACGCCGTGCAGGCCCGTGCAGCGCTCCTCGCTCACCGTCTGCAGCACCGCGAGCGCATCGAAGCCCTCGCCGGGATAGACGATGCACGCGCCATGCGTGATCGCGGCCAGGTTGCCCAGCACCATGCCGAAGCAGTGATACAGCGGCACGGGAATGCACAGCCGGTCCTGTTCCGTCAGGCGCATGCCCTCGCCGATGAAGTAGCCGTTGTTCAGCACGTTGTGGTGGGTGAGCGTGGTGCCTTTCGGGCTGCCGGTCGTGCCCGAGGTGAATTGGATGTTGATCGGGTCATCGAACTGCAGCGTCTGCGCCAGCTCCGCCAGCCGCGCCCGCTCGGCCGCGCCGCCGAGCCCGGCCACCGCCGCAAACCCGATCGTGCCATCCCCTTCCCCGCCGATCTGGATCACGCTGCGCAGGCTGGGCACCCGCGCCGCCCGCAGCGCACCCGGCGTGCTGCCCGCCAGTTCCGGCAGGATCTCCCGCAGCATGCCGATATAGTCGCTGGTCTTGAACGCGGTCGCCGTGATCAGCGCCGTCACGCCCACCTTGTTCAGCGCGTATTCCAGCTCCATCAGCCGGTACGCCGGGTTCACGTTCACCAGGATCAGCCCGGCTTTGGCAGTCGCGATCTGCGTGACCAGCCATTCGGCATTGTTCAGCGACCAGATGCCGATGCGGTCGCCCGGCTGCAGCCCCAACGCCAGCAACCCGGCGGCGAACGCCTCCGCCCGAGCACCCAACTCGGCATAGCTCCAGCGTATGCCCTGGCTACGCACCACCAGCCCCGGCCGGTCACCCCAACGCGCCACCGTCCGGTCGAAGTTCTGCCCCAGCGTCTCACCCAGCAGCGGTGTGGCGACGGCGCCGTGGACGTAGGAAGGTGCGGCTTCGTTCATGGGTCGGTGTGCCCCGTTGCGTCGGCGATCATTGCGCCGGATGCTCGCGGCTTGCTCCGCCGCCGTCAACGGCGGCCTGTGCTCGGCGTTGCTCCGCAGGCGCATCGCGTCGCAACGCCCGTCCCTTGCCCGCCTTCACCCGGCTGGCGGCGGCGGTTCCATATGTGCATCGGCGGCATCGATGGCGGGAAACGATCCGCGCCGGTCCTGGTCACGAACGAGCCAATAAACCAGCCCGAGTGACAGGATCGCCGCAGCAAGCGCGAACAGCTCTCCGACCGAGCCTTCCCGCAGATCGAGGATGATGAACTTGCGCGTGACCGCCAGTAGAGCGATGAGCACGATGGACCGCACACGCACGACGCTTTCTTGCCGGGCGAGCACGATCAGCAGGGAGTGCTTGAACTCCAAGGCGATGATGACCGTGAAGATCATCCCGAACACCGCCTGGAAGACCTCCTGGTTTGCCGGGTCTATCTGATCCGCGGCAATCAGCCCGAATACCGCAAGGGCCAAGTGCCAGGTTGCCGACGCGACAATGATCACGATCAGCAGCGTGAGCACGAGCACGACCGCATGCTCGAACTTTTCGTAGAATGTCAGACCCGAAAACAGGCGGCGAACGCCGCGAAGTTCGTCCTGAAGCCGCATTGTCTGTGCTGCGTCCCCTTTCAGTTACGCCCGTAAATTAGGTTTGCTCCGCGTTCTGCACCAGTGACGGCGGGTGTAACGCGTGCCGGCGCAGGGATGCCCAGGCCGCGAGATCGCGTCATGGCAGGACGAGGCGGCGATGCCCGGCGCGGGTGACGGGCGAGCTGCTGACCGTGTTCAACGGCTGGGCTGGGCCGGCTCGTAAGCCTCCTTCACCACGTAGGTGTGGAAGCGGACACGGCCGTCCGGATCCTTCTCGCGATACACGCCCTGGATCTCCGTACTCAAGCCGGGAAACAAGTTCTCGGCCCGTTCGAACGACAGCAGGTAGTCGATCATCGGTGCGGATTGCCGGCCGACCCGCTCGCCGGGGATCACGGTCGCGATGCCCGGCGGATACACCAGCATCAGCGTCGCAGCGATGCGGCCGCGGATCTGGTCGATCGGCAGGTAATCCACCTTGTTGCGCGTCAGCATCTTGGACGCCTGCTGCGGCGTCATCACCAGCTCGGGCAGGTGGTCGGCGCGGAACTGCTCGCGCTGCATCTGGCTCACCCCGGCGGCGCGGTAGAAGGCGTGCATCTCGGTCGCAAGCTCCTGCAACCCGACCCCGGTGTAGCGCTGCGGGCGCTTGCGGACGAAGTCGGGGATGACGTCCTGCAGCCGGGCATTCTCGTCATAGAGGCGCTTGAACGTCACCAGCCAGCTCAGCAGCGTGCCGGCCTTGCTGCTTTCCACGCCTGGGGTCAGCAGGAACAGGATGCTGTGCAGGTCGTTCTTCTCCGGCACAATCCGGTTCTCGCGCAGGTATTCCGCCAGCAGCACGGCGGGGATGCCGCGATCCTCGTATTCACCGGTGACGCGGTCGAACCCCGGCATCAGCAGGGTCAGCTTGTTCGGGTCGGTCATCGCGTAACCCGGCGCCAACTGGCTGAACCCGTGCCAGGACTCGCCCGGCGCCAGCATCCAATAGGCGGCGTTGGACGCGAGGTCGTCGGTCGGCACCTCTTCCCACGGGATCGTCCGCGGCACCGAGTCATCCGGGCCGTTCCAATCCACCGTGTGCGGCACGAACGGATCGAAGAACCAGCGGCGCGCCGGGTCGGCCTCCTGGTGGTCGTACTCCCGCCGGATCAGCCGCAGCTTCTTCCGCAGCTCGATCCCCAGCCGGATGGTGTCGTCCCACAGCACCACGCCGGATCGGCCCTTCATCATGTGCGCGCCGACGTCCAGCGAGGCGAACAGCGGGTAGAACGGTGACGTGCTGGCGTGCACCAGGAAGCTCTCGTTGAAGCGCCGCGCCTCGACCCGGCGCTCCTGCCCCTTGATGTGGTTGTCCTTGATGTGGATCTGCGACGCCTGGGAGAAGCTGGCGAGCTGCTTGTGCGTGGATTGCGTGGCGATGATGCCCGGCTGGTCGCCGTCGAGCCGTGCCAGTCCCATGGCGAACCGCCCGGCGAACAGCGGGTGGAACTTCATGAACCCCGCCCACGCCTCGTCGAACAGGATGTAGTCGCAGAGGTGGCCCAGCTTCTTCAGGATCACGCCCGCGTCGTAGATCGTGCCGTCATAGGTGCACTGCTCGATGACAGCGACGCGGAACGGGCGCTGGCGCTGCCAGGCATCAGGATCGTCCACCAGCGGGTTGGCGCGGATCGCCTCGCGGATGCGCGTCTCGTCCAGCGCCTCGTAATCGATCGGGCCGATCATGCCGTAGGCGTTGCGGTCGGTCGGCAGGTACACCGGCACGCCGCCGCCCAGCAGCAGCGCCCCGTGATGCGCCGCCTTGTGGTTGTTGCGGTCGAACAGCACCAGGTCGCCCTCGGCCACCAGCGCGCCAAGCACGATCTTGTTGGACGCCGACGTCCCGTTGAGCACGAAATAGGTGCGCTCGGCGCCGAAGATCTTGGCCGCCGCCTTCTCCGCCGCCAGCGCCGGCCCCTCATGCGTCAGCAGGTCGCCGAGTTCGAGGACGGAGTTGTCCAGGTCGTCGCGGAAGATCGCCGGGCCAAGATGCTCGACGAAGATGCGCCCGATCGGGCTGCGGCTATAGAAGATCCCGCCGTTATGCCCCGGGCAGGTCCAAAGCTGGTTGCCCTGTTCGGCATAGTCCACAAGCGCGCCGAAGAACGGCGTCTTCAGCGTGGCGGCGTAGTTCCGCAGCCGGCTGACCAGGTTGCGGGCGATGAACTCCGGCGTCTCCTCCGACAGGAAGATCGTGCCGTCGGTGTGGTTCAGCACCTCGACCGGGATGTCCTCCAGCCGCTTGCGCCGCAGCATGATCAGCACCGGCATCTCCAGCCCGCGCTTCCGCACGAGCGAGATCAGCCCGGCCGGCTTGCTCAGCATGCCGCGCTTGCCCCAGTCCACCACCATGCAGCCGATTGCCGCGTCGGTGTGGATCGCCAGCTCCGCATCCTCGGTGTTGCGCGCCACCATCACGCTGAAGCCGAGCCGTTCGGTCTCGTCCACGATCTGCTGCAGGCGTGACCAGTCGAGGTCGGCGCTGTTGAAGGAGGGCGCGCAAATCAGGAATTTGAAGCGGCGCTCATATTCCATGGACGTTTCCTAGCGGCGTGGCCGCACCGCGTAGTGGAACGGGTGTGCCAATGCAAATGGCTAAGCGAGCGCTTCCAGAACCGCCTCTCCAATGGCAAGCGACGCGGTCAACCCTGGACTCTCGATGCCGAATAGATTGACCAAGCCAGGAACCCCATGGGCCGCCGGGCCGACAATGGCGAAGTCCGCCGCAGGCTCCCCCGGACCGCTGATCTTCGGCCGGATGCCTGCATAGCCCGGCACCAGCGCATTGTCCGGCAGCGCGGGCCAATAGCGCCGGATCGCGGCGTAGAACCCGGCGGCGCGGCCCAGGTCCACGTCGTAGTCCTCGTGGTCCACCCACTCCACATCAGGGCCGAACCGCGCCTGGTCGCCGAGGTCCAGCGTCAGGTGCACGCCCAGGCCGCCGGGTTCCGGCACCGGATAGATCAGCCGGCTGAACGGCGGCCGGCCGGCAAGGCCGTAGTAATTGCCCTTGCACAGGTAAGCGTTCGGGATCGTCTGCGACGGAATGCCGGTGATGCTGCGGGCGACCTGGGGCGCGTGCAGGCCCACCGCGTTCACCAGCACGCTGCAGTCCAGCTCCATCGCCGCCTCGCCGCCCACCTGTAGGCGGATGCCGTTCGCCCTCACCTCCCCGCCGATGAGCGGAGCATGGACGGCGAGCATGCCGCCGGCGTCCTCGAGGTCGCCTTGGTAGGCCAGCATGAGCGCGTGGCTGTCCACGATGCCGGTCTCCGGCGAGTGCAGCGCCGAATCCACCCGCAACGCCGGCTCCATCGCGCGCGCCTCGTCGCCCGACAGCAAGGTCAGTTCGACCCCATTGGCCGCAGCCTGGGCCTGGATCGTCTCGAGCTTGGCGGTCTCCGCCGGGTCGCTGGCGACGATCAGCTTGCCCAGCTTGCGGACGGGAACGCCATGGGACGCGCAGAACTGGTACAGCGCCACCCGCCCCGCCACGCACAGCCGGGCCTTGAGGCTGCCGGTCGGATAGTAGATACCCGCATGCACCACTTCGCTGTTGCGCGAGGAGGTGACGGTGCCGATGCCGCCCGCCGCTTCCAGCACCAGCACTTCCCGGCCCGCCAGTGCGAGCGCCCGCGCCACGGCCAGGCCCACCACCCCTGCCCCAAGGACCACCGCTTCGACTGATTCCGTCATGCCGTCACCGTTCCAACCCTCCCCTGATCTGAAGCGCCAGGACGCTGCGGGCAAGCCTGGTCACGCCACGATTGTCGGCGCCGGCCCCGCCGGGCTGATGGCGGCGGAGCGGCTGGCCCTTGGCGGCGCCACCGTGGACGTGTTCGACCGCATGCCCTCGCCGGCCCGCAAGCTGCTGATGGCAGGCGTTGGGGGGCTGAACCTCACGCATGAGGAGCCGCTTGAGGCCTTCCTCGATCGTTACGGCCCAGCCCGGGACCGGCTCGCCCCCGTCATCACGGCATTTCCGCCGGCAGCGTTGCGGGCCTGGTGCGAAGACCTGGGCCAGCCTGTGTTTACCGGCACCAGCGGGCGGGTATTCCCGGTGGCGATGAAGGCGTCGCCTTTGGTGCGGAGCTGGCTGACGCGGCTGGGCGGCCTGGGCGTGCGGCTGCACGTTCGGCGCCGCTGGCTCGGCTTTGCCGCAGACGGTGCGCCGGTCTTCGATCCGCCATTCAGTGTGCCGCTCGGGGTGACCGTTCTGGCGATGGGCGGCGCGTCGTGGCCGCGGCTGGGGTCCGATGGCGCGTGGGCCACCACGTTCGACCCTGCCCTGCTCGCTCCATTCCGACCTGCCAACTGCGGGTTCACGCTGTCGTGGAGCAGTCACATGGCCCGGCACGCCGGCACGCCGCTGAAGCGCATCGCTGTCACCTTCGGCGGACGGCGCGTCCCCGGCGAGGCCACGCTGACGGCCGCAGGGGTCGAGGGTGGCCCGTTCTACGCCCTGTCCGCCGCGCTGCGCGACGCGATCGCCGCGGATGGCGCGGCCACCGCGATCGTCGATCTGCGCCCGGATATCGCACTTCCCGACCTGGCCCGGCGCCTGTCTGCGCCCCGGCGGGCACAGTCGCTGTCCACCTTCCTGCGCAAGTCCGCCGGGCTGCCCCCGGCCGCCGTCACCCTGTTGCGCGAGTGCGCGGCCGATGCGCCCGATCTGGCCACCGCCATCAAATCCCTCCCGCTCCGCCTCACCGGCACCACGGGATTGCCGCGGGCGATCTCCACGGCCGGCGGCCTGCGCCTGGATGCCGCTTTGCCGCCCGGCGTGTTCGCAGCCGGCGAGATGCTGGATTGGGAAGCCCCCACCGGCGGCTACCTGCTGCAAGCCGCGTTCAGCACCGGGTACGCGGCAGGGGAAGCGGCGCTCGATTGGCTTCGTCGGATGCGTGACGACCCCTTGCTTTGAATCGGACCGATGGGCCTTCGCCCATCCTACGCAGCGAGGCTCAGCACCACCCGCGTGCCGTTCGGGCTGCTGTGGATCTGCACGGTGGCCTTCACCGTCCGGGCCATGGCGTTGACGATGGTGGCGCCCAGGCCGCTGCCCTTCGGGGCGACGCCTTCCGTATAGCCGACGCCGTCATCTTCCACCGTCAACTGCACCGCGTCCTTGATCCGCGAGAATGCGACGCGGATATCGCCGTCGCGGTCGGGGTAGGCGTATTTCAGCGCATTCGTAACCAACTCGTTCACGATCAGTCCGATCGAGACCGCCTTGTCCGTCTCCACCCGGATCGGCTCCGCCGTCAGCGTGATACGGCCGGAGCGTTCCTCCACAGTCACCGCCCGGCGTAATTCGTCGATCAGCCCCTCCAAATACTGGTCCATGGCGACGAACTCGACGTCATTGCTGGTGTAGAGCCGGCGGTGCACCAGGGTCACCGCCTCCACCCGTTCCGCCGCTCGCGTCAGCGCCTCGCGCGCATCCTTATCCGCCACCTTGCGGGCCTGCAGCTCGATCAGGGAGGCGATCAGTTGCAGGCTGTTGGCGATGCGGTGGTTCACCTCGCGCAGCAGCAGCGCCTGCTGCATGGCCAGTTTCTCAAGCCGGTCCCGGCTCTCCTGCAGCTCCTGCAGGGCCGCCGCACGCTCCCGGCGCAGCCGCAGATGCGCCTGGGACTGCTGAATCGAGGTCGCCAGGAACTCGATAAAGGAGCCCTGGACGTCCTTGATCACGTAGTCGAACGCGCCCTGTTTCAGCGCCGTCACGGCGATCCGCGGCTCCTCCGCCCCGGTGACGAAGATGACCGGCGGCGGGTCCGGGAGCGCAATCAGATCCCCAAGCAGGTCCAGGCCGTCGCGGCCCGGCATGTAGTGGTCGAGGGCGACAGCGTCGAAAGGCTGCGACTGGGCGAGCGCCAGCCCTCCCGCGGCATCGTTGGCGACGGTCACCCGGAAGCCGGCGCGCTCCAGATTGCGGCTGACGAGGCGGCAGATGCCGGGGTCGTCATCGACGTAGAGCACCCGGACGGAAGAACCCGGCATCCTCAGGTCGGCTCGGGAACCTGCATCACCGCCAGGAACAGGCCCAGTTGCCGGATCGCGGTGGCAAAGCTCTCATACTCGACCGGCTTGGTGATGTACACGTTGCAGCCAAGGTCGTAGCATCGCTGAATCTCCAGCTTGTCGTCCGTCGTCGTCAGCACGATCACGGGCGCGCGGCGCAGCAGGTCGTCACCTTTGATCCTGGTCAGAATATCAATGCCGCTCATGTCCGGCAGGTTCAGGTCGAGCAGCACCAGGATGGGCGCGTTCGCGTTGCGCTGTCCGTCCGCCCCGTCGCCGAACAGGTAGGCGAGCGCCGAGGTGCCGTCGGTGAACGGCACGATGGCGTTGTTCACGCCCGCGCGCCGGACGTTCTTCTCGATCAGCCGGGCATGGCCGGGATCGTCCTCAATCAGCAGAATCGTGACGGGCTGGGCGTTCAAGCGACGAGTCCCCGGCTGTAGGACGCTTCCAAGGGTAGCATGATCGTAAACGTTGTGCCCTCACCCAGTTTGGAGCGGCAATCGATGCTGCCGCCCAGGCGGCGGACCAAGGCACGCACATGGGCCAGGCCGATGCCTTCGCCCGGAACTGTTTGGTCCCCCGCACGCCGGAATAGCTCGAAGACGCGTTCATAGTCCCGTTCCGCAATGCCGCGGCCGTTGTCGCTGATCTCGAACCGCGCCATCGCGCCGGCCGGCTGGCCCGTCACCCGGACAATACCAGGACGGCCAGGCTTCAGATATTTCAGAGCGTTATCGATGATGTTTCCGAATACCTGCTCGATCGCCAGCCGGTCCCCCACCACGCTTGGCACCGCCCCGACCACCACCTCAGCCTCGGTGCTGATGGCCTGGTGGGTCAGGCTATCCACGATGCCGGCGAACAAAGCCCCCATGTCCAGCCGCTCCGGGGTCAAGACCCGGCGACCCTCGCGCGACAGCTTCAGGATAGCATTAATCAGCCGGTCCATCTTGCTGGAGGACGACCGGATGAAGCGCAGCGCTTCCGGGATGTCTTCGACCGCTGCCTCCCGCACTTCCGGAGGCGCTTCGCCCCGCGTGACGTAATCGGCCAGCCGGGTGCTGGCCTGCTCCAACTCACTGGTGAAGCCCATGATGTTGACCAGGGGTGCCCGTAGATCATGTGACACGATATAGGCGAACCGCTGGATCTCCTCGTTCGCGGCAGTCAGGTCCGCTGTGCGGGCGCGCACCGTTTCATCCAGCTGTTCGTTGTTGCGGGCAAGCGCCGCATAGGCGCGGTCCGCCTCCGCGCTCGCGTCGCGCAACCGCGCGAGATACTTGCGTAAACCAACCGCAATCAACCCGCCGAGCGCTATGATCGTCAGCAGGCCCGCCGTGTCGATGATGACGATACGGTGGTCACTGCGCGTGATGTTGCCAACCTGTTGCGCCACATACTCATCCAGCTCGGCTTGGAGATTGCTGACCAGGGAGCGGATCCGGACCATCTCCTCATGGCCCATGTTGGTCCGGACGAGCGATAGGGCGCCCGCAAAGTCTCCTGCGTCGGCCAGCCTGATGGTTTGCGCCAACTCGCTGAACTTCCGGCGAACGGCTTGCTGCAACTCGTTCACACGGGC
>CAZZVB010000087.1:0-16864 GCA_964657445.1 uncultured Burkholderiaceae bacterium | reverse complement strand
GCTGCCGCAGCCCGGCGCCGAGAAACTGTCCTATGAGGCTGCGGGAGCGGCCGGGCTGGCGGTCGATGCGGTGAATGAGGCGATGGCGCAGGCGACGGCGCGCGCGGACGCCCTGGCGCGCGCGTTCGACCGGCTTTCGCGATCGGTGCGGCGCAGCCTGGCGCTGATCGAGCGGATGGCGGCCGGGTGGCCGCGGGTTGGCTCGGCGGATGACCGGGCGGCGATGCTGCGGCGGCAAGTGGCGCAGGATGTGGCCCGCGTGATCCGGCGCGACCGCGACGGGGAGGCCGCCGAGCGGCTGTTCGATGAGCTGGCCGAGCGGCTGGATGACCCGGCGATGGATCGGGAGCTCGAGGATCTGCCGGTGGACCAGGTGTTGCGGCGGATTTGCCGCGACCTCGGGCTGGCTGGGCAGGCGCTGGAGGGACTTTTCCCTGACGCTGCGGCCGGCGGGACCGCGCGGGATACGTGTTAGGGCGTGAAGTGGGTACTTATTGATTGCGATAGGTTTCCAATCGGCGGGCGTCGAGATGGTCAGCCAAAACGAGAAATCCACCCGATAGGGGCGGAAGCGCGATACTCAGCAACATGATCCATACAAGAAGGCTTCGCCGATGAGAGCCATGACGCTTGACCCAGCGATCATCGGCTAGGATCAACACACCAAGCGCCAGTGCATCACCAAGGGGACCCCACGCCAAGGCTGCGATCAGCCCCTGGCCCCACATCATCCAAATCAACGAGACGGGCAGACCCACAATGAGCGGCGCGTACATCAGGAGCGAGCCGACCATCGGCTGCATGATGCGCACTAATTTCATCTACGATTATGGCTAGTCATGATCAGGGCAGACCTTAGCGTCCCGACTGACCCCATATGGATTGGGCCGCGTGCTGCCCCTTTCCCGTGGAAGACGGGAGAAGGAGCAGCAGCACGCTTGCCTTGCGGAGTGTTTTACTCCGCGGCTTGCGCCATCTCCCGCCGGGCGCCCGCCGCGCCGGAAATCAGATCGGCCGCCTTCTCCGCGATGGCGATGGTGGGCGCGTTGGTGTTGCCGCGGGGCACGCTCGGCATCACGGAGGCATCCACCACGCGCAGCCCCTCCATCCCAAGCACCCGCAACTCGCTGTCCACGACCTTGCCGATCGAGCAACTGCTGGTCGGATGATACAGCGTGTGGCAGCGGCGCTGCACGAACGTCCAGATATCGGCGTCGCTGTCCGAGGCCGGCGTCAGATGCGGCGCCCGGCTGACCGCGGCCAGCGCCGGCTGCCCGGCGATGCGCATGGCGGCACGAACGCCCTCCATCATGCTCTCGCGGTCTTCCTTCGTGGCCAGGTAGTTGTGCTGGATGCGCGCTTTCGCATCCGGCCGGGCGGATCGCAGGCTGACCCGGCCCCGGCTGGTCGGCTTCACCACGCACGGGCCGACGGTGAAGGCATGGTCGAAGATCTCGCCCAGGCCTTCCTCGAAGAACATGGCCGGCCCGGAGTGGAACTGCACGTCCGGCGCGTCCAGCCCGGGGCGGGTGCGGATGAAGCCGCCGGCCTCGGCCACGTTGGACGTCAGCGGCCCGCGCCCTTCCTGCGTCAGAAGCGCCGCGTTGTCGGCGGTGGCGGCGCCGAACAGCGACGGCGTATCGGTGAACCAGGTCAGGAACACGGCCGGGTGATCCTGCAGGTTCTCGCCCACCGGCAATTCGTGCACCGGTGCGATGCCCAGCGGCGCCAGGCCGGCGGAGGGCCCGATGCCCGACAGCAGCATGAGTTGCGGGGAGCCGTATGCGCCGGCGGACAGCACGACCTCCCGGTCGGCATGCAGCGTCTCGGCCGCGCCGTTGCGGATGATCTCGACGCCGGTCGCGCGCAACCCGTCGAGCACGATCTTGCTCGCCGTGGCGTCGGTGATGACGGTCAGGTTGGGCCGCGACATGGCCGGGTGAAGGTAGGCGACGGCGGCGCTGCAGCGCATGCCGTTCTTCTGGGTGAACTGGTAGCGCCCCACCCCGTCCTGCACCGGGCCGTTGAAATCGTCGGTATGGCGATAGCCGGCCTGGACCGCAGCCTCAACGAAGCAATCGGCCAGCGTGTGCATCGACCGCCCGTCGCGAACCTGCAACGGCCCGAGCGCGCCGTGGAATTGGTCCTCGCCGCGCTCGTTGCCTTCGGCCTTGATGAAATAGGGCAGCAGATCGTCATACGACCAGCCGGTGGCGCCCTCCGCCGCCCAGCCGTCGTAGTCGGCGCGGTTGCCACGGATGTAGATCATCGCGTTCATCGAGGACGAGCCGCCCAGCATGCGGCCGCGGGGCAGATAGGTGCGGCGTCCGTCGAGCTGCGGCTCCGCATCGGTGGAGAGGTCCCAGTCGTACTGGGTCTTGAAGAGCTGCGGGAACGCCGCCGGGATGTGGATTTCCTGAGCGGTGTCGGGACCGCCGGCCTCGATCAAGGCCACGCGGAGATCGGGGTTCTCCGACAGCCGTGCCGCCAGCACGCACCCGGCAGACCCAGCCCCGACGATGACATAGTCATATGAACGATGGTCCACGACGACGCTCCTTCCCTGACTTGGCAGCTTATGCCGCTCGTGGAGAGAAGGCTGGCATGATCGGCAGGCCGCTGCCAATCACTTTGAACACCAGGTTCCCCCGCCAGCGCGCGCGGCGGCCGGGCTTTCCAGCGGCGTTCGTTGCGATTTGCGCAACGCACCATATGGCAGCGCCTTTCGATTCGGTTTAGCGTCCAAAGCCATGCACAGCCGCCCCGCAGCATGACGGCCATCGCGCAACAGTCCTCCGTCTCCGAGCGTGCACGCATGCTCGGCAAGCTCGACCTGTTCAGCTGCATGCCGCTCGACAAGCTGGAGGCGTTTGCCGCGCGGTCCAAGCAGCGCCCGATGCGTTCGGGCGAGGTGCTGTTTCGCCGGGGCGAGACCGGGTCCAACATGCTGGTCATCCTGGCCGGTCAGGTTCGCATCGTGCTGCCGAGCCGGGAGGGCCGCGATCAGGTGATCCGCGTGGTGCAGGCGGGCAACGTGGTGGGCGAGATGGCGCTGCTGACCGGCCGCAGCCGCACCGCCGACGCCGTGGCCGAAACCAACGGACGCCTTCTGGTGGTGGAGCGGCGCGACCTGCTGGACGTGTTGCGCGCCAGCCCGGAAGTCTCCCTGGCGGTCCTGGCGATTGTCTGCGAGCGGCTGCGCAAGACGACGTCGTTGCTGGAGTCGATGCTGTTTCAGGATACCGCCGGGCGCCTGGCGACCACGTTGCTGATGCTTGCCGACGGGCAGCCCGGGCGCAGGCTGGACATTACCCAAGGTGCGCTCGGCGAACGGATCGGGGCGGCGCGCGAGACGGTCAACAAGCGGCTGCGGGACTGGCAGGCCGCGGGGATGATCGCTGTGGAGCCTGGGCGGATCACGGTGTTGAACCCCGGCGCATTGCAAGCGCTCGCCGCGCCCGGCGACTTGGCCGGTCAGGAGCCGGGTAGTTTCTGGTAGGAAGTTCGTTACATTACCATCGCTGTGTTGGTTCTGGAGAAGCCCGCCTCATGCCGACTTTGCTCTCCGAACCGGTCACCCTCTCGCGCAGCCTGCGCTGCCTTGCGGACCGGCGGCCGTTTCCCGGCTATACCGCGATCGAACCGAAGGAAGGCTGGGTCAAGGAGCTGCAGGCTGCGATGAACGGCCGGGTCGTGGTTCCGGAGGAGGCTGACTACGATCACCGCCGCCGCTTGTTCGACCCGCGGTTCGATCCGAAGCCGATGGCGATCGCGCTCTGCACCGGCGAGGGGGACGTTCGCGCCTGCCTCGCGGTCGCCCGGCAGGATCGCGTGCCGTTCACCATACGCGGCGGCGGCCACTCGTTTGCGGGGTATTCCGGCGGCGACGGTTTGATCGTGGACGTGTCGGGTTTGGACAGCGTCGTGATCGCCAAATCCGCGATGACGCTGACCGTCGGCGGCGGCTGTCAGCAGGGCCGGCTTGCCGGGCCGCTGGCCCAGGCAGGCTTGCACGTGCCGACCGGCGATTGGGGCGATGTTTGCATCGGCGGCTACATGCAGGGTGGCGGTTTCGGCGGAACCTCCCGCACGTTCGGCATGAACAGCGACAGCGTCCTCTCCATCCGCATGATGCTGGCCGACGGACGTGTCGTGACGGCGAGTGAGACGGCGAATCACGATCTGTGGTGGGCGGTGCGCGGCGGAACCGGCAACACTTTCGGCGTGGTGCTGGAGATCACGTACCGATTGCACCAGATGCCGCCTTTGGCGCGCTTCGTCATGGCATTCTCGCTTGCGCCTGAAAACCGGCAGCAGGGCATCGACGCGTTGCTTGCCTATCAGTCCGGGTTCATGGCGTCCGGCGCTCCGGACACGCTGAACAGTTCGGCCGTGATCGCGCAGAGTTTCGACCCTGCGCGTGGCGGTCCGTGGCTGGCGATCGAGGCGATCCAGATCGGAACGCTCGACGAACTGCTGACCAATGTGGAGCCGCTTCTCGGACTGCCCGGGCTCGAGACAGGGTTCGATGAACGATGCCTCGTGCCTCCAAGCGTCATGCCGCCCTTCGCCAGGACGTCGCGGCTGATCGGCCGGACGATCACTGGCGATGAGTGGCGGGATTTGCTGGCCGTGTTCGACACCAGCCCGAACCCGCAAAGCCAGGTGTTCCTTCGCGCGCATGGCGGCAAGATCAACAGCTACCCGCGCGAACGCAGCGCCTTCATTCATCGTGACGCGCACTGCAACATGTTCATGGACGTGTATTGGCCGGCACCGGAGGACCGGCCAGCGGCCGAGGCGTTCCGCGAGCGCTGGCGGGCCCATGTGGAGCCGCTCGGCAACGGCCACATCTATCAAAACTTTCCTGAGACGGACGCGCCCGACTACGAGCAGAACTATTGGGGCGCCGCCTATCCGGCCCTGGCCGCCGTGAAGGCCAAGTACGACCCGGCGTGCCTGTTTGACTTCCCGCAAGCTGTGCGGCCGGGCAGCGCTGCCGACGTTTCGTGGCCCCCGTCAGTGGTCAATGCGTTGGCAGCAGGAATCGTGGCCGACCCGGCTGAATAATGATATTGCGCTCTCGGCTCGAGCGTTACGGTCGAGAGTCGGAGTGATCTCGTGAAGTGCGAACGCTGCACCACAGTCAATACTGCCGGCAGCCGCTTCTGCGCCGAATGCGGAGCGTCGCTGGACAAAGCGTGCCAGTCCTGTAACGAGCCGAACCGGGGAAGCGCGCGTTTTTGCAGCCAGTGCGGAACGCCGTTTCCCGGCGTCGCGCACGCGCATCCGGCGGATCAGCGGCCTGCCGAAGGGGAACTCAAGCAGGTCACTGTGCTGTTCGCCGACGTCCGCGGCTCGACCGAGCTGATCCAGGCGCTGGACCCTGAAACCGCCATGGGCCGGCTCGACCCGGCCGTGCGGCTGATGGTGCATGCGGTCGAGCGATTTGGCGGCGTGGTGAACCGCCAGCAGGGCGACGGCATCATGGCGATGTTCGGCGTGCCGAATGCCTGCGAGGACCATGCCGTGCGCGCCTGCCTGGCAAGCCGCGCCATCGTTGACGGCGTGGCAGATCTCGGCGCGGCCGATATCGCGATCCGGGTCGGCCTGGCCAGCGGCAACGTGGTGGTGCGCACCACTGGCAGCGATGCCACGGATTTCGATGCGGTCGGCGTCACAGTGCACGTCGCGGCCAGGATGGAGCAGTTGGCCGAGCCCGGCACCGTCCAGATCACCGGCCAAACCGCCCGGCTGGCGCGCGGCTATGCCGAAGTCGCCGCGATGCAGGCCGTCCAGGTCAAGGGCATCGGCGAGGCCGTCGAGACCTATCGGCTGCTGAACGCGACGGAGCGTCCGAGTTGGGAGGTGTGGGCCGCGACGCATGCGCTCAACCAGTTCGTCGGACGCGATGCCGAACTGCTGCAGCTTCAGGCTGCGCTGCGCCGGGCCGGGTTGGGCCGTGGCCAGGTGCTCACCCTGATCGGCGAAGCCGGGCTTGGGAAATCCCGCCTGGTGCATGAGTTCCTGCGTACCGTCGGCGCGGGCGGGTGGAGCGTGCTGCACGCCTCCGCCACACCGCAGACCACCAATGCGGTGTTCCACCTTGCGGCCGACCTGTTGCGCGGTTTCGTGTCGGTCAACCCGGCCGATGCCGCGGCCAGTGTGGCGCTCAAGCTGGACCATGCGCTTGCCGAGCGGCCGGGGGAGCCGCCGTTGGATTCGGCGCCGCTGTATTGGTTGCTCGACCTGCCGGTCGAAGACCCCGCCTGGGCCGAGCTGGACGTGGCATCCCGCCGCACCCGGCTCATCGCGGCGATACGCCGGGTGCTGCTGCGCGAGACGGAGCGCCACCCGCTGATGCTGGTGATCGAGGATTTCCACTGGTCCGATGAGGGGAGCATCGAGGCCATTTCGGCCATCGTGGACGGCATGGGTGCGACCCGCATGCTGATGCTGGTCACGACGCGGCCTGACCGGCGGCCTGCTTGGGGCACGCGCAGCTACGCGAACTTCCTGGAACTCATGCCGCTCGAACCGGCCAGTGCGGAGGCGCTGCTCTGCGACCTGCTCGGCGCGTCCGACAACCTGGCGCGGCTGCGGGCGCAGATCCTGAAGCAGGCGGACGGCACGCCGCTGTTCCTGGAGGAAATCGCCCGGTCGCTGATGGAAAGCGGCGTGGTCCGTAATCAGCCGGCGCAGACGACCATCACGCGCGAGCTTGGCGACGTGCAGATCCCGGCGACGGTGCAAGCCGTGCTTGCGACCCGCATCGACCGCCTGTCGCCATCCCGCCGGCGCCTGCTGCAACTGGCGTCGGTGATCGGCAAGGACGTGCCGCTGCGCTTGCTGGCCGCGGTCAGTGACCTGCCGGAGGACACGCTGGCGGCCGAGCTGGTCGAGCTGCAGAACGCCGAGTTCCTGTACGAGATCAACTTCGCCTTTGGACGCGAATACACGTTCAAGCACGTCCTGACCCAGAACGTCGCCTATGAGAGCATGCTGCGCCGCCACCGCCGCAAGCTGCACGCCGATGTCCTGAGGGCGATCGAAACGCTGTTCGAGGACCGCATCGACGAATGGACCGAACGTCTGGCGGCGCATGCGATCGCCGGCGAGGTTTGGGACGCGGCCGCGGGATACGCCCTCAAGGCGGCAGAACGCGCCAACCGGAGCTGCGCCTGGGATGACGCGGTCAGGCTGCTGGAAGCGGCCATCACCGCCATCGCCCGCCTGCCGGAGACGCCCGCCGTCGTGCAACAGGCCATCGAGGTGCGGCTGCAGCTTCGGGTGGCGCTGGCGGCACTTTCGGACCTGCCGCGGCTTCGTTCGGCCCTGGCCGAAGCGCGGGCGCTGGAGGAGCTGTCGGGCGATCCGCTGCGCCTGGCGCGCATCGACACCAGCCGGTGCCTGAACTTCACCATGGTCGGCGATTTGGAGGAGGCGATCGAGGCCGGACGCCAAGCCCATGCGACGTTGCAGAAGCGGGGCGACCCCGGCAGCGTCGTCAGCTCGGGCTTTGCGCTCGGCCAGGCGCATTGGTTTCGCGGCGAGTTCGAGGACGCTTTGCAGGTGCTGCGATCCGGACACCATCACGCGCGGACCGGGCACACCCTACGGAACACGGGGACGACCGGGACTGCCGCCGTGCTTTATCTGACGTGTTTGATGCGCACCCACATCATCATGGGTGATTTCGCCGAGGCAGCGTTGGTCAACCTGCAAGCCCGGCAAATCGCCGACTCCTTGCAGCGGCCGTTCGACCTGGCCGAACTCGGGCAGGCCGAGGGCTTCCTGCATCACACGGCCGGCAATCACCGTCAGGCGGCGGCCATTTTGCGGAACGCACTCGACATCGCGCGCGCAAGCAACAGCAACTTGCTGCTGCCGATCATCGCCTCGGTGCTTGGGCAGGCTTTGGTGGCGTTGGGCGACATCGATGCGGCGGAGGAGTTGATGGAGGAAGCCCTGTCGCAGACGGCGGTGCACGGCTATCTTGCGATGCGTATCTGTTGCGGGCCGGCGATCGGGATGGTCAAGGCGTCGCGCGATCCGGTCGCGGGGAGGACGGAGCACCTTGCGACTTTGTCGCTTGCCCGCGCCCGCGGCTTTCGTCCGATCGAGGTGATCACGTTGCGCCATTTGGGCGAGCTTTCGTCTCAGCTGGGATCGCCCGATGCCGGGCCGTACTACGCGGACGCGGAGGTCCTTGCGCGGCAGTTGGGTATGTCGCCCGAGTTGAAGGCCATCTTGGCAGGTGTGACGTCGCTCACAGCACCGACCAGAAAGGCCATCTAGCGGCCTGATTACGTGTCCCGGGTAGTAGCTGACTGTGCCGTTATCGGCTAAATAGTTGCGGTAGCGATCCCTATAGAGCTCTCAGGAGGCCAGAATGGCTAAGTTCGTGATCGATCTCGGAGACCACCCTCTCACCGACGATCAGCACCACGCGATGGCGTCGGCCATCCATAGCGCCGTGCTTGCGCAGATCGCCGAGCATCCCGCGGCACCCGGCAAGCCGGCCATGGTCGTTTCGACCATCGACGGCATGATGCGCCGCCCGGCTGGGACAGACCTGACCAACGCCCACACCGAACTAAAATCCGCCGTGACTTAAACAGCGGATGAAGACCGGCGCATTGTGCCCGAGCGCCCCGGCCGAGGTGGGGGCGTCGCTGATCGGCATCATTGGAACGGATGGCCGTTCCTCAAGGCTGCGGACGCCGCTTCAGGTCGATGACGCTTTTCTCGAAGCGGCTGGCGCGGCTTGCGACCTCGGCAAGCGCTTCCGGTTCTCTTCCCCCTGTGCCGGCGATGGTTGCGGCCATTGGCGCGATGAGGCTTGCGGGCTGATCGGCGAGATCCGCCAGCGTGCGGCGTTTGCAGGGCTGACGGGAGAGGCGACGCTGCCGCCCTGCCCCATCCGCGCCAAGTGCCGCTGGTGGCAGCAAGACGGCGGCGCGGCGTGTTCGGTGTGTTCGCTGGTCGTGCACGACCCCACGCCGGGCTGATGCGTCCACCTTGCAGGAGCCGCGACCGATGCTGCCGAAAAGGGTTGCCCTGATCGATAAAACGGGCGCCATCGATCATGCGGAGCTGTCGGCCGTGGCTGCTGCACTTGGCGTCCAGGTGGCACGTGACCTGAGCCGGTTCTGGCCGGTGAGTGCGACCGTGCAGACCCTGCCCGCCGACGCCGGTGTGCCGCCGGGTGTGTGGCCGGTTTTCATCATGCCGAACCTGCCGGATGGCGAAGGCGGGTTCCACCTGACCAAGACCAGCCAGCCTTACGCCAAGGTCGCTGGCGGCGACGGATGGACTGTGGCCGCCAGCCATGAATTGCTGGAGATGCTGGTCGATCCCAGCGGCAACATGACCCATGCGGCACCGGCCATCGACGTCACGGCGGACGGCAAGGTGCAGGACGCCGCTGGCGTGTTCGAATACCTCGTCGAGGTCAGCGACCCGAGCGAAAGTCCAGAGCATGGCTACCAGATCGACGGCATCGCCGTGTCCGATTTCTACACCCCCCGCTATTTCGATGCGCTGCCTGGCGCCGGGGTGCAGTATAGTTTCACCGGAGCACTGACCGCGCCCCGCCAGGTTCTGAAGTGGGGCTACTTATCCTGGCACGATCCCCTCACCGGCCAGTGGATGCAACTCGACTACGTGACGGAAGACCCGCCGAAGATCAAACCGATGATCCAGGTGGCCGACGCCACCTCCATACGGGGCTGCAGCGACGCCAGCATGCAGACGCGGGCGCCCCTGGCGAAGCAGATGCAGCGGCATGGACTGCCCAACCAGGCTGCTGCGCACCGCTCTCATCTCACGCGGGCAGCGCAGGCGCGCGCGCACCTGTACCGGACGTGAGGGCTTGGCCAGGGCGGTTGCGGATTAGCCGCCCGCATCGAGGCTCAAAGGCGTGCCAAGCTGTTCCAGGACCCAAGGCTGGCACCTGGCAACAGCAAGGGCGCCTGCAATGCCGAGTATCAGCGCCATCACCGCAGGCGCGATGCTTCGAATGATTGCGACCCAGTGCGGTGCGCGTCGGCTGAGCGGGAGGCTACGGCGCCTTTCGGCCCAGCCGGCATAGGAGATGGGGATCGGCATCATGCCCGTACCCGGCCCGCAACGGCGGCGCTGCGGCCCCATAGCAGTTCGTGATCCTGCTCCTGACAGCCTCTCCAGGCTTGCCCGCCGTGAACACCCTTGTCGCCACACGCGGTCAGCAGCGCGTCCAACTCAAGACGGCCATAAGGGCCCAGAGCGCTGAACCGGCGGCGCTCCTGCATATTCGCCAGCTTCGTCGTGACCGCCCGCAGCACCAAACGTACTGCGGTTGCGAGAACCTGGACCATGACGCTGACTTCGGGTTTGGATGGCCTGGTCCCAACCGTGCTGATCGATTGAGATGTGAACCACACCGGCTGCTGGGCGGAGAAATTGGCCATCGCTTGAACCTCCTGTTCGGACGGAGGAACATTGGTCTAAACCATGGCGGCCTTGCTGTGACCCGCGTCACGGCTAAGCGCTATGGTGCCGCCTTTTCCGGTGACTAGCTCTTCGCGCGCAATCGCCCTGTTACACGCCGCCCCGCAGTTTGTGCTAGATTGGGCCGCACCCTGAAAACCGATCGTTAGTACGAGGACTATTTCGCCGCCGATGCCGCACGCCTTTTTCCTGCTATTCCGGCCCTGGCCTGCCATCGCTGCCGCCGCTTTCCTCGTGACTGGCTGCGATCTGGGTCCGGATTATGAACGTCCTGCGCTCACCATCCCGGCCGCCTTTCGCGCCACCGTGGAGAGCGCGTCGCAAGCATGGCCTGCGACGGATTGGTGGCGCGCGTTCGGCTCCCCGGAGCTGACCCGGCTCATCGAGTATGCACGGGCAAATAACCAGAACCTTGCAGCCGCGGCGGCGCGGGTCGTGCAGGCAGACGCGCAGGTTGGGATTTCCGGCGCTCCGCTGCTGCCGAGCATCACGGCCACGGGCGGCGCCAGCTATACTCGTATCGGCTCCAGTAGTGGCGGCGCGGTATCCGGCGTGACCACGGGGTCCACCGGCGTGACATCCTCCACCAGCACCGGCGGCGGCAGCACCACCCAGACCACATCCACGACCGGCAGCACGGTCGTAGCAGGCAGTAGCTCCAGCAAGACCCGCTTCGTCGATACCCGGCAATACAGCGCGGAAGGCGCCGTCGCCTACCAGGTGGATTTCTGGGGCAAGAACCGCGCGACGTTCCAGGCAGCGCAAGCCGCCGCCCTCTCCAGCCGCTTCGACCAGGCGAACGTCGCTTTGACCGTCGTCACATCGGTCGCCACAACCTACTTCCAAGCGCTTGGCGCCGCGGATCAGTTGGCAGTGGCCGAGCGCAACCTGCAGGATGCCAAGACGACGCTGAACGTGTTCCAGGTGCGCGTGCAAATCGGCACCGCCACGGCGCTCGACGTTGCCCAGCAGGAGGCGCTCGTCGCGGGCGAAGCCGCGCAAATCCCCGCCTTCCGCAGCACGCTGGAACAGCAGGTGGTCGCGCTTTCGACGCTGATCGGGCGGCCTCCGGAAACGATCACCGTCACCGCCAACACCTTGGCCAACCTGCCCACGCCGGCGGTCGGCGGCGGCTTGCCTTCCGAACTGCTCGCCCGGCGGCCCGACGTGGCCGCCGCCGAGGCGAACCTATTGTCCCAGAACGGCAATGTGCGGGCCGCCCGCGCCGCCTTCTTCCCCGCGCTGCAGCTGACCACCCAGGGCGGCATCGAGAGCCTGGCGCTGTCGAGCCTGCTCGGACCGGGCAGTCTGCTGGTCACTGCGGCCGGCACATTGACCCAGTCGATCTTCGACAACGGGCTGAACCAGGGCAATCTGGACCAGGCAAAGGGCCGCTTTGCCGAATTGGTGGCAGATTACCGCCAAGCGGCGCTGCAGGCGTTCCAGGACGCAGAAACCTATCTCGTCGCCGTCCGGTATGCTGCCGAGCAGGAGGATCTACAGCGGCAAGCGGTCGCGGTGGCACGGAAGGCGGCCGAAATCGCGCGGGCGCAACTCGCGGCCGGCACCGTGGACATCACGACCGTGCTCAACACCCAGACAACGCTGTTCACAGACCAGAACGCGTTCGTGCAGGCACGCCTTGCGCATTTCCAAGCGCTCATCAACCTCTACAAGGCGCTCGGCGGTGGATGGACGCTGCCAGCCTCGATCGGAACCTCATGAGACTTGGCCGCGCCATCGTGATCGTCTTGCTGCTGGGCGGCGCTGGCCTGGGCGGCTGGTATGCGTGGCAGCACACATCCACGCAAAAGACGGCAAGCCATCGTGGCCGCCCGGGCAGCCCGGACGCCGATCCGATCCCTGTGCTGACCGCGGCGGCGAAAATCCAGGACGTGCCGATCTACCTGGATGCTCTCGGCACCATACAGGCGTTCAACACCGTCAGCATCAAGGCCATGATCGATGGCCCGATGACGCAGGTGGCATTTAGGGAGGGGCAGGACGTTCACGCCGGCGACGTGCTGGCCCGCATCGATCCCCGCCCCTACCAAGCCTCCCTGGACCAGGCCTTGGCCAAGAAGGCGCAGGATGAGGCAAACCTGGCCAACGCTAAATTGGACCTCGCGCGATATGTGAAACTCGCCGCCACGGCCTACACGTCCGGCCAGACGGCGGACACGCAGAAGGCGACGGTTGCAATGGATGAGGCGATCGTCCGGCAAGATGACGCCGCGATCGAGACTGCCCGGACCAATCTGTCCTATACCACGATCAGTAGTCCGTTGGACGGCCGGACCGGTATCCGCCAGGTGGACCAAGGCAATATCGTGCACGCGGCGGATACGACTCCGCTGGTGGTGATCACGCAGCTGCAGCCGATC
Organism: uncultured Burkholderiaceae bacterium; assembly: GCA_964657445.1. Lineage (GTDB taxonomy): Bacteria > Pseudomonadota > Alphaproteobacteria > Acetobacterales > Acetobacteraceae > LMUY01. The sequence continues at coordinate 3,989 of CAZZVB010000087.1, read as the reverse complement.
TCCGTCGTGTTCAACTTGCCGCAGCAGACGCTTCCGCTGGTTGCTAACGCGATGCGCAACACCGCCCCCGAAGTGCTGGCCCTGCCGCAGGGTGTCGCGGAAAATGGCAAGACCATCCTCGATCGCGGCCGGGTTGCGGTGCTGGACAACACCGTCGATCAGGCGACCGGCACCATCAAGCTGAAGGCGACCTTCCCCAATCCCAATCTCGTGCTGTGGCCCGGCGGCTTCATCAACGTCCGGCTGCAGGTCGATACCGACCAGCAGGTGGTGACCATACCGCCGACCGCCGTGCAGCGCGGGCCTGCCGGGTCATACGTCTATGTCGTGATCGGCAGCAACGCCGTCCGCCGCACTCCGGTGACGATCGGGCACGAGGACGAAGCAGTGTCCGTGGTGACCGCTGGGTTGCAAGCCGGCGATCACGTGGTGACGGATGGCGCGTCCCGCCTTACGGACGGTGCGAAGGTGACGGTGCAAACCTCGGATACCACCCCGGAGGCCGCGGTGCAGCCGACGCGCCGCACCCGCGCCCCGGGCCAAGGCAGCGGCCAGCGGGCAGCTACCACGCCGGGCTAGCGCATGAATATCTCCGCCCCGTTCATTGCCCGCCCCATCGCCACCGGGCTGCTGGCGGTCGCCATTCTGCTCGCCGGTCTGCTCGGCTATCGCGCGCTGCCGGTGTCGGCGCTGCCGCAGGTGGACTTCCCGACAATCGAGGTTTCAACCCAGTTGCCTGGCGCCAGTGCCGAGGTGACCGCAACCCTGGTGACAGCCAGCCTGGAGCGGCAGTTCGGCCAGATCACGGGGCTGTCCTCAATGGAGAGCACCAGCAGCGAGGGCAACAGCCAGATCACCCTGCAGTTCAACCTGTCGCGCTCGATCGACGGGGCGGCGCAGGACGTGCAGGCCGCGATCAACGCTGCGTCCGGCACGCTGCCCTCAACCCTGCCCTACCCGCCGGTCTATTCGAAGGTGAACCCGGCGGACGCACCGATCGTGACCCTGGCGCTGACGTCGGACAGCGTACCGCTCGACACCGTGGCGGACGCCGCGGACACGCTGCTGCAGCCGAAGCTCAGCCAGATCGTCGGCGTCGGGAAAGTCACCGTGCTCGGCGGCCTGCGCCGCGCCATCCGTGTGCGCATCGATCCAGCGCGGCTGGCATCGTATAATCTGTCGATGGAGGACATTCGCACTGCGGTGTCCGCCGCCAATGTGAACGGCGCTAAGGGTGGTTTCGACGGGCGCGCGCAGGCGTTCGCTCTGGCCACCAACGACCAGTTGCTCGATCCGGAGGCCTATCGCAGCCTGGTGATCTCCTACAAAGATGCCGCGCCGCTGCGGCTGCGCGACGTCGGCACGGTGATCGCCGATGTCGAGAACAACCGCGTCGCCTCGTCGCTAAACGGCAAGCCGGCCGTCATTCTGGACGTGCAGCGTCAGCCCGGCGCCAACATCGTGCAGACTGTGGCCGATATTCGCGAAGCCTTGCCGGCACTGGAGCAGTCGCTGCCGCAGGGCGTCGCGCTTTCGGTCGTGACGGACCGGACGGAGACCATCCGCGCTTCGGTGGCCGACGTGCAGTTCACCCTGCTGCTGGCGATCGGACTCGTCATTGCAGTGATTTACCTGTTCCTCGGCTCCCTGCGGGCGACCTTGATCCCGGGCATCGCGCTGCCGCTATCGCTCGTTGGCACGTTCGGGGTGATGTCGCTGCTGGGCTTCGGCCTCGACAATCTTTCGCTCATGGCGCTGACCGTCTCGACCGGGTTCGTGGTGGACGACGCAATCGTCATGATCGAGAACGTGGTGCGCTATATCGAACAAGGCGTGCGGCCGCTGCAGGCGGCCTATCAAGGCGCCAAGCAGATCGGCTTCACCATCGTGTCGCTGACGGTGTCGCTGGTGGCCGTGTTTATCCCGCTGCTGTTCATGACCGGCGTCGTCGGACGGCTGTTCAATGAGTTCGCTGTGACTTTGGCAGTGTCCGTCGTGGTGTCGGCCTTCGTGTCGTTGACGTTGACGCCGATGATGTGCGGCCGGCTGCTGCGCCCGCTCGGCGAGGGCACCCGGCCCAACTTCGTGGTGCGGGCGTTCGATGCCGGCTTTCACCGACTGACGGCGGGCTATCGCCGCACGCTGGCATGGGCCTTGGCGGCGCGATCCCTGGTGCTGCTGATCGCCGTCGGGTCGCTGGCGGGGACGATTCTGCTATACGTCGCAGCGCCGAAGGGCTTCCTGCCCGCGCAGGATACTGGTGTGATCGTGGCGGTCACTGAAGCCAGCCAGGCGGTTTCAATCCCCGCCATGACGAAGCTGCAGGGCCAGTTCGCCGCCGCGGCCTTGGCAGACCCGGCGGTCGCCGCCGTGGAGTCCTTCGTGGGCGCTGGATCGATCAACCCGACGCCGAACTCCGGCCGGCTGACGATCGCATTGAAGCCGCAGCCGGCGCGTGATCCGGTCGCTGTCGTGCAAGCCCGGTTGCAACGTGACGCGGCCGCCATTCCCGGCCTGGCGGTGTTCACGCAGCCGGTGCAAGACATTCAGATCGGCACCCGCGTCAGCCGCACGCAGTATCAATACACTCTGGTTGACACCGACGCGGCGGAGCTTGCCGCCTGGGCGCCCCGCCTGCTCGCCCGCCTGAAAGACACGCAGGCGCTGCGCAACGTCGCCACCGACCAGCAGGACGAGGGCCTGGTTACCCGGGTGAATGTGGACCGGGAGGCGGCGCAGCGGCTTGGCGTGTCCATGCAGTCCATCCAGGACGTGCTCTATGACAGCTTCGGCCAGCGCCAGATCAGCACGATCTTTTCTCAGGCCAACCAATACCGCGTCATACTGGAGGCCGATCCGTCCTGGCAGGCCGACCCAACCTCACTACTGCGCTTGCGGGTGCCCGGCGTGCTGTCCGCCCAGGGGCAGAGCACGACGAGCGGCGCCACCGTGTCGGGCGCGGCGCAGAACATGATCCCGCTTTCGGCAGTGGCGCGCATCAGCCGCACCGTCGGGCAACTCGCGATCACGCACGAGCAGCAGTTTCCGTCGGTGACGCTGTCGTTTGACACCGCACCCGGGACGTCGCTGGGCCAGGCAGTCGAGGCGGTGCGCGGGGCGGAGCAGGACTTGCGCATGCCCGAGACGATCACCGGCAGCTATTCCGGCGATGCCGCGGAGTTCCAGCGTTCGCTGGGTTCGGAGCCCTACCTGATTCTGGCTGCGGTCGTCGTGATCTACATCGTGCTTGGCGTGCTGTATGAAAGCCTTATCCACCCGGTCACGATCCTGTCCACCTTACCGTCCGCCGGCATCGGCGCGCTGCTGGCGCTGATGGCGTTCGGGCTCGATCTGTCGCTGGTGGCGCTGGTTGGCATCGTGCTGCTGATGGGGATCGTAAAGAAGAACGCGATCATGATGATCGACTTTGCGGTCGAGGCGGAACGCGAACGCGGTTTGTCGCCGGAAGCTGCGATCGAGGAAGCCTGCATGCTCCGCTTCCGCCCCATCATGATGACGACCGCCGCGGCGCTGCTCGGCGCGCTTCCGCTGGTGCTGGAACGGGGCACCGGGTCGGAGCTGCGGTTTCCGCTAGGCGTAACGATCGTCGGCGGCCTGCTGCTGAGCCAGTTGCTGACGCTTTACACGACGCCGGTGATCTACGTGACGTTCGAGCGGCTGCGGCTGCGCTTCGGCGGGCACTTGCGCCCGGCGGCGGCGGAATAAGGCCCGAAAGGCGGATGTCCTTCTCCCTCCCATTTATCATGCGCCCCATCGGCACCATCCTGCTCGCGCTCGGGCTGCTGATATCCGGCATGGTCGCCTACCGCTTTCTGCCTGTCGCCCCGCTACCATCGGTGGACATCCCGACCATCGTGGTATTTGCCGGCCGGCCCGGCGCCGACCCGGAGACGATGGCCACATCCATCGCAGCCCCCCTGGAGCGCAGGCTGGGCGAGATCCCAAACGTGTCGGAGATCACCTCCACC
>CAZZVB010000086.1:0-16977 GCA_964657445.1 uncultured Burkholderiaceae bacterium | reverse complement strand
CCGGCCTGACCGCCAAGGACATCGTCCGAACCGTGGTGGATGCTGTGGGCCAGGGGATCAATACGGCGTCGGGCTTGTCCGGTGCAAAACTGGTGTCGGGGCTTTGAGGCGCCTGGCGGCCTTGGCGGGGGCCGTTTTGATGCAGCTTGCGCTCTCCACCAGCGATTGGGCTGCGGCTTCGGAGGCAGCTGCCCCGATTGCGTCCCTCGATCAGGCGCTGCTGCAGGTCATGCACGATGGCAAGGCCACACCATTTGGTCAGCGCTACGCCACGCTCGCGCCAGTTGTGACCCATACTTTCGACCTCGAGTCGATCCTGGAGACGTCAGTCGGACCACGCTGGCAAACGTTCACTCCAGCCCAGCAACAGGATCTGTCCGCGGAATTTATTCGTTTCACAGTCGCAAGCTATGTAAGTAACTTCTCCTCCTATGGCGGCGAGAGATTCGATATCGATCCGGATACGAGAAGCGTTGGGGCGGATCAAATCGTGTCCACCCGCATTGTGCCAACGCACGGTGACAGTGCGCGGATCGATTACGTGATGCGGCAGGCTGCGGGGCAGTGGCGGGCCGTTGACGTCTTGCTCGATGGTTCCATCAGCCGTGTTGCGGTCCAACGATCCGATTTCCGTAGCCTCCTGGAGGGTGGACCGGCGGCGCTGGTTGAGAGCCTCCACAAAAAGGTCACCGATCTCTCGGGTGGCGCTGCCGTTCCGTGACCTCAATGCAAGTGATCACCGAAGCTCTAGCCATCTTCACGACGGCTGTGGCGGTTGCCGGCTTGTTGCAGGCTGCTTTCGGCTGGTTAGCGGTGCGGCGCCACCAGGCGCGAGTTCCTGGCTCGCTGGGACTTCGACCGCCAATGACAATCCTGAAACCGCTCCACGGCGACGAGCCGCTGCTTGAGGACGCGCTGGCCTCCTTCTGTGACCAGGACTACCCCGAGTTTCAGATCGTTTTCGGCCTGCAAGACCCTGCAGATGCGGCTCTGCACGTCATCCGGCGATTGCGGACGCGGTTCCCGAACGTGGATATCGATGTCGTCATCGACCCGGCGCAGCACGGCGTCAACCGCAAGATCAGCAACTTGATCAACATGTATCCCAGCGCCAAACACGACGTGATCGTGATGGCCGACAGCGATATCCATGCGCCCGAGGGTTACCTACGGCAGCTTGCCTCCGCGCTGTCCGGAGACAACGTCGGTCTGGTGACGACGCTCTACGCCGGTTTGGGTGCATCCAAAACGATCGCGGCCCGCTTAGGGACAGCACAGATCAACCACAGCTTCCTCCCCGGTGCGTTGATGGCGCGGTTGCTGGGCCGGGAAGATTGCCTAGGCGCCACGATGGCGCTCACGCGTCAGACGTTGGAAAGCGTGGGCGGCTTGCAGGCACTGGTCCATCATCTCGCGGATGATGCCGTGCTCGGGCGTTTGGTGACGGCGCGTGGTCTGTCTGTGACGTTGGCATCGACCTTGCCGGCGACCACGGTGCCGGAGATGCGCATAGTCGATCTGTTCAACCACGAGTTGCGCTGGGGCCGCACGATACAGTCGCTGGCGCCGATTGGATTTGCGCTGTCATCGTTGCAATACCCGCTTTTTTGGTCCGGCCTGGCGATGGTGCTTTGCGGGTTTGAGCCTTGGGCCATTACGCTATTCTTCGCTACCTGGGTGTTTCGTGCCACAGTCATGCTGGGCATCGATTTGTCCCTCAATCTCGAGGGTGGTGTTCCGATTTGGCTGCTGCCATTGCGTGACGTGTTGTCTGTGACGGTGATCCTCGCCAGTTATGGCGGGCGCGAGGTCGCTTGGCGCGGCCACGTCTTACATATTGCCCCTCCGCGCCTGGCGGCGGGTAAAGGATAAAGTTCGATGAAGACCCTGTTCCTGCAGCCGCCGTCCTTTGGGGGTTTTGATGGCGGCGCGGGTTCCCGCTACCAAGCAAAGCGCGAAATCCGGTCGTTCTGGTATCCGACTTGGCTTGCCCAGCCGGCCGCTCTCGTCGAGGGCAGCCGGCTGATCGACGCGCCGCCGGCGAACATCGGGATGGCGCCGGTTCTGGCAGCGGCCCTTGAACATGACATGGTCGTCGTTCACACGTCGACCCCGTCCTTCGCGTCTGACGTAAAGGTCGCGCAAGCATTGAAGGACGCAAAGCCGTCGCTGAAGATCGGCTTCGTCGGCGCAAAAGTAGCCGTGCAGCCGGCAGAAAGCTTGCAACAGGGCAACTGCATCGACTTCGTGGCGCGCAACGAATTCGATTTCACCATCAAGGAAATCGCCGACGGCCGAGACTTGAAGGACGTGGACGGCATCTCCTACCGCGACCAGAACGGGCTGCTGGTGCATAACCAGGACCGTGCGGTGATCGAGAACATGGACTCGCTGCCGTTCGTGACGGATGTGTATAAGCGCGACCTGCACATCGAAGACTACTTCATCGGCTACCTGCTGCACCCATACATCTCGATCTACACGGGCCGCGGCTGCAAATCCCGGTGCACGTTCTGCCTGTGGCCGCAGACTGTTGGTGGGCATCGCTACCGCACCCGCAGCCCGGGGCACGTCGCAGAAGAAATCCGCCATGCGATGAAGATGTTCCCACAGGTGCGGGAGTTCTTCTTCGATGATGACACCTTCACTGACGACCTTCCCCGCGCCGAGGCGATTGCGCGCGAGTTAGGCAAACTTGGCGTCACGTGGTCTTGCAACGCGAAGGCGAACGTGCCGCGCGAGACGCTGAAGGTGATGAAGGATAACGGGCTGCGCCTTCTGCTCGTCGGCTATGAGAGCGGCAACCAACAGATCTTGCATAATATCAAGAAGGGGATGCTGATCGACGTGGCGCGCCGGTTCACCAAGGACTGCCACGAGCTAGGCATCAAGATCCACGGCACCTTCATCCTCGGCCTGCCCGGGGAAACGAGGGAGACGATCGAGCAGACGATCGAGTTCGCCAAGGAGATCAATCCGCACACTTTGCAGGTCTCTCTGGCCGCGCCCTACCCTGGCACGTTCCTGCATAAGCAGGCGCTGGAGAATGGCTGGCTGAGTGCCGAGCATGCGGAACTGATCGACGAAACCGGTATTCAGATCGCGCCGTTGAACTACCCGCACCTGTCGCACGGTGAAATCTTCGACAGCGTGGAGACGTTCTACAAACGCTTCTATTTCCGCGCGCCGAAGATCGCCTCCATCGTCGGCGAGATGGTGCGCAGCCCGCAGATGATGAAGCGCCGCCTGCGGGAGGGCGTGGAATTCTTCCAGTTCATCCGGGATCGCAACAAGGCTGCGTAAGCAGGTCATCGTATCGGCTGATGATTTCGGCCTGTCGCCGGCGGTTAACGAAGCGGTCGAGAGAGCTCATCGCAACGGCATCCTGAGCACCGCCAGCCTGATGGTGGGCGGTGCGGCGGCGCCGGATGCTGTCGAGCGTGCCCGGCGGATGCCCGGTTTGCATGTTGGCTTGCACCTCGTGGTGATTGAGGGGCCAGCGGTGCTGCCGGTATCGGAGATCCCTGATCTCCTGGGCTCAGACGGCCTGTTTCCTTCGAAGCAGGCGGTCTTGGGCCTGCGTTATTACTTCAGCGCGCGCGTTCGTCGGCAGCTCCGGCGAGAGATCGCCGCCCAATTTGCAGCGTTTGCTGCAACAGGGCTGCCGCTGGACCATGCCAACGCGCACAAGCATATGCACCTCCATCCCACAGTCGGACGCATGATGATCGAGGAGGGCCTGCGGCATGGGTTGCGGGCGATCCGCGTCCCAGCAGAGCCGCCAGACGTGCTGCGGCGAGCCGGAGCGCATCCGGGGCTTGGCGATGCCGCGCTGTATGAATGGACGCGTGTGCTGCGTCTCCAGGCGCGGCGAGCCGGGCTTCGAACCAACGACGCCTGCTTCGGCATCGCCTGGACGGGGCAAATGACGTCGTCTCACCTGCTGCGGCTGGCGCCGCATTTGCCTGCCGGAGTGAGCGAACTCTATCTGCACCCAGCCACGCATCACGACTCGACGCTGTCCGCGCTGATGCCGGCGTATCAGCATGCGGCTGAACTAGGCGCGCTACTTGACCCATCCGTCGCCGCCGCATTCCCGGACAGAACGACGTTCACCTAATCCCAGGCTGCGTCTCCCCAAGGCGGCGGCTCCTGGTGGGTGTGAGTGAGGCCAGCAATGCTGGCACGAACAGCAACGTCGCCAGCAATGTGCAACCGAGACTTATCAGCAGCAATTCGCCCATGCTCGCCGTCCCCGGATGGCGCGACAGCGCCAGTGAACCGAACGCGGTCCCCGTGGTCAGGGCGGAGAAGATCACAGCGCGGGCGGTTGCGGAGGCGAGCCGTGAGTGCTCGCCCGCACGCCAATTCATGACGAAGTAGATGTTGAATGACACGCCGACGCCCAGCAGCAGCGGCAAGGCAATGATGTTGGCGAAGTTCAACTCCAGCGGCAGCACCAAACAAACGACCACCGTGAGCAGCGAGGACAGCAGCAGCGGCGCCAGAACCAGGCTCACGTCCAGCAAACGTCGCAGCGTCGCGAACAGAATGACTGCAATCATGATGATCGCCGCGATCGCCGCGTTGCGGAATGCGGAGATGATCGTCTCTGAGGTCGCGATGAACGTGATCGCCGACCCGCCGGCTTCCGGCACGGCCGCGCTGACCTGCTTGACGAATGCGTTCAGCCCCGGTCCGCCACTGGCCTCGGGCTTGGGCGTGATCTGAGCCCGCGCCTGGCCATCGGGCAGGATCCAGTCCCGCGAGATGGACGCGGGGATATCGGCGATCGTCACCGGATGCGCGCTGAGCGCCGTCCGCAGACGGTCGAGTTGTATTGGCAAGAATTCGGTCAGCACGAGGTTGGCTTGGGTGAGCGTCGCATCCGGTGCGCTTTGCAGGCTGTGCAGATCGGCAGTGATCTTGGCGAGCGGGCTTTCGGCAGGCAGCTTGCCTAAAACCTTGGCCAGGCTGGCTGCCGCCGTGGTCGAGGCCAGCCGCAGGTCGGCCGGCGTGATCGCGGCCGGCGGAGTGCGGTTGCTCAGCGTTGGTCCGAGCAAGTTGGCGGCATCGGCGATCAACGCCAGCTTCGGCGCCTGATCCTCCGGCACCAGGCTTTGCAGGGTCAGCGTGCTGGCGACCAGCGGCAGCTTGGCGGCGCGTGCTGCGACATCCTGCGCATGGGCCAGGTCCGGCTCGAGCGCATCAATCGTGTACGGGTTGGTGATCGGGTCGTCGATGAGGTCGCGCAGCGTCGTCATCGCCTCGGTCGTCGGATCCTTGGTGTGCAGCGGGTCCGCGTCGAAGCGCAGGAACGGCATTCCTGCGGCACCTGCGACCGCCAACACCGCGAATACGGCCAGGATGGCCCGGCGGTGCCGAACAATCACATCGTCAAGCGGCGCAAGCCTGATGAAGCCCACCTCCGCCGCCTCTGGCCGGGGCCGAAATAAAGTCAGTGCGGCGGGAAGGAACACAATGGTCGAGGCGAACGCGATCATCATGCCCACGCCGGCAATCAGCCCTAGTTGCGCCACCCCGCTGAAGGAAGTTGGAACGAACGCCAGAAATCCCGACGCGGTCGCCACCGCGGCGACGAGGATCTGTATCCCGACCCGGCGCGCCGTCTCGCTCAGCGCCGCCCCTGCGTCCGCCTGCGAGTGGCGCATTTCACGGAAGCGCACGCTGAACTGGATGGCGAAATCGACCGCAATGCCCACGAAGAGGATAGCGAAGGCGACTGAAACCAGGTTGAGCGTTCCCACCGCCACCGCCGCGAACCCGGTCGTCAGCAGAAGGCCGAGAATGAGGGTGAAAAGGATCGGGACGATCAGCCGCCAGGACCGGACGGCCAGGAACAGCCAGATGGTGATCAGCACCAAGCTGCCGATCAGGCCAGCCGCGGCACCCTGGGCCACGGTTGCGAATTCCTCGTCGGCTAGCGGGACTGCCCCGGTAATCCGCACCCGCGCCGTGCCGTCGGCGACGAACGGCAGCTTGGCCGCGGCCGCGCGGATCGCGTCGGTCGCCGCGCCGCCGGGCTGCAACGAGGCGTAATCGAGGACCGGCTGGATCAGCACAAACCGGTAGGGGCCGGCTTTGTCCGCCAGCGTGCCAGATAGCAGGCTTTGCCACGACAACGGCTGCGGCTTTCCCGACAGCACCGAAGCAAGCGTGTTGTGAAACGCCAACAAAGAAGGCGCAAAGGCGGCGAGGTCAGCCTGCCCGTGTTCCACCCCGAGCCCGATTAGCGACAAGGCCGCGAACAGGCCTCGCGCGCTCGGGTCTGCCACCAGTTGGCCGAGGAACGGCTGGGCGTCGATCGTCCGGTTCAGCAGTGGCTCGAGTTCTTGGGGCGTGAGAAACATCAACCCGTTGGCATCGAAATAGGGTGACGCGTCGGGGCGCCGGACACTGCGGACGTGAGCTTTGTCGGTGGCCATCGCTGCCGCCAGCCCGGCTGCGGTCGCATCCGCTTCCTCTGGGATTTTGGCGTCGATCACGGCGACGATGAGGTCGCGGAACTGCGGGAAGTCGTTGTCGAGCGCCATCTTGCGCTGCTTCCACGGCAGCGAGTCGGCGAATAGGGCGTCGGTATCGGTGGAAACGCCCAAACGCTCGTAGGCCAGCGCCACGCATCCGGCGCCGAGTAGCAGCCCAGCCAACACGACCAGGAACGCGCGCCGGGACGCAGCCTCGACGACTCGGACGAGCAGACTTTGGATGAACACTTGGAACGCACCCCCGGGGTAGGCGCCCTCGGGTCAGGGCGTCGGCGTGCCACCGCAGTGACGTGCGGCAAGCCTGCGCGGATTAGTAGGTCTGCGTGACCGGGTCCAGACCCAGCCTCGCTGCCGCTATGACAACTACGTATGGCAGAGACACCGTCGCGCGTTGACACTCCCACGAGCCAGCCATACCACTCGGCGTAACAAACGATCACAGTGGCGTAAGAGCCGCTTGGGGGATGCATGGTCCGCAGGAAACGCTTCGCAGCGTTGCTGGTAATCGCAACGGCGCTCGCATCGTCTGCCTGGGCCGACACTGTCCATGTCGGCGTGACCCTCTCGATGACCGGGCCAGCCGCCTCGCTCGGGATCCCTGAAAGCAAAAGCATCGCCCTGCTGCCGAAGCAAATCGGTGGCGCGACCGTCGAGTACACGATGCTGGACGACGCGTCAGACAGCACGAAGGCGGTGGCCAATGCGCGCAAGTTGATCGAGGGCGGGGCTGACGTGCTGATCGGCTCCTCCGTCACACCGGGCTCGCTGGCGATGATCGACGTCGTGGCCGAGCAGAAGATACCGATGATCGCACTCGCCGCGTCTGCACGGTTGATCGAGCCGATGGATGCGCAGCGTCACTGGGTGTTCAAGACGCCGCAGAACGACGGTTTGATGGCCGATGCGGTCGCCGCCTACATGGCGGCGCACGGCGTCAAATCGGTGGCGTTCATTGGCTTCAACGACGCCTATGGCGATGGCTGGCTGGCCGAGACGCAGCGAGCCATGGCCGCAAAGGAAATCCGCATCACAGACGTAGAGCGGTTCGCCCGGACAGATACCAGCGTCACCGGGCAGGTCTTGAAGATTATGGCGAGCAAGCCCGATGCGGTGCTGATCGCCGCGTCCGGCACGCCGGCGGCCCTTCCGCAGAAGGCGCTGCACGAGCGTGGATATACTGGCGCGTACTACCAGACGCACGGGGTCGCCAATCTCGATTTCATTCGCGTCGGAGGCAAAGACGTCGAGGGAACAATCCTGCCGGCCGGCCCAGTGTTGGTGGCGGATCAAGTGCCGGAGGGCTCGCCGAGCAAGGCGGTTGGGCTGGCCTACATCCATGACTATGAGGCGGCGAACGGCGCTGGCAGCGTGTCCACCTTTGGAGCTCACGCCTACGACGCTGGGTTGATGCTGGAATACGCCATCCCGATCGCGCTGAAGTCCGCTAAAGCTGGGACCCCTGAGTTTCGCTCGGCCTTGCGTAACGCCCTGGAGGGCGCGAAGGAGCTGGTCGTGACGCAGGGGGTTATGGACATGTCGCCCACCAATCATAACGGCTTCGACGACCGGGCACGCGTGATGGTGACGATCAAGGAAGGCGGCTGGAAGCTACTGCCCTAAGCCTGTAACGCCGTCCGCACATGGACGCGGACATCGCCCTCATTCTCGTGCAGGACGGGATCGTCAACGGCGCGGTGTATGCGTTACTGGCGCTGTGCCTGGTGCTGGTGTTCTCCGTGACACGCGTGATTCTGATCCCGCAAGGCGAGTTCGTGGCCTACGGGGCGCTCACCTACGCCGCGCTGGATGCCGGGTTGGTTCCCGGCAGCGTGTGGCTGCTGCCCGCGCTGGGGTTTGCCGCCTGCCTCTCCGGCCTTTGGTCGATGCGCTACCAGATCGCGGCCGCAGCCGTGGTGCGTTTGGTGGGCGGCACGATCCTGCTGCCGGCCGTCATCGTTTGCACCACGCTGCTGCTGAAAGGGCGGCACATCGGGGTCGCAGCCGAGGCCGCTTTGACCCTGGCGATCGTGGCCCCCATGGCGCCCTACCTCTATCAGGTTGTCTTTCAGCCGCTGGCTGACACCTCTGTGCTGGTGCTGCTGATCGCCGCGGTAGGGGCGCACCTCGCCCTGATGGGCCTGGGATTGGTGCTGTTCGGCCCGGAGGGATTCCGCGCGACCGGGTTCTCCGACGCGGTGTTCTCCCTTGGGTCGCTGACGATCCAGGGTCAAGCCGTCTGGATCGTCGCAAGTTCGCTGGCGATCATGGCGGCGCTGTTCGGGTTCTTCGGCTTCACCCTGTTTGGCAAGGCGCTACACGCGACGGCGGTCAACCGGCTCGGCGCGCGGCTGGTGGGAATCTCGGCGGGGGTGTCCGGCCGGATCGCCTTCACCCTGGCCGGGCTCATCGGCGCGTTCAGCGGCGTGCTGATCGCGCCGCTCACCACCGTCTATTACGACAGCGGCTTTCTGGTGGGGCTCAAGGGCTTCGTGGCGGCGATCGTCGGCGGGCTGTTCAGCTACCCGGTCGCTGCCATCGCCGCGATCTTGGTCGGCGTGGTCGAGAGCTTCTCGAGCTTCTGGGCCAGCGCTTTCAAGGAGGTGATCGTCTTCACGGTCATCCTGCCCGTGCTCCTGATCCGCTCTGTCGGCAGCACAGTGGCCGAGGACGAGGAATGAGGTGGCTCGTTCCGTTCTGGCTGTTGTGGCTATGCGTGCCGCTGCTGCCCGGTGTGCCGCCGTTCTGGCTGACCCTGGCCGATTACGCCGGCATAGCGGCCATCGTCGCGACCGGAATAGTCGTGCTGACAGGGATGGCTGGGATCACCTCATTCGGCCAGGCGACGTTCATGGGGGTGGGCGCGTATGCGACCGCACTTCTGACGACGCGGGGCGGGCTGTCGCCGTGGTTGGCTTTGCCGGCGGCGTTGCTGGCAGCCGGGGCGGCGTCCGTGGTCATCGGCGCGGTCACGCTGCGGCTATCCGGGCATTTTCTATCCCTGGCCACAATCGCCTGGAGCGTGTCCATTTTCTATCTGTTCGGAAATCTGGACGTCCTTGGGCGGAACGATGGGATTTCGGGCATCCCGCCGCTATACGTCGGCGGCACCGCACTTCTGGGCAGCGCTGCTTATTTTCCGGTGATCTGGATCGCAGTCGCGGTGGCCTTGTTGCTCACCCGCAATTTGCTCGATAGCCGGGTGGGCCGCGCGCTGCGGGCTTTGCGCGGCGGGTCGGCGGCTGCGGCGTCGTTCGGGGTGAAATTGCCCGCAGTGCGCATGCTGGCCTTCGCCTATGCGGCCGTGCTCGCGGGCTTGGCAGGATGGCTCTACGCCCACATGCAGCGGTCCGTCAGTCCGACGCCATTTGGCATCAATGCCGGCATCGAATACCTGCTGATGGCGGTGCTGGGCGGCATGGGGCAGCTCGGCGGCGCGGTTCTTGGTGCAGCGCTGGTCACGGTGGTGAATGACCGGCTGCAGGACTGGCTACCCAGATTGCTCGGGAGCCAGGGCAACTACGAGACGATCGTGTTCGGCGCGCTGCTGGTGATCGGGCTGCAGGCGGCGCCGTCCGGCCTTTGGCCGCTGCTGATACGGCGTCTCGGCCGGCCGGCCCGGCGGCGTATGAACGGCGCGCCCCTGCCGGCCCGAACCCTGCCAGCGCCCGGCACGCCCGTGCTACGCGTCAACGGGTTGCGAAAAACCTTCGGTGGCTTGGTGGCCGTCGCAGGCTTGTCGCTCGAACTCAACGCTGGGGAGATCGCCGGGCTGATCGGGCCGAACGGCGCCGGCAAGAGCACGACGTTCGACTTGCTGACCGGCGTCGCCAAACCCACGGCGGGCGCGATCGAATTCCTGGGTCAGCCTGTCACGGGCCGCACGCGTCCGGCCTTGGCCCGGCTCGGCATCGCGCGGTCGTTTCAGCACGTGAAGCTCGTCCCCAGCATGACGGTGATCGAGAACGTGGCGCTTGGCGCGCACCTCCGCGGCCGCGCCGGGGCCTTTCAGGCGATGCTGCGGCTTGATCGGGGTGAGGAGGCGCGGCTGTTCGCAGAAGCGTCTCGCCAGCTCGGCCGGGTAGGACTGGGGGCGCAGGCCGGGCAGTTGGTGGGAAGCCTGGCGCTGGGCCAGCAGCGCGTGGTGGAGATTGCCCGTGCCTTGTGCCTGGACCCGGTGCTGCTCCTGCTGGACGAGCCTGCGGCCGGCTTGCGACATGCCGAGAAGGCGGACCTGGCCGCCCTGTTGCGCACCTTACGCGGCCAAGGCGTCACGGTCCTGCTGGTCGAGCACGATATGGAGTTCGTCATGAACCTTACCGACCGGTTGGTGGTGATGAATTTCGGTGCAAAGCTGGCGGAAGGCCCTGCCGCGATCGTCGGCCGCGATCCGGCAGTGATCGAGGCCTACCTTGGCAACGTCGCATGATCCTTGAGGTGGCGGAGCTTGAAGTTGGATACGGCGGCGTTCCCGCGCTGCACGGCGTGTCCCTGCAGGCCGAGGCGGGGCAGATCATCACCGTTATCGGCCCGAACGGCGCCGGGAAGACGACATTGCTCAACGCTATCATGGGCGTGCATCCGGGATCCGGCCCTATCCACTTCGCCGGCCGCGACATCTCCCGCTTGCCGGTGGAGGCGCGGGTCAGGGCCGGCATGTCGCTGGTGCCGGAAAAGCGCGAGCTGTTCACCACGCTTTCGGTTGAGGACAATCTGCGTCTCGGCGGTTTCCGCTTCCGCAGTGAGGGCGCTAACGCGTCCAGGCGGCATCTCGACGAGGCATTCGCGCTGTTTCCTCGCTTGCGCGAGCGCCGTCGCCAGATGGCAGGCACGCTCTCAGGCGGGGAGCGGCAAATGCTGGCGATGGGGCGCGCGCTGATGAGCCGCCCGAACCTGCTGTTGTTGGATGAACCGAGTCTTGGCCTGGCGCCGCTGATCGTGCGCGAGATCTTCAGTATTATCGCGGCGCTCCGAGCGCAGTCCTGCACGGTACTGCTGGTGGAACAGAATGCCCGCGCGGCATTGCAGGTTGCGGATTATGGCTACGTGCTGGAAAACGGCCGCGTGACCCTGCAGGGACCAAGCAGTGACCTCGCCGAGGATCGTCGAGTGATCGAGACCTATCTCGGGATCGGCAAGGCTGCTTGAATAGCGGAGTTTAAGCCAGATCGCCGCCGGCGCATTTCCGCCAGCGCGGCTAAGGCAACTCAGGCGCGGGAACCACTCCAACCGGCGCGGGCCGGTGCAGGTGAGTGCGGTCGAACTCCGGATCCATCTTGGCGTCCCAAAGTTTCACTCCGCCTGTGATGCCGGCCGCGTTCGGCACGATGCGCACGTTGCTCGGCAGGTCGAAGTCGATGACCTGCGCATTGCCGCCGCCGATCAGCAGCGTGTCGTACGTCACCAGCGTATCCAAAACACCGATCGCCTTGCGCAGACGCTTATTCCATTTCAAGCGCCCGACCTTGCGCAACGCGGCATTGCCAAGGTGCTGGTCATACGTCCGGTCTTTGGCGATCGGATGCTGCCCGACCTCCAGATGCGGCGCGATGAGCCCGTCAGCAAAGAGGGCGAAGCCGAAGCCTGTGCCCAAGGTGATGACGCATTCGATGCCCACGCCGTCAATGACGCCGAGGCCTTGCACGCTGGCGTCGTTTAACACGCGGACCGGCTTACCCAAACGCTGCGAAAGATCTGTGGCCAAGGGGAAGCTGTGCCATACCGGCGTCCCGAAATTCGGAGCCGTTAGCGTTCGGCCGCCACGGACGACGCCAGGGAAACCGACGGAAATCCGATCGAACGCGCCAAGCGGGCGCACCAATTCGAGCAACACGGCCAGGACGTCGGCCGGCCCACGCTGCTTGGGTGTCGCGGCTTTTTCGGGGCCGGCGACCATGGTCCCCTCTACGTCGAGGATGCCCGCCTTTAGATTTGTGCCGCCGATATCGATCGACAGCGTGCGCGGTCCCGGGCGGGGCGGGGCGTCAAGCGGGGGTGTGGAGGGGACGGGGGTCAATACGGCACGTTTTGCCATGGCAACTCGCTCCTGCGTCGGCCGCAGTCAGCCATTGCCAGGCGGCAGGCGCAAGAGACCCGGGAGAACTCTCCCGGGCCTTGTCGGAATTCAGCGCCGCGTCAGCATCGCAAGGACATAACCAACCGCGCCGGCCACCAGCAGCGAGGTCAGCGGGCGTTCGGCAACCGTGTCGCCGATGAATGCGCTGGCCTCGTCGAGCTGGTCGCTTATCGAGCCGGTTGTGGCCTGATCCTTGATCTTGCCATAGGTGCGCTGGGCCGTTCCGACGACTTGGTCGATCATGCCCGATGCCTGGGTCTTGGTGTCGCCGGTGATGTCCCCGACGGCGCTCTTGATGTTGCCGCCGATATCCTTGGCGGTGCCTTCGATGCGGTCTGAGTCCATGACGTCGCACTCCTTGATGATGGTGTCGCAACCAACAGGCCACTGCGGGCAAGGTTCCCAGGAGTATGGGAGTGCCAGTGGAAATTGCCCCGGCTTGGCGCTACTGAGAGGCGCGCCACCTGCTTCGGGCGCCAAAGGATACGGGTGTGGTCCCATGAACAAGTCCGGCGGTGACGCGACGAACACGGGGACTGCCGACGAGATCCTCGACATCGTCGCCAAAGAAACAGGCGTGGAGCGCGCACGCCTGCAGCCCGGCGTGACGCTGAACTCCCTCGATATCGCCTCGCTCGACATGGTTCAGGCGATCTTCGCCCTTGAAGAGCGCTTCGGGGTGGAAATCCCAGTAGTTGCCGACCAGGGCAGCGGAGAGTTCGAGACGGTTGGGGCGCTCGTGACGCACGTGCAGGCCGCGATCGGCCGGGCCACTGCTTGATCCAAAGCCGTTGAGAAGCTCAGGCCGCCGAGCCGTGGTAACCGGCATGGGCGTGGTGTGCGCGACGGGACGCGATGTGCCGGGCTTCATGGCTGCCCTGCGGTCTGGCCGCTCGGGGATCGGCTCGATCGGCAACATCCCCACTGAGCGTCTGAACGTCAGCATCGCGGCCGAGATACGCGGCTTGGATGAAACCGCCCACTTTGACGCCAAACAATTGCCGATGCTGGACCGCTCAGCCCAGCTCGCCCTGATCGCGGCCCGGCAGGCGATGGCGCAGGCGGACTTGCCGGCGAGGGCGCTGCCCGGCGCCGGCATCGTCATGGGCGCGTCCATCGGGCAGCAGACGTTCGACAGCGCCTATGATGTGCTCTACGGCCAAGGCGCGCCGCGGGTTCACCCGTTCACCGTCCCCCGAATCATGCCGAGCGCGCCTGCCAGCCACATCTCCATCGCTTTCGGTGTGCTCGGGCCCTGTTACTCCGTCGCCACCGCCTGCGCGTCCGCCAACCACGCCATCGGTCAGGCTGCGCAGATGATCCGCAACGGCATGGCCGACGTGGTCATCACCGGAGGTACCGACGCCTCCATCGTGGTCGGTTTCATGAAAGGGTGGGAGGCGCTGCGCATCCTCAGCCCGGACACATGCCGCCCATTCTCCCGCGATCGGACCGGGCTGGTGATCGGCGAGGGCGCCGGCGTGCTGGTGCTGGAGGCGGCGGACCATGCGCTGGCCCGCGGCGCCACGCCGCTGTTTGAGGTCGCCGGGTTCGGGATGAGTGCGGATGGCGGCGACATCACCGCCCCGAGTGCGGACGGCGCAGCCAGGGCGATGCGGGCGGCGTTGGCCGACGCAGGCTGCGCCGCGGATCAGGTGGACTATATCAATGCCCATGGCACGGGGACGCGGCTCAACGACCGGACGGAAGTGGCCGCATTGCGCAGCGTGTTCGGCTCTGGCCTCGGCAGCATCGCCGTGTCGTCCACTAAATCCATGATCGGGCATTGCATGACGGCTTGCGGCGCAATCGAGCTGATCGCCACATCGATGGCGCTGCGGGAAGGCGTTCTGCCGCCGACCGCCGGGTTCCGCGAGGCCGATCCTGAGTGCGACATCGACTGCGTGCCAAACGAGGCGCGCACAAAGCAGGTGGATGTCGCCATGTCGAACACCTTCGCCTTCGGCGGGTTGAACGCCGTTTTGGTCGCTCGCCGATGGAACGGCGCATGACCATCCCTCACATCAATCGCATCGGCACCGCTGTGCCGCCGCACGACATTCACGCCGCTTTCGTCACCTTCGCGCGCACGCTGCTCGCCGACGAGAAGTCCCGCACCCTGTTCGACCGCATGGCCGAGCGGTCCGGCATCGATCACCGCTGGTCGGTCCTGCAGCCCGGCGAACCCGGCGCCGACCGGGTGGATACCGAGGGCTTCCTCAACCGCGGCCGCTTTCCCAGCACCGCCGCCCGCATGGTGCGCTACGAGCATCATGCCACCGATCTGGCGCTAGCGGCGGTCGCTGCCCTGACAGCGGACCCGGCGAGCTTCACGCACATCGTCGTTGGCTCCTGCACCGGGTTCACAGCGCCAGGGCTGGACCAGATCCTGGCCGAGCGGCTGGGCATGTCCGCGAATATCGAACGCACGCTGGTCGGTTTCATGGGCTGCTACGCCGCCGTCAGCACCTTGCGCACGGCCTTTCACATCGTCCGCTCCGACCCGGCGGCCCGCGTGCTCGTCGTGAACCTCGAGCTTTGCACCTTGCACCTGCAGGAGACGCCGGATCTCGAGGCAGTGTTGTCGTTCATGCTTTTCGGTGATGGCGCGACCGCGGCGCTCGTGTCGGCCGATCCGGTGGGAATGGCGATGCTGGATTTCCGATCCACCACCCTGCCCGACTCCTCCGACCTGATCACCTGGCGCATCGGCGACCAGGGGTTCGACATGCGGCTGTCCGGCAAGGTGCCCGGCCGCATCGCCGCCGCCATGCGCGGCGAACTGGAACGGTCCGACGATGGCGGGCTGCTACGCGGCCAAGCGACACAGCAGATCGACCTGTGGGCCGTGCACGCCGGCGGCCGCACCGTGCTGGACGCCGTAGAGCAGGGGCTACGGCTCAGTCGCGGCGCGCTCGACTGGTCGCGAGGCGTGCTCCAGGATTTCGGCAACATGTCGTCTGCCACGATCATGTTCGTGCTGGACCGGATGATGCGCGGCACCGAGGGGCCACAGAACGGCATGGCGATGGCGTTCGGCCCGGGGCTATGCGCGGAGACGTTCCGGTTCCGCCGGGCATGAATCTGTTCCTCCGCAGCGATGCCGCGGAGCTGATGGACACGGACTGCGCCGACGCTGCCGACTACGCCGCCTGCCTGCACGACCTGGCGCAGGTCAACACTGTCACTTTCGCGCGCCGCCCTACTCTCGCCTGGCTGGACCGGGCGATGCGGAAGCACTCGCCGCGCGGCAGCGTGTCGGTCTTTGACGTCGCCTACGGCGAGGGCGACATGCTGCGGGCCGTCGCTGCCTGGGCACGACGCCGCGGCCGCGCGGTCGTGCTACGAGGCGTTGACCTCAATCCGGGCGCAGCGGCAGTGGCCCGTGCTGCGTCGCCGGGCCTGACGCTGGATCTACAAACAGGTGACGTGCTGCAGTGCGAGCCGCAGCCGGCGCCCGACTACATCATCAGCTCCCTTTTCACGCACCACCTCAGCGACGATCAGGTGGTGGCGTTCCTGCGCTGGATGGAGCGGCATGCGGTGCGCGGCTGGTTCATCAACGACCTGCATCGCCACGCCTTCCCATATTACGGCTTTGGCCTGCTGGCCCGGGTGATGCGCTGGCATCGATTCGTGCGCCATGACGGTTGCGTGTCGATCGCCCGCGCGTTCACTCGGGCGGAATGGCAGTCTTTGCTCCGGGAGGCCGGCGTGCCGGGCGAGATCCGCTGGCGCTTTCCGTTCCGCTACTGCGTCGGGCGGCTGCGGTGACGGTCATCGTGGGCGGCGGGCTTGCGGGCGCGTCTGCTGCGTGCCGCCTGGCGCGCGCCGGCCATGCCGTGACCTTGCTGGAGCGTGAGCGCGGGCCTGCCCACAAGGTCTGCGGGGAGTTCGTCAGCGGCGAAGCGTTGGCGGATCTGGGCGGTGTGGGGATCGATGCGGCCGGGTTGGGCGCCGCGCCCATCACCGCCATGCGCCTCGTCCATCGTGGCCTCGTCGCTCAAACAGCGCTGCCGTTTGCCGCAGCCGGCCTTTCGCGCTTCGTGCTCGACGAGGCGCTGCTGCACCGCGCGGGTGTGCTGGGCGCGGATGTGCAGCGCGGCGTGCGGGTCCGCAGTGCCTCACCGGGTGAGGTGCAGACAGAACGGGGCCCGCTTCCGGCGCCGACGCTGCTGCTGGCGACGGGCAAGCACGACCTGCGCGGCCTGCCTCGCGAGGCAGGCACCCCGGAGCCGCTGATCGGGTTCAAGCTGCATCTCCGGTTAAGTCCGGCGCAGACCGCCGAATTGGCCGGTTATGTGGAGGTCGTGCTGTTCGAAGGCGGCTATGCCGGGTTGCAACTGATCGAGGACGGCATCACCAATCTCTGCCTGCTGGTAGACCGCCAGCGCTATG
>CAZZVB010000085.1:6740-16978 GCA_964657445.1 uncultured Burkholderiaceae bacterium | reverse complement strand
CGGCCATGCCGTCCAGCGCGCCGCGCATCAGCACGACAACGAACCGGGCGTCGGTCGGCGCGGAAGCGAGGGCCATCGAAGCGCGGCCCAGGCTGAACGCGGCGCCCAGGCCGAGCAGGGCGGAGCGGCGGGTGATAAAGGACTGGTGCATCATCGCCTCTGAAATTCGGGGGAGGTGAACAGCAAGGTCAACGCGTCGGTGCGCGACCCGGCGCCGCGCATGGCGGACACCGTCTGGGCGCTGAGCAACGGGCCGAGCGTTGTGTCGGCGACGACCGCCGGGTCGAGGTCGCTTGCCTTGCCGCTGAAGCCGTAGGCCCAGTCCACCCGGCGCATGACGGTCTCCGGCCCGGCCCAGTCGGCGGCACGGTCCGGCCAGCCGATCGGGAAGGGGGCGCCGAACATGGGCTGGCCCTGGGCGCGCATGATGGCCGCGCCGTCCGGCCGGTTGCCGGGCGGCAGGTCGGCGGCGCGCATGGCGGCGAGCACGAAATCCTGCGGGGTGCGGAGCTTGCCGAGCGGTTGCCACGCGGATGGCAGGGTGATCAGCGCCGCCGAGGCGTGGCCGAGGTCACCGTGGGTGTCGCGCAGCACGGCCTCGATCCGATGGACGTCGGCGGGCGCCGGGTCATCGGAGACGAAGTGCTGCACCAGCTTGGCGGCGAGATGGCGGTAGGTGGCCGGGTGATCTGCCAGGAAGGCGAGGGCGGCCACGCCACCCTCCTCGCCGTCCGGGAAGGTCTGGCCCATGACGGTCTGCGCGCCGGGTTCGTGCATCATCGGGCGGAATCGGAAGCCGGCCTCGTCAGGCGCCTCGTTGTTGCGCAGGCCGCCGATCGACCAGCCGGTGAGGATGCGGGCGTAGCTGGTGACGTCCGCCTGGGTATAGCCCGCGGCAGGGCTGACGGTGTGCAGTTCCAGCGATTCGCGGGCGAGGTTTTCGTTCAAGCCCTTGTTCTGCTTCAGCCCCGCCGGGCTATTCGGGCCGAAGGAGCCGGCATTGTCCAGGTAGGCGAGCATGGCAGGGTGGCGCATGACGGCCAGCAGCATGGCGCCGAAGCGTCCGGTGACGTTGGGGCGGATCGCGGTACGAACGAAATCGCCGGCCGCCACGGCCGTTGGGCCGCCCCGCATGCTGACGTTGAAGTGGTTAGCCCAGAACCGCACCAGCCGCTCCCGGAACGGGGTGGGGGTGACCAAGGCGTAGCCGACCAGGGCGTCGATCTCGGCCTTGGCGATCTGGCCGGCCTGGCGCGGGGTGCCCGGCGGCGGCTTGTCGATGCGGTCCTGCCGGAAGGCGGCGAACCCGTCGGCCAGCGACGGTCCGGGCGGGCCGGGGTCGGCGGCTGAGAGCTGCCCGCGCAACCATGCCTGCGGATCGGACGGCAGGGGCTCGGCGCCCCGGCGGCCGAGGCCGAAGCGTATGAGGGCGTGAACGGGCTGCGTGTCCATGGCAGGACGTTAGAACGGCATGCGTAACCAGGGTGTAACCTATCGTAAGGACGCGCCCGGCGGTCTGTGTGCCGCCTTCAGCCTTGCAAAATCGTGCCTCCTGGCGCATTTGCAGGCGAGATTTATCACCCGGCAAACGCCGGAGCGTGGCAGGCGGCGCGGGCAAGGGGCCCGCACGGCCTGGCACCGCATGGAGGATATCCCGTGGCCTCGCTCGAACGTCTCCGCAATATCGGCATCACCGCGCATATCGACGCGGGCAAGACCACCACGACCGAGCGGATTTTGTATTACACCGGCGTCTCGCACCGCATCGGCGAAGTGCACGACGGCAACACCACCACCGACTACATGGAGCAGGAGCGTGAGCGCGGCATCACCATCACCTCCGCCGCGGTGACGTGCGAGTGGAAGGACCACCGCATCAACATCATCGATACGCCCGGCCACATCGACTTCAACATCGAAGTGAACCGCTCGCTGCGCGTGCTCGACGGCGCGGTGTTCATCATCGAGGGCGTGGCCGGCGTGCAGCCGCAGTCCGAGACGAACTGGCGCCTGGCCGACCGCTACAACGTGCCGCGCATCATCTTCATCAATAAGCTGGACCGGACGGGCGCCGACTTCTACCGCGCGTTCGACACGCTGAAAGAGAAGCTCGACATCGTGGCACTGCCCCTGCAGTTGCCGATCGGCGTCGAGGACCAGTTCGTCGGCGTGGTGGACTTGGTGGAGATGAAGGCCGTCATCTGGGAAGGCGGCGAGTTGGGCGCCAAGTTCCATGACGAGCCGATCCCGGCCGACCTGCTGGAGAAGGCCAAGGAATACCGCCAGACCCTGCTCGACACTGCGCTGTCCGTGGACGACGAGGGCATGGAAGAATATTTCGAGAAGGGCGACGTCGAGGTCGCGACGCTGAAGCGCGCCATCAAGAAGGGCGCGATCTCGGGCGCGTTCCGTCCGGTGCTGTGCGGCACCGCGTTCAAGAACAAGGGCGTGCAGCCGCTGCTGGACGCCGTGCTCGACTACCTGCCGTCCCCGCTCGACGTGCCCGGCATCTCGATCGCCGCCGAAGAGGGCGAGGAGGACGGCGAGCATAGCAACCGCCGCCGCATCAAGGCCGACCCGAAGGCGCCGTTCGCCGGGCTGGCGTTCAAGATCATCAACGACAAATACGGCACGCTCACCTTCGTGCGCGTCTATGCCGGCACGCTGAAGATCGGTGACACCGTTCTGAACACGACCAAGGACGGCAAGGAACGCGTCGGCCGCATGTTCCAGATGCACGCCGACAAGCGGGCAGAAATCAAGGAAGTGGTGGCCGGCGACATCGCCGCCTTCGTGGGCCTGAAGGACACCGGCACCGGCGACACGCTCGCCAGCGCCGAGGATCCGGTTGTGCTGGAGCGTATGGCGTTCCCGGTCCCGGTGATCGACATTTCGGTCGAGCCGAAGACCAAGGACAGCGTCGAGAAGATGACGATCGGCCTGCAGAAGCTGGCCGGCGAGGACCCGAGCCTGCGCCTGAAGACGGACCAGGAAACCGGCCAGACCATCCTGTCGGGGATGGGCGAGCTGCACCTGGAGATCATCATCGATCGTCTGCGCCGCGAGTATGGCGTAGAGGCCAACATCGGTGCTCCGCAGGTCGCCTATCGCGAGACGATCAGCAAGACGCATGTCGAGACCTACACCCACAAGAAGCAAACCGGTGGGTCGGGCCAGTACGCCGAGGTCAAGATCCAGTTCGAGCCGCTGGAGCGTAACGCCGGCGTCGTGTTCGAGAACAAGACCGTCGGCGGCTCGGTGCCGCGCGAGTACGTGCCCGCGGTCGAGAAGGGCATCCGGGTGCAGGCCGACACGGGCGTGCTGGCCGGCTTCCCGACGGTGGACTTCAAATACACACTGGTGGACGGCAAGTACCATGACGTCGACTCGAGCGCGCTGGCGTTCGAAATCGCAGCCAAGGCTTGCTTCCGCGACGGCATGAAAAAGGCCGCCCCGATCATCCTGGAGCCGATCATGGACGTCGAGGTGACGACGCCGCAGGACCATGTCGGCGACGTCGTCGGTGACTTGAACCGCCGCCGCGGCATGATCCAGAACCAGGAGTCGAGCGGCTCCACGGTGACGGTCCGCGCTGGCGTGCCGCTGAAGGAGATGTTCGGCTACATCTCCGACCTACGCTCCATGACGAAGGGCCGCGCGTCCTTCACCATGCAGTTCCACCACTACGACCCAGTGCCGCGCAACATCGCCGATGAGATCATGGCGAAGTCGGCGTAGCTCTGCTGCTGCAGACCCTCTCCCGCTTGCGGGAGAGGGTTAAGGCTAGGGAGACGTCGTCTGCAAAGGCTCCCGCCGCCGCACGATCGCGAGCATAATCAGCATGGCGGGAACAGCGGCGAAGATGGTCATGCCATAGAACGCGACCCATCCTAGCGACTGTGCCAGCAGGCCGGATAGCCCGCCGACGGTGCGCAATGGCAAGGCGGCCAGCGAGGACAGCAGTGCGTATTGCGTGGCGGCGAAGCCCGGTGCGCAAAGACTGGACAGGAAGGTGATGAAGGCGGAGTCCGCCATCGCTTCGGCGAAGCCTTCGCCGACCACCTTGGCGACCAGGATCGCCGGATTGCCACCCGAGTAGGCCAGGGCGAAGTAAAGCGCCATCGAAGCCATCTGCACGAACCCGGTCAGGATCAGCGCCCGCTTTGCACCCAGCCGCAGCACCAGGTAGCCGCCGGCCGCAGCGCCGGCGAGGCTTGCGGCCAGCGATGGGATGCCGGTCGCCAGCGCCACCTGCGCCCGGTCGTAGCCGAGCGAGCGGTAGAAGGGCGGGGCCATGGTGCCGGCCATCGCTTCGCCGAGCTTGAACAGGAGCACGAAGCTCAGCGTGATGGCAGCGCCGGGCCGTGACAGCAGATCCAGGAGCGGCGTGACTACCGCGTCGCGCAGGCTGGCGAGGACGCCGGATTTGCCCCGCCGCATCGGGGCCGCGTCCGGCGCAGGGGCCAGCAGGGTGAACAGCGGGCCGAGCGCCACCAGGGCGGCTACGCACAGCAGCGAACCATGCCAGCCTAGCCGCCCCGCCAGCCCAATGGCCGCTGACCCGGCGATCAGCATCGCGGCGCGAAAACCCCATATGTAGGCCGTAAGGGCGGCGCCTTGGGATCGCTCAGGAAACAGCTCAATCCGCCAGGCATCAACGGCGATATCCTGGCTGGCCGACAGGAAGGCGATGCACGCGGCGACCGACACCAGCAGGAAAGGGTGCGACGGGTCGCATAGCGCCAGGGCGGCGCAGGCCAGCACCAGCAGCGGCTGGATCATTATCAGCCAGCCGCGGCGTTGCCCCAGTCCGCGCAGGAACAGCGGCACGGGAACGCGGTCCAGCGCGGGCGCCCACAGGAACTTCAGGCTGTAGGAGATGCCGATATTGGCGGTCAGGCCGATGATGACGAGCGAACTGCCGCCCTCGCTCATCCACTGGCGCAGGGTGAAACCCGAGAGCGGCAGCGTTAGCCCGGAGACGAAGCCCAAGCCGGACATCACGGCGAAGGCCCGTTTGGAAACGACTCGCTCGGACAAGGAAAAGGCCTGGAAGTTGCCTTCCAGGCCTCGCGCCTCAGCCGCGTGCCGTCAAGCTACGCCGCGGCAGAATCCGCCTGGCGGCCTGCCTTCTTGCGCTCGTGCGGATCGAGGTGGCGCTTGCGCAGCCGAATGGCCGCGGGCGTCACCTCCACCAGCTCGTCATCCTCGATGTAGGAGATCGCCTGTTCCAGCGACATCTTGCGGGGCGGGATCAGCAGCATCGCATCGTCTTTGCCGGAGGCGCGAACGTTGGTGAGCTTCTTTTCCTTGATCGGGTTCACGTCGAGGTCGCTGTCGCGCGAGTGCTCGCCCAGGATCAGACCCTCGTACACCTTGTCGCCGGGGCTGACGAACAGCGTGCCGCGTTCCTGCAGATACCAAAGCGCATAGTGGATCGCCTCGCCACCCTCGGTGGAGATCAGCGAGCCGTTGCGGCGGCCTTCCATCGGACCGGCCCAGGGCTGATAGCCGGCGAACATGCGGTTCATGATGCCGCTGCCGCGGGTGTCGGTCAGGAACTCACCGTGATAGCCGATCAGTCCGCGGGCCGGGATCAGGAAGGTCAGCCGGACCTTGCCGCCGCCGGAGGGGCGCATGTCCTGCATCACGCCCTTGCGCCGGCTCATTTTCTCGACGACGACGCCGGAGTAGGGCTCGTCCACATCGACCAGCACTTCCTCGAACGGCTCCTCGCGCTCACCGGTCTCGGGGTTCTGCCGGGTCAGCACGCGCGGGCGGCCGATCGTCAGCTCGAAGCCCTCACGGCGCATGGTCTCGATCAGCACGCCGAGCTGCAACTCGCCGCGGCCGGCGACTTCGAACGCCTCGCTCTCGTTGCTCTCGGTGATCTTGATGGCAACGTTGCCCTCCGCTTCGCGCAGCAGGCGATCGCGAATCTGGCGGCTGGTGACCTTCTTGCCCTCACGTCCGCCCAGCGGCCCATCATTGACGCGGAACGTCATGGCCAGGGTCGGCGGATCGATCGGCGTGGCATGCAGCGGCTCCGCCAGGTCGGACGAGCCCACCGTGTCCGGCACCGTCGCTTCGGTCAGGCCGGCAACGGCGATGATGTCGCCGGCAATGGCCTCGTCCACGGAGATGCGCTCCAGGCCACGAAAGCTCATCAGCTTGGTCAGCCGCCCGGTTTCCACGACGGAGCCGTCGGCGCGCAGCACCTTGAGCGGCATGTTCAGACGAGCGGTACCTTGCTCGACGCGCCCGGTCAGCACGCGGCCCAGGAAGTTGTCGTAGTCCAGGATGGAGGCGACCATGCCGAACGGCAGCTCCGGGTTCAGAGCCGGCGCAGGGACGTGGCGCAGCACGAGATCGAACATCGGGGCGAGGTCCTTGCGGGCGCCCTCCAGCACTTCGTCTGCCCAGCCTTGGCGGCCGGATGCATAGAGCATTGGAAAGTCGAGCTGCTCGTCGGTGGCGCCTAGGGCGGCGAACAGGTCGAACACCTCGGTATGGACCTCGTCAGAGCGCGCGTCCTGGCGATCGACCTTGTTCACCACGACGATCGGCTTGATGCCTTGCGCCAGCGCCTTGCCGACCACGAACTTGGTCTGCGGCAGCACGCCCTCGGCAGCGTCCACGAGCACGATCGCGCCGTCCACCATGTTCAGGATGCGCTCGACCTCACCACCGAAATCCGCGTGGCCGGGCGTATCGACGATGTTGATGCGCGTGCCTTTCCACTCGACGCTGGCGACCTTGGCCAGGATGGTAATGCCGCGTTCTTTCTCCAGATCGTTGCGGTCCAACGCCCGCTCGACGACCTGCTGGTGTTCCCGGTATGCGCCCGACTGCTTCAGCAGCTGATCGACCAGCGTGGTCTTGCCGTGGTCAACGTGGGCGATGATCGCGATATTCCGAATATCCATGGCTATTCACCGGGCAGTCCGAACGGGCTGCCGCGCCTGTCTATGTTGCAGGCGCACACATAGTGGGCGCGGCGCAATAATACGAGCCAAAAGCGTCCAAAGGGCATGGCCAGGCAGCAGCCCTGCAAGGCGCTGCCGCCTGGCCACACATGGATACGCTACCGGCCGGCAGACATTGCGGCGGAAATCGCTGTCTTCGCGGCGGGAATGTCATGCCGCGCCAGAGCCTGACGGGCCTGCTCAACCTGCATCACGTCGGGCGCCTGGTCAGGCGCGTCGGCTTGATCCGGCGGGACGGAACGCTGCAGCATCGCCGTCTCGGCCCGCTCCAGCGCTTCCTGGGCACGCCCGGTCTGCCCTTGGTCGAGTGAGCGCTGCGCGTCGGACAGGAACGCGCCGACCGATGCATTGGCACCGGCGGCCGGCGCCGGCAGCGTCGGGGCGATGGTGGAGCGCGAGTCGCCGGGTGCTATGTTGCTGGCTTTATTCGACAGCGGATAGGAGTCGCCCACGCCTGGCGTGTGACCGGGGCGTATGTCGGGCGTCGCCGTCTGGGCGTTTGCCGCCCCTGCCATCCCGAGCAAAGCGACGGACGCGAACAGCATCTTTCGCATGATGGAACTCCTTCTTAGCTACGCTTACGCACGGTTGTGCGGGTGCCACCAAAACGGAGGCGCGAGCGCGAAGGTTGCTTTCCGTTGTATTACCCTTGCATCACCGACGCGGTCATCTGGCGGAGGTCGGCGGCCGGGCGCGCACCGTAATGGCTGATGATCTCCGCGGCCGCGATGCTGCCCATCCGGCCGCACTCCGCCAGGGATCGGCCGGCCGTGTAGCCGGCCAGGAACCCGGCGGCATACGCGTCGCCAGCGCCCGTGGTGTCGATGACCTGAGCCGGCTCGGCCGGGACGACGACCCTTTCGCCGCCGCGCAGAATGACGCTGCCTGCCTCGCTTCGCGTCAGCGCCGCCAACTGGACATCGGCCCGCGCCGCCTCGGCTGCGGCCTCGAACTCGCCTAGTTCATAGAGGCTGCAAATCTCGGTCTCGTTGGCGAACAGGATATCGACATGGCCTGCGACGAGGTCGCGGAAGGCAGCCCGGTGGCGATCGACGCAGAAGGCATCGGACAGGGAGAGCGCCACTTGCCGCCCGGCGGCGTGGGCGGCGGCGGCGGCCTTGCGGAACGCTGCCTGGGCGGCCGGCGGATCGAACAGGTAGCCCTCGAGATATAATACGGCCGAGTCGGCTATGATCGCCTCGTCCACATCCGCCTCGCCGAACGAGACGCAGGCGCCAAGAAAGGTGTTCATGGTGCGCTGCCCGTCCGGCGTGACCAGGATAAGGCATCGTGCCGTTGGCGCGCCGTCCTCCAGCGGCGGCGTCGGAAAGTGCACCCCGGCCGAGCTGATGTCGTGGCGGAAGGTCTCGCCGAGCTGGTCCGCCGCGACCTTGCCCAGATAGGCGACGCGTGCGCCCATGGCCGCAGCGACCGCGCAGGTGTTGGCCGCGGAGCCGCCGCTGCTCTCCGCACCCGGCGGCATGGCGGCATACAGCGCATCCGCCGCCGCCGTGTCGATCAGCGCCATCCCGCCCTTGCGCATGTCGTGCTTGGAGAGGAAGGACTCCGGCGCCGGCGAGACCACGTCCACGATGGCGTTGCCGATCCCCGTGATGTCGAAGCGGGCCGCCGGTAAGGAGGATGCGTTGGCGCTCATGAGGCCTTGCGGGAAGTCTGGCATGATATGTGGCCTGAACAGGTGTTGCGGTGCACGCCGCGCGTATCACCGGCTCAGCGGGCCCGCAACATGAAGCCGCTGCTGCTCGCGTTCGCTCAACTCGACGATCCCAGGATATTCGGCGTGCTGTTGCGCAGCGTGGGACTGGCCTTGCTCGCCTATGCGCTGATGATCGTGGGCAGCATCTGGGCGATGCAGTCGCTGCTGGCGACGGTGCATTGGCCAAGCTGGATCGCGGCGCTGCTCGGCTCGGTCGGTGTCCTGCTGCTGGCGTTCTGGCTGTTCCTGCCGACGGTGATGCTGATCGCGACGCTCTTCATCGACCGCATCGCCGACGCGGTGGACGCCCGCTACTATCCATGGCTGCCGCCACCCAGTCCGGCTGCGCTGCACGCGCAACTCTGGGATGGCGTGGCGCTGGCGTTCCGCGTGTTGATCGCGAATGCGGTCGCATTGCTGCTGGCGTTTCTGCCGATCCCGGGCGTGGGTTTCGCGCTGGCGCTGCTGGTCAGCGGCTGGGCTATCGGGCGCGGCTTGTTCGTCGCGGTTGCGATGCGCCGTATGGGCCGGATGCAGGCCATGGCGCTGTATGGCCGTCATCGTCTTGCAGTGATCGCGCCAGGATTGTTGCTGGCGCTTGCAGCGACAATTCCAGGCCTGAACCTATTGGTGCCCCTCGTCGGCACGGCTGCGATGGTGCATGTCCTGAACCGCCGGCTCTCGTAAATGAGGCCCGATTCAGGTTGTTCACGCGACCCCGGGGTGTTAACGCACCGGGGTCTAAGCCCATCCGTCCCAACCAGCCGTGTCACGCGGCCGATCGCGCAGAAGGGTCCAACCCTTGTTCAAACGACGTAATCCGACCGGCCCCGAAACCGAGATGACACCGGGGGAGCCAGGCGCACCGGCCTTGTTTCCCAAGGAAATTCCGGTTCCGGAAATTGCCGCTCAACCCGAAGCCAAGCCAGATAACGGGCTCGGTGTTCCGCCTTTTCGTCCAGCCCCCGTGAAAGAGGTGCCCACTATGGGACGCACGCCGTACGCTCCGCCGACCCCGAACACTCCGCCAGCGCCGCCGAGCACGCCGCCGGGCGCCGGTCCAGGGGCCATTGCCCGGCAAGTCCCCGGCCGTCCGCCCGCCCGTGAGCCGGCCGAGCGCCGCACTCTCGTTGTCGGCCGCGGCATCAGCGTGCAGGGCACGGTGCAAGACGCCGAGCGCCTGGTGGTCGAAGGCACGGTCGAGGCCAGCATGATCCATGCGACCGAGCTGTCGATTTCACCTGGCGGCGTCTTCAAGGGCGAAGTCGAAGTCGAGGACGCGGAAGTCGCCGGCACCATCGACGGCACTTTGACGGCCCGCGGCAACCTGATCGTGCGTGCGACCGGAAAGGTGCTCGGCACCGCCCGCTGCCGCCGGCTGCAGGTCGAAGATGGCGGCCAGATCACCGGCCGGATCGAGATGCTGACGGAAGCCGCGAGGGCGACGGAGAACGCAGCCTGATTTTGGTGGGCTGAAGCCTACCCTACGATCCTGTAGGGTGGGCTTTAGCCCACCGTTTCTGTCCGTTCACCGG
>CAZZVB010000085.1:0-6640 GCA_964657445.1 uncultured Burkholderiaceae bacterium | reverse complement strand
GGACCGGCTCGCCGCGGGCGCCAATCGACATCGTCAGCTTTGAGCGTGGGCCGCCGTCGAACAGGTTGGCCACGATGCGGGTCGAGCCGCACGCCGCCTGGGAGATCGGGCCGGCGAGCAGCGCGCCGGGATGATAGTCCCTGAACACTTCCTCATTGTCGCGGTGCATCTGGCTATCCAGCACGACGCGCAGTTGGGACCGCGCCGGGTCACGCGCCGGAACCAGGGTTGTTTGATAGCGCGTTCCATCGATGGACAGGATGTGGAAGCCGTTCGGACAGCCGTCGGTCTGTAGCGCGACCGGAATGCCGCGTTCGTCGAACGGCCCGCTCCACCAGCTGCCCGAGACTGCTGCCAGCACGTGATGGTGGTGCGTGCCGCCGGAGAAGCCATCCGCTGCCTCGAAATACCAGTGCTCGTTGGTGTGCGTGTGGCCGCTGAAGCTGACGCTGTTGGGGTGGCTGGAGATGGCTGCCAGGAAGTCGCGCGTGTCCGTGTTGGCCGTGCCGGGCTCGGTGCCGAACAGCGTGCGGAGCGGAATGTGCAGCGAGTAAACCACCAGGCTGTCGCGCGGCACCGTGGCGAGCACGGCCTTCACAAACGCCAACTGCTCCGGTCCGAACCGGCCCTGGTATTTGCCGAAGCCGTTCGGCTTGGCTGGGTCGGTGCCAAGGTATTCCACGTTATCGAGCTGGAAGAACGTCGCTCCGCCATACTGGAACGCGCCGTAGCGGGCGCCGAACACGCGCTTGAACGTCTCTCGCGAAGTGCTGTTGTCCGGCGCCTCGAGGTTCATGTCGTGGTTGCCGGGGCAAACATACCAGGGCATCCCCATGGTGCCGGCGATACGGTTATAGCGGTCATAGACCGACAAATCGTCGAACATCACGTCGCCATGGTGCAAGCCGAAGGCGGCGTTCACCCCGCTGGTCTGCGATACGACGTCATCGCGGATGTAGTTCACTTCGGCCAGCGACTCGGGCTGCGTGTCGGTGAACAGGACCACATCGAACTTGGCGGGTTCGTCCTGCCGGTGCAGTGCGAAGTCGATGCTGTCCGGCAGTTTGCCGGTTGGCGCCAACCCGGCAAAGCGGGACCTGAGCGGCGCGGGCGAGCCCTCCGGCGCATAGACATAGGCGCGGCGGGGCAGGTTGGTGACCGGGTCCAACGGAGTCATCCAGCCGCTCGGCTTGATGAGGAACACCGAATCCCCGGGGTTGAGCGGCAAGCTCCAACGCCCATCCGCCCCCGTCGTGACGACCTCGCGGCCGTTGGAGACGAGGACACCCGGCACGCCGGCACTGCTGCCCGTGCGCTGGTTGGTTCCATCGGTATCGGCGAACACCACACCGGATGCGGTCACCGGAGCGGTCTGGGCTTTGGCGCCTGCGGCCGCGGCCGCCACCGCCAGCCCGGCCGTGCCGGCAAGGGCAGATCGGCGCGTGATCGGCATGGGCTGGCTATCGGTTCCGGTCATCGTGGCATCCTCCGCTTGGCGGTTCAGCCTAGCGGGTCAGGGTGACAGCACGATGACATTGACGTTGCAGCTGTTAGTGAACCGGGCTTTGCAACTCGCAGTCCATGCGGCCGGACATGATGCAATCCTCGAACATCGCTTTCCGACGCAGTTCGTGAACCAGTGCAAGGCTGACCACGACAAGCAGGAGGACGACTGCCAGAGCAGCCAAACTGGCCGTCTGCCGATTGGAGCCAGCCTCATCGTCTTCGTAATCGAGGAAGCGCCGGACATGTCTCATTTGGACGATCGGCGATCCACCAGCGGGTGTACGCCGCCCTCACGATTGTTGCCTCAGCCGAGAACATCGTGCCCGCGATTGATGAAGGCAAGACAAACAAGGTCTGGCTATCTTGCGAAATGATCAATTCTACAGCCCACCTTTCCGGCATGGCCGATAACGGGATGACTGGGTCCGCGCCCGCGGAGCGCCGCCTGTGTGCTGCCGTGCCGGAGTTCGCGGCGCTGATCGATCGCGTCGGGCCATGCCGGATCCCCATCAGGCCGCAACATCCGTATGAGGCGCTGGTGCGCGCGATCGCCCATCAACAGCTTCATGGCCGCGCCGCCGAACTCATCCTCGGGCGGTTCGTGGCGCTCTATCCGGGCGTGGCATTCCCCTCGCCGGAACTGGTGCTCGCGACGGAGCCCAGCGTGCTGCGGAGTTGCGGCCTATCCGGCAGCAAAGTCGCAGCGATACGCGACATCGCCGCACGGGCTTTGGACGGAACGATCCCGGACGCGGCCCATGCGGCCGCCATGGATGACGAAGCCCTCATCAAGCGGCTGACCCTCATCCGCGGCGTCGGGCGCTGGACGGTGGAGATGCTCCTGATTTTCACCCTCGGCCGGCCTGACGTGCTGCCGGTGGATGATTTCGGCGTGCGGGATGGCTGGCGCATCCTCCGGCGCCTGCCAGAGCAGCCGCAGCCTCGCGAGCTGGCGGCGATCGGGGAGGAGTGGTCACCCTACCGATCGACCGCAGCCTGGTATCTCTGGCGTGCCTCCGACGAAGGCAAAAAGATAAAGCAAGCGGTCTGATATTCGTCGTTGATCTCCGGTAAGAAGCTGCAGGTGCGTTATAAAGGGTCACTCTTTTGAAACGGTTTCGTTCCGCCGCCCTGTCGCTTTGCATCCTGGTTGCCGCTGGCGTGCCATTCTGCGCTGCGAACGCCGATCCGGCCCTGGTCAGCTTGGGCATTGGTGGGACGGATATTCTCAATCAGGGCCTGAAGGCGGCCGCCGATTTCCGGCTGGAGTATCGGTCGGGGCTGTCGCTGCTGCCGTATTTTGAGGACATCGTGAAGATCAAGCCGTGGGGCGGTTTCGAGACGACGTCCCGCCAATCGGTCTGGGGCGGCGGCGGCTTCGTGGTGGAAATCCCGCTGAGCAAGCACTGGGTGCTGACGCCCAACGTCGGGGTCGGCCTTTACGGCCGCAGCAACGGCAAGAATCTTGGATCGGTCGTGGAATTCCGTTCGACCTTTGAAGGCGGCTACGTGTTCGACAACGGAATGCGGCTCGTTGCTTCTTTCGGACATACCTCGAACGCCGGCCTCACACGCCACAACCCCGGGACGGAGGCCGCGGTGGTGTCGTTCCAGGTGCCCATCGCCGCGCTGTTCCAGTGACAGCATGATGCAACCACCCCCCGCACAGCCCGGAATGCGGCTGGATGAGGTCGATACGCCGGCACTGGTGATCGACCTCGACCGATTCGAGGCCAATCTCGACCGCATGGCGCAGGCGCTCGAAGGCACCGGCGTCCGGCTGCGGGCGCACGCCAAGACCCACAAATCGCCCGTCATCGCGCACATGCAGATCGCCCGCGGCGCCGTGGGGCAATGTGTGCAGAAGGTCGGCGAAGCAGAGGCGCTGGCCTGGGCAGGGGTGCCGGACATCATCGTCACCAACCAGGTGGTCGGCGCGCGAAAGCTGGCGCGCCTCGCTGCACTCGCGCGGATCACGCGCATCGCCGTTTGCGCGGACGATGCCGAGCAGGTTTCGGCCATCGAGCAAGCCGCGGCATCTGCCGGCGTGCGTATCGCGGTGCTGGTGGAGATCGACGTCGGCGCCGCGCGATGCGGTCTGCAAGCCGGGCCGGATGCGGTCGCCCTGGCGTTGCAGATCGCGGCCTCCCCGCATCTCGAGTTCCGGGGCCTGCAAGCCTATCAGGGGTCGGCACAGCACATGCGCTCGCCTGCCGAACGCGAGGCGGCGACTGCCGAGGCCGCGAGCCGCGCCCGCCGCACGGTCGAGCAACTGCGCCAACAAGGCCTGGACTGCCCGGTCGTGGGCGGTGCCGGCACGGGCACCTACGCGCAGGAGGTTGCCAGCGGCATCTATAACGAGGTGCAGTGCGGCTCCTACTGCTTCATGGATGCCGACTATGCGCGCAACACCGATGCGCCCGGCTTCCAACAAGCGCTGTTCGTACTCGCCACCGTGATGAGCACGGCGCTGCCCGGTGTCGCCGTGGTCGATGCCGGCCTGAAAGCACTGTCCACCGATAGCGGCATGCCCCTGGTGTGGCAGCGTCCCGGGCTGCGCTACGCCAGCGCTTCCGACGAGCATGGCAAGCTGGTGTGCGAGCACGGGGAACGCCCGGCACTGGGGGACAAACTCCTGCTGGTGCCGGGTCATTGCGACCCGACGGTGGACCGCTACGACTGGTATGTCGGCGTGCGCGACGGAAGGGTCGAGTGTCTGTGGCCGGTGGCGGCGCGCGGGGCGATGTACTAGGGCTGATGCCTTCGATTTGAGCGAGTGTCGCGACGATTGCCAGACAGCCGCACCGCACTAGCCCTGGCGCGAAAGCCGCAACTCGATGGGCGACGTGACGGAGAGAGTGAAACCGCCCTCCCGGGCGAGGATGCCGGCCACGAATGCCGGGACGCCCTTGGACCCGTTCCGCCGCAACTCCGTCACGCTCAGGCCCTCGGGCCAGCCAGCGCGCTGACCTGCGAGTGCAACGCCGATCTCGCGCCCCGCATGGCCCGACAGCGAAACCGTCCCGCCGAAGGGCAGTCCTTCCGCGCCGAGCAGCAGCAGATTGAGGATCAGCCGTGCCTGGCTGCTGCTGAACGAATTGGGTTCGAGCCGGCTAAAATCCGCATGGACGCGGGCCGGAAGGCCGGTGGCGAGTTCCTGCAATTCCCGCCTCGTCGCCGGCCCATGCTCGCCCGACCAGGCGGCGCGGAGCAATCTCAGGCTGTTCGCCATGGCATGAGCTGCGTCATGCCCGACGGCGAGCGCTTCATGATTGCCGGGCTCGCAGGCCAGCACGCCGGCGGCCGCCAGCACCGAGCCGAGCGGATTGGAAAGGTCATGGCAAAGGCGGGCGCACATGGCTTCTGCCAACCGCAAATCGATATCCGTCATCATACAATTGTATGATCTAGCGGCCAGCGCTGGTAAACAGCTTTGTGTCGTCGCGACAGGCGCCGCTAGCTTCGGGGTGCGAAACCCTGGCGCCCCTAGTGAGCTTTAGCGACCATGACGAGTTTTTCCGCCCATATCGAGCCTGGCCAGCGCGTGAGGCACCCGCATCAGCCGGAATGGGGCGTGGGACAGGTGCAGTCGGCGATCGAAGACAGGGTGACTGTCAACTTTCCCAACGCCGGCAAGGTGCTCATCAACACCCGGCAGGTGAGCCTCGAAATCGTTGAAGCCGCTCCTCGGGAGTAGGGTGGGCGGCAAGGCACTTGAACCCGGCGTCACTCCCCCCGACACTAAGGCCATGCTGACAGGCCCCGACACCAGATGATCGACCCG
The DNA here is from genome assembly GCA_964657445.1 of uncultured Burkholderiaceae bacterium. GTDB lineage: Bacteria > Pseudomonadota > Alphaproteobacteria > Acetobacterales > Acetobacteraceae > LMUY01. The sequence goes on along the minus strand of CAZZVB010000085.1, from coordinate 1,350 downwards.
CACGGCCGATCCATCAGCTATCTCCGCGTTTCGGTGACCGACCGGTGCGATTTGCGCTGCGTCTATTGCATGACCGAGGACATGGAGTTCCTGCCCCGAGCCGACGTCCTGTCCCTGGAGGAGCTAGACCGGCTCTGCGGCACGTTCGTGCGCCTCGGGGTCCGCAAGCTGCGGATCACCGGGGGTGAGCCTTTGGTGCGCCGGGACGTCATGACGCTGTTCCGCTCGCTCGGCGCGCGTCTCGGCGATGGCGGACTGGACGAACTGACGCTGACTACGAACGGCACCCAGCTCGCACGGTTCGCCGAGGAGTTGCGCGGGGCGGGCGTGCGCCGCGTCAACGTCAGCCTCGATACGCTGTCGCCGGAGCGCTTCCGTGACATCACCCGCCGCGGCCGGATCGAGCAGACGCTGACCGGCATTCGCGCCGCCAAGGCCGCGGGGTTGGCCGTCAAGATCAACGCCGTCGCGCTGCGGGGCGTGAACGAGGACGAGATCGACGACATGCTCGCCTGGTGCGGGCGCGAGGGGTTGGATCTGACGCTGATCGAGACGATGCCGATGGGCGACGTCGCGAACCGGACCGAGCAATACCTGCCGCTATCGCTGGTGCGGGCCAAGTTGCGCCGCCGGTGGACATTGAACGAAACGGAGTACCGGACTGGCGGCCCGGCGCGGTATTTCGACGTCGCCGAGACCGGCCAGCGCATCGGCTTCATCACGCCGATGACTCACAATTTCTGCGAAAGCTGCAACCGCGTCCGGCTCACCTGCACCGGCACGCTTTACATGTGCCTGGGCCAGGACGATGCGGCCGACTTGCGGGCGGTAATGCGCGGCGGCGCCGACGAGCCGGAGCTGGAAGCGGCGATCCGCGAGGCGATCCAGCGCAAGCCGAAGGGCCACGACTTCATCATTGATCGCCGCCAGCCGAATGCGTCCGTCGGACGGACGATGAGTCTGACGGGCGGCTGACTGACAAGGCGGGCTGGGCTGGCTCGTTAGGATCCGCGGATCGCATCCGCCAAGCTGCCTCCAGCGCTGCCCCGCGGCAGCGGTTTTGGCTGCGACGGCGCAGGGGCCCAGCCCGTCATGATCGCCAGCTTGAGCGTTGCCGGAAAACGCCTGTCCGTGCAGGGCAACGCCCCAAGCGCCGCCGCGAACAGCGCGCGCGGCGGAATACGCCGGTCCCGCAATGCCACCGCGTTGGACTCGCCTGCGGCCCGCAGGTCATGCAGCAGCGCTATCGGGTCGGCATACATCAGCGTCAGCGTGTCGGCGTCGGCCACTGGAAGCGCGAAGCCGGCCCGCTGCAGCAAGGCCGCACAATCTGCTAGCCCGGCGAAGGGA
>CAZZVB010000084.1:0-17410 GCA_964657445.1 uncultured Burkholderiaceae bacterium | reverse complement strand
CTCTTCTCGCGGGCGAGCCAGCTCAATGCGATGATGCGCGACAACATCCAATTGGTGATCGACCGGGTGCTGTTCGTGAAACTGGCGGAGATCAAGCGCCGGGGCGAACCGCTGACGCAGGCGTATCTGACGTCGATCGACATGGTGACCGCGTTGCTATGGCCCGTGTTCGGCGGCTTGGGCGTGCTGGCCGGGCCGCTGATCCTGCTGGTGTACGGCAAGGCGTGGCTCGCCGCCGCGGTGCCGCTCGGCCTGCTTTGCCTCGCATCCGCGCTGCAGGCGTCGATCACCATGTCCTGGGAAATCTTCGTGCTGTGCGATGAGACAGGCCGTCAGGCGCGGTTTGAGTTCATTCGCGCCGGGTTTCGGCTGGCCTGCGCGGCGGCGGGCTGCCTGTTCGGGTTGCCGGGTGCAGCCGGCGCACGGGTTGTGGACGCGCTGTTCTGCCAGGCGTTGTATCGCCCGCATCTGGAGCGGATGACACAGACGCGCCGCAAGGATTTCTGGCGCCTGTATCGCCGCACCATGTCGCCCGCCTGCGCCGCCATCGCACCGGCCGTGTTCGTGATGGCATGCTACGGCTGGTCACCATACACGCCCCTGGCGCCGGTCGGCGCATCCATCACGGCTGGAGTTGCCGGCTGGCTGCTTTGCCTTCGACGGCTGCGCCACCCTTTAATCAGCGAATTGCGCCGGAGCACGGCGTCGCTTCGCGACCGGCTGCGGCAAGTCGCCGCCTACTGAAACGCCCAGCGCAGCGTCCGTGCCACGCCCAGCGTGCCGGCCCGCACGAATGGAACACCCAGCAGCGGCGGGGTCAGGCTGTGCATGCGTTGAGCCCAGGCGGGCAGCAGATCGATGCCAGCCTGCATCGTCAGCGCCTGGAGCGGCTCCGCCATCCGGTTCGGCGCCTTCTGCGTCAGGACGATATTGGCCACTTCCTTGGTCCGGGCGTCGCTGCGCATTTGCGGGCGCATCTCGGCAATCAGCTTGCGGGCCTCCGCGCGGTTGCGCGGGATCGGGTCGGCGCCCAGCGCTGACGCGACCTGCGCCATTTCGGCGAAGTAGCGGTCCTGGTCGCCGCCACGCATGCGTGGCTCGGCATAGCGTATCCAGCCGTTAAGGAAGCTGGTCGCCTCGGTCACGTGCACCCAGGCCAGCAGCGATGGGTCGTTCGCTTCGTACGGCGTGCCATCCGGCAGGACGCCGCGCACCTGGTCGTGGATGCGGCGGACGCGGGCGATCACAGCCTCGGCCTCGTCCCGTCCGCCATAGGTGGTGAGCGCGATGAAGCGCGCTGTTCGCCGCAGCCGGCCATGCATGTCGGCGCGGAAATTGGAATGGTCCCACACGCCGGCCAGGACGGCCGGGTGCAGCATCTGCAGCAGCAGCCCGGCGACGCCGCCCACCATCATGGATGTCACGTCTCCATGAACGCGCCATGCCACCGCCTTCGATCCGAACATGCCATCGGCCCGGCGCGCCACCGGCTTCTCGCCCCGCGTCCGGTCGTTGAACAGCGCGACGACTTGAGCCGCGATGGCGCCTTTGATCGGCTGGGCAAGTGTGTTCAGAGGTCGGGCTGTGGCCCCGGCATCTGGTCGATACGGCATTCGGCGTTAGTCCTAAGCAAGTCCAGCTCTCTAAATGGGCGCTCAGTCTCAGCAATCATCCCTTTGCAGGGCGCGTTCGTGACGGCATCTCGCCGGCCGCGACCGCCGTTCGTGAAGATGCCCGCGAGGCAGGGCGGGTGACACTTCGCAAGCGTCCGCTCCCCGCCTAGGCTGGCGCCTACGCTCAAATCGAACAAATCGAGGAAATGGATCATGGATCGTTACGCACTCGTCACTGGCGCAAGCGGCGGCATCGGCCGGGCGTCCGCCCTCGCACTCGCACGGGACGGGTTCACGGTGGCCCTCGCCGGGCGCCGGCGCGAACAGCTCGAGGAAACCGCGGCTGCGGCGGGCAGCGCCAAGACTCTCGTCGTGCCGACCGATGTCGGCAACCCAGCGTCAGTCGCCGCGCTGTTCGAGACGCTGGCCAAAGAGTGGGGCCGCCTCGACGTGCTGTTCAACAACGCCGGGGGCAACACCCCATCCACCAATTTCGGCGACCTGACGGACGAGCAATGGGACGGCGTGGTGGCCGTCAACCTATCAGGCGTGTTCCGGGTCGCTCGGGGCGCATTCCGCATGATGCGCGACCAGACGCCGCAGGGCGGGCGCATCATCAACAACGGCTCGATCAGCGCGCATGCGCCGCGGCCGGGTTCGGCGCCCTACACCGCCACGAAGCACGGTGTCTCGGGATTGACCAAGACGATCTCGCTGGACGGCCGGAGGTTCAATATCGCCTGCGGTCAGGTCGATGTCGGCAATGCCGCGACGGATATGACGGCCCGCATGGCGCGTGGCGTTCCCCAGGCCAACGGCACGACCTCCGTCGAGCCGACCATGGACGTCGAGAACGTCGCCCGGTCCGTGGCGCTCATGGCCTCGCTGCCGCTCAACGCCAACATCCTGACGCTGACGGTGATGGCGACCGAGATGCCGTTCGTCGGGCGGGGATAACTGTATGGTGGGCTTTCAGCCCACCACTCAGGGACGCCAGCGTCGCAACAGCAGCGCGTTCCCCACCACGGCGGCAGAGGAGAATGCCATCGCGCTGCCGGCCAGCACCGGATTGAGCAGCCCGGCAGCGGCGAGCGGGATGCCGATCAGGTTGTAGGCGAAGGCCCAGGCCAGGCCGCCCTTGATGCGCGACTGAATTCGCGCGCCGATGTCGAGCGCGGCGGGCACCAGGCTTAGGTCCGGCCGCATCAGCGTGATGCCGGCGGCAGCATCCGCCACGTCGGTGCTGCCGGCCATCGCAATCCCCAGAGTAGCGGCGGCGAGGGCTGCGCCGTCATTCACGCCGTCGCCGACCATTGCGACCGGCGCCTCTGCCCGCAGCGCCGCAATCCGTGCCGCCTTGTCCTCCGGCAGGGCCGCCGCTTGCCATTCGCCAATACCCGCTTCCTCCGCGATTTTCGCGGCGGCTGCCTCCGAGTCGCCGGTGAGCAGGATGACCCTAAGGCCTTCCGCACGCAGCCTGGCCACCGCCCCGGCCGCACCCGGACGCAAACGGTCGCCGTAGGCGAGATAGCCAAGCACGCTGCCGTGGGCATCGGCCAGGAAGCCGATCGTCGCCTGCCCGGTAACCGCAGGCGCGGCGATGCCATGATCGGCCAGCAGGCGGGCGTTGCCGAGCAGCAGCTCGCGCCCCTCCACCACACCCGACACGCCGCGCCCCGCCAGCGTGCGCAGGTTCGTGGCGGGCGGGACAACGAGAGCCGCCGCCCGCAGAAGGGTGGCACGGGCCAGCGGGTGCGTGCTGCCGGACTGCAGCGCCGCTGCGAGCCGCAGGACGTCGTCCCCGCCCTCGATCGCCAGGACCTCCGGGTGGCCCTCGGTCAGCGTCCCCGTCTTGTCGAACACCACGGTGCGGATGCTGCCAGCGGACTCGAGCACCGCCGGGTCGCGCAGCAGGATGCCGTTTCGGGCGGCGACACCGATGCCGGTGGCAATCGCCGCCGGGGTCGCGAGGCCGAGCGCGCAGGGACACGCGATGACCAGCACGGCGACCGCGTTGACCAGCGCGCCGCCCACCGGATCGCCGGCGATCCACCACCCGGCGAACACCGCCACTGCGATCCCGATCACCACGGGGACGAACACTGCGCTGACCTGGTCCACCAGCCGCTGGACCGGCGGCTTCGCGGCCTCGGCGTCTTCCATCAGCCGCACCATCCGGGCGAGACGGCCTTCGGTCCCCTCACCCGTCGCCGCCACCAGCAGCAGCGCGTCGCCGTTCATCGCGCCGCCGGTCACCGCGCTGCCGGGCCGCTTGGCGACTGGCATGGCCTCCCCGGTCAGCAGGCTTTCATCGGCGCTGCCCTCGCCCTCTCGCACCAGGCCATCGGCAGGGAAACGCTCCCCCGGACGGACGACCATCAGATCTCCGGCCCGCAGGCTTTTGACGGGAACGATGACTTCCGCGCCATCCCGCCGAACCTGCGCTTGTTCCGGCCGCAGCCGTTCCAGCGCGCGCAAGGCGGCACCGGCCTGTTTGCGGGCGCGGCCTTCCAGCCATTTGCCTGTTCGCACGAGGGCGATGATCGAGGCCGACGCCTCGAAGTACAGCGGACCGCCGAACGCGAGATCCCACAGCGAAAGTCCGAAGGCGGCGGTGGTGCCCATCGCCACCAGCGTATCCATGCTCGCGCTGCCGGCGCGCAAGGCACCCCAGGCGCCGCGGAAGAAGCGCGCCCCGAACAGCCCTTGCACGACGGCGGCGATGACAAATTGGCTCCAGCGCGGCAGCTCCGCCTCGATACCGAACGGCATCCACAGCATCGGCAGGATGAGGGGCGCGGCCAACACGAGCGCTGCCACCGCCCAGTATCCCTCCCGGCTGACCGGTGCCGCGGCTTCCGGCGGCCGTGCTTCGTAGCCAGCCCGCTCCACGGCGGCCACCAAAGCCTTCATGGGTGCGGAGCCGCCAACCCGCGCGCGTTCGGACTGCAGATTGACCTGCGCGGAGCTCACGCCCGGCACTTTCAGCAAGGCCCGCTCGACACGGCTGACGCAGGCGGCGCAACTCATGCCGCCGATCTGAATGTCCACTGTGCCGGATATCCGCGTTCCGCCGTCCATTACCCAGCTCCTTCAGGAATCATATGGGCAGTCCGCGGGCCGATTGCGTCACGCGATGAACAATGCTCCGATTTGCGCATGCCGATTGACCCTGACGCTCAACGCCTGCTCGACATGGTGGCCCTGGCTGGCCGGCCGCCGTTGCAAACACTGGAACCGGAGGCCGCCCGCGCACTGTACCGGGAAACGCGCCGGGCCGTGCAGAGGCCGCCGCCCGAAGTGGCCGAAACCTACGACTTCAACGCCGGGCCGGTGCCTTGTCGCTTTTACCGCGGTCATGACGCCGTTGGCGGGCGTGGCTTGCTGTATTTGCACGGCGGCGGGTGGGTGATCGGCGACTTGAGCTCCCATGACGGGGTTTGCCGCACGCTCGCCAATTTGGCGCAGTGCCGGGTCGTGGCTGTCGATTATCGTTTGGCGCCGGAACATCCATTTCCAGCGGCGTTCGACGACTCCGCCGCTGCGATGAGCTACGTCGCATCCCACGCGCAGGAACTGGGGATCGACCCGGCGATGCTCGCAGTGGGCGGCGACAGCGCGGGCGGCAACCTGGCCGCGTTGCTCGCGATCGCAGGGCGGGACGCCGCCGGACCGGCAGCCTGCTTCCAGCTTCTACTATATCCGGCGACCGACCTGACCTGCTCCCGTCCGTCCTACGACCAGTTCACCGAAGGCCTGCCGCTGACTGCCGCAAGCATGCGCTGGTTCCGCGATCATTACCTCGGATCGGGCGATGCGGCTTCGCCTGCTGCAAGCCCCATGAACGCGAAGCTTGCCGGTCTGCCGCCGGCGTTTGTGCTGACAGCGGGCTATGACCCTCTCCGTGACGAAGGCATCGCCTACGCACAGGCGCTCGAAGACGCCGGCTGTGCCGTCACGACCGTCCACATGGCGACCCAGGTGCATGGCTTTCTGACGATGAACCGAGTGATCCGCGCGTCGGACACGGCATTGGCGATGGCCGCGGCGGCGCTCCGCCATGCCTGGGGCGATACTCTAGCGGGTTAGCTGGATTCGACCTGCCGGCGCATGGCCGAGATCAGCGCGTCGAGGTTGTTGGCATTGTGGCTCAGATACGACGCGTAATCGCTCCGCTGAGTGAGACGAAGGCTGGTCCCCTCGGCGACAACATCAACAACCTTTGGGCTGCCGGAGGCGAGGCTGACCACCCAGCGCACGTTCGTCGCCGCAGTGTTCGGGCGCTGTACGATCGTGCCGACATAAGCCTCGCTGCCGCGCATCGAGGACTCCGTCATGTGGAACGTCACGCCGCGATACTCGCCGATCTTGCTGCTGATGTTGTCCACGAGGACGGCATGGAACAGCTTGGTGAATTCCTGCAATTGCTGCGGCGTGGCGGTTGCATTGAAGCGGCCGAGGCAGAACTTCGCGATGCCGTCCACGTCCACAGCGCTATCGATCAGCGGGCGCAGACGCTGCTGCTTCTCGGGAAGCGATCCTTCACCATTGACGATCGCGACGAGCTTGGCGCCAAACTCCTCAATGAAGCTGCTCGCCGAAGCTGTGTCGGCCTGCTGGGCGAACGCGACGGCGCCCGGCATTAGGGCCACAATCGCTAGGCCAGCGCCCCCGCAAAGCATCGTCCGTCGTGTCAGTCTCATCGTATGATGTTCCCTGGGGTCGCGCATGTAAGCCTCACTTCGCATACCAGTTCGGCACGGTAGCCCTGTCTTCACTCCGGACCTGTTCGATCGCGCTCTCACGATTCTGCCGGTACAGGCTGCGAAAGGTAGCATACGGATCGAGTGCTGTTTTCTTAATGGAGCTGACTTCATCCAGGACACGCTCACGGGAATCGACGGCGCTGATCCCGATCCGCGCATACTCCAACGTCTTGAGTCCGTGGCCGCTCGGCACATAGGTCAACGGGTCGAAAGCGATATCGACGCCAAACCCCGTCGCATCGCGGGGATTGGATGGTCCGAGCACCGGCAGGAACAGGAAAGGCCCTTCCGGAACGCCCCAGAGCGCAAGGGTCGTGCCGAAATCGTTGTCGTGGACCGGATAGCCGACCTTCGCCGCCACATCGAATAACCCACCGACACCCGCGGTGGTGTTGATGATGAAACGCATGAACGTGTCGCCAGCCCGGCGCGGTTTGGTCTGGATCACGTCGTTGATGAACAGGACCGGAGTGGTCATGTTCTGCAACACGTTGTGGATCGGTTGCCGCACGGCGCCGGGAACGGCATAGCGGTAGGCCCGGGCGACCGGCGCCAGGATGTAGGTGTCCAGCCCATCATTGATCGCGAAACCGACCCGGTTGGCCGGCTCGTAAGGGTCATTGTTCTCCTGGAACTCCTGGGTCGCCTCCACATCGGAAGCCGGTGGCCGAGTGGCACATCCAGCAAGCGACCAAACGGCCGTGAGTGCCAGCAGCGAACGAAGTAGGGCGGAGCGCATTGGTGGTCCTTAGCTGTCGGCGAGCGAAGCATCACTGGAGAAGCTTGGATTAGAAATGTCTAGCATGGGTTGTCCCGCACGCAACGATGGTTCTATTGCCTGCAGTCGGCGCCACTCAGGCGGCCTCGGAGGCAACGGCATGTTGTGCAAAGGGTTGCGCGACCTTTAAACCGAGCTAAGCCGAAAGGCATCTTGCGTTGCGTGCGGGATACACCCACTCACAGGGCTACCATGAACCAAGTCTCTGCGCTGCCGAACCAGCTTCCCACGCTCGAGCGGTGGCTCACCGGACCGAGGTTCGGCCAACTGCCCGTACCAGGACAAGGCGCCGCCCCGCCGGCTTTGTCGTTCGAGTTCTTTCCACCGCGCACGGAAGCGCTGGAGGCGCAGCTCTGGGCCTGCATCCGCCGGCTGGAGCGGCTCGCGCCGAGGTTCGTTTCGGTAACCTACGGCGCTGGCGGCAGCACGCAGGAGCGCACCCATGCGACCGTGAGGCGGATCGTTACGGAAACCACGTTGACCCCGGCTGCTCACCTGACCTGCGTGGGCGCCAGCCGTGGTGAAGTCGATGACGTCGCGCGGCGTTACTGGGACGCGGGGGTGCGCCACATCGTCGCTTTGCGCGGCGACGCGGCGCCCGGCCAACCCTACCAAGCCCACCCCGAGGGCTACGCCTACGCCAGCGACCTGGTGGCTGGCCTGAAGCGCATTGCCGACTTCGAAATATCGGTGGCCGCTTACCCGGAAACCCATCCGGACGCGCACAGCGCCGACCTCGACCTCGACAACCTCAAGCGTAAGCTGGACGCCGGCGCGACGCGGGCGATCACCCAATATTTCTTCGATCCCGGGCTTTTCCTGCGCTTCCTGGATCGCGCGCTGGCGGCGGGCATCACTGCGCCGCTCGTCCCGGGCATCATGCCGGTGTCGAATTTTGCTCAGGCTGCGAAGTTCAGCGCGATGTGCGGCGCCTCGATCCCGGACTGGCTTGCAGCCATGTTCGAAGGCACCGAAGACGACGCCGAAACCCGGCGCATGGTGGCGGCGGCCGTGGCGGCCGAGCAGGTCAGGCTGCTGCAGGCAAACGGGATCGACGAATTCCACTTCTACACGCTGAACCGGCCGGACCTGACCTACGCCATTGCCCACATACTCGGCGTTCGTCCTGCCAAGTCCGAGGCTGTGCCGGCGTAGCGTCGCCGGCTCACGATCCCCCCATCGAGCGCGTCGAGCACAGCCGCCAGGCTGGAGGCTGTGGCGAGCGTCTCGCCAGCCTCATTCTCGAGGCAGTACCCCGCGTCGAGTTGAACGAGCATCATGCCCTGCCAGGGGCGGTCCGGGCTGCGCCCATGCAGGACGATGCCGCCGCGGCTTGTGGACTGGGAGGCTGGCGCCCAACCCAGGCCGCGTCTGGCGCACCATGCGGTCAGCGCTTGCAGTTCACCTCGCCCCAACACCATCGCTCCGACCCCACTGATAACGGCAACATGGCGAAATCCGGCCTGTGATGGGTTAACGCGTCGAACCAGCGCGAGAGGTATCAGGTGTAACGTATTGATTTGGCTTAGATCGGCTGGCATGCCCAATCGAGCCATACGTCCAATTCGGCGTCGCCTTGCCCCCGAAGCTCGTCAGCGACTCGGGCGTGGTAGGCGTTCAGCCAGGCGCGTTCGGCCTCGTTCAGCAACGCCGGGTCGATGAGACGCCGGTCGAACGGCGCCAGGGTGAGAACCTCGAAGCGTAGGAATGGCCGCGTCGCATCCGCCAGCTCGGCGGGTTGCACCAGCAGCAGCGTCTCCAGCCGGATCCCATAGCAGCCGGGCTTATAGTAACCGGGCTCGTTGGAGAGGATCATTCCAGCTTCCACCGCGACTGGTCGCGCTACGCGGGAAATGCTGACCGGCCCTTCGTGAACCGAGAGGAAGCTGCCCACGCCATGGCCGGTTCCGTGATCGTAGTCGAGCCCGACGGACCACAGCGGCCGGCGCGCGATGGCGTCGAGATGCAAGCCTGCGACACCCTTGGGAAAGACGGTCGTCGCTAGCGCAATGTTACCCTGCAGCACACGCGTATATCGGGACCTGACCTCCTCCGGCGGTGCATCGGGTCCGGTCCAGACTGTGCGGGTGATGTCGGTGGTGCCATCGTCATACTGTCCGCCGCTGTCGATCAGGTAAACCTCGTTGGGACGGATGGCCCGGTCGCTCTCCTCGGTGACCCGATAATGGATGACCGCGCCATGTTCCCCCGCGCCGGAAATCGCGGGAAAGCTCTCGCCCTGGAAGCCCGCGACACCGGTGCGGAGTGCGAGCAAATAATTGGCGGCCGATAGCTCCGTCTCGCCCGTGGCGTGTTGCAGCCAACGAAGGAACCGGCAAACGGCGACCGCGTCGCGGCGATGGGCAGCCCGCATGCCTTCCTGCTCGATGGCGTTTTTGCTGGCCTTGGGCAGCAGGCAAGGATCGGCGCCGTTGACCACGGTCGCCCCGCCCTGGGCCAGCGCCTGGGCCACCGCAACCGGGGCGCCTGCCGCATCCACGCGAACCCGCTTGCCTGCAAACGCTGCCAAAGCGGTCCCGAAAGCGGCGGGCTCGTGGAGCGACACCTCATTGCCGAGCCACACACGCAGTTCGGGCGCCAACTTGGCCGGATCGATGAACAGGTCCACGCGGGCGTCGGCATGCAGTATGGCGAACGCCAGTGCGACGGGTGTGAAGGTCAGGTCGGCACCGCGGATGTTGAGCAGCCAATTGATGCTGGCCGGATCGGTCAGCACGCACGCATCCTGTCCAGAAGATCGCAACACACCAGCCAGGCTCGCCCGCTTGTCGGCCGCGGACTGGCCGGCTTTGGGAAGGTCATGCACCTTCGCCGCTGCCGATGGAGCGGCCGGCCGATTGTGCCATACCTGATCGATCGGGTTGGGCGAGAGCGGCACCATCTCCAGCCCGGCACCGGTGTAGCGCCCGAGCGCCTCCTCGCTGAGCAGCCAGGGGTCGTAGCCGATGCGGTGCGCACGGGCGGCCGCCCACTCGTGCGGCGGCTGCTCCACCATGTGGAGTTGCTGGAATTCGGCTGCGTCAGTCTGCGCCGCGAGTTGCAGGACATACCGGCCGTCCGTGAAGACGGCAGCCTGGTCCTGCAACACGATCGCCAGCCCGGCGCTTCCGGTGAAACCCGTCAGCCAGGCAAGGCGCTCGGCACTTGACGGCACGTATTCGCCGAGATGCTCGTCCGAGCGCGGCACGACGAAGCCGTCCACACCCTGCTGCTGGAGAACCCGGCGCAGCGCCGCGAGGTGTCCGGTCATAGTTTCTTCACATAGCTGTTAAGATTTAAATGCGCTGTACGCATGGCTGCGGCTTGGAGTTGGCGCATGCGTCGGCCTCTACGTGGTCGCATATTGCAACGCAGCAGACGGGAGCAAGCCACCGCCGGTGGCCTCCGAAGCCCGCTGCCTGATGTTGGGACTTTTGTCATGAACGCCTACGTGTCCAAGGAGGAGTTGGCGCTCCTACCGTCCGACCGGATCAGCCATCCTGAACACTTCGCCGATGCGCAGAGCCTCCGCAACTCCCACGGCGGCGTTTTCGCGCGCCTTGCGGGATGGATCGCATCCTATGTTCGCCGTCAGAGCGTGATGTCGGAACTGGGAAATCTTACCGACCGCGAGCTGGCCGACATAGGCCTGACCCGTCCGCAGATCGGTCTGGTATTCGACCCGCGCTTCACCGCCCGTCCGCGTTGATCAAACAGCAGCTTTCACCCGCCTCCTTGCTTTGAAGAGGCGGGTGAGACCTGCCGTTGCCAGCTAGGCCGGGTTCACTTCCGGCGAAGCACGAGGGTTGACCAAGCGCCTTCGTTGAGTTGCTGCTCCAAAACCAAGCCTGAACGGCGATGGGCCGCGATGACCATGCGGGCTTGGCTTCGTAGCAAGCCGGCAAGGATTGCCGTGCCACCGTTCGAAAGATTGGCGGCCAAATTCGCGGCCATGGCGCAGAGTGGGCGCGCCAAAATGTTGGCGAACACCAAGTCGTAAGGCGCCCCCGATCGTGCAGGCGGTTGCCAGCCATTCGCGATGCGGCAGGCCATGCGATTACGCAGGCCATTCGCCGTCGCATTCTCAGCGGCGACACGGACCGACCAGCCATCGATGTCAGTGGCAAGCACGGGCCGCCCGAGCAACTTGCAAGCGGCCATCGCCAGGATGCCGGAACCACATCCCAGGTCGAGAATGCGGCGCGGCTTGCGGTGCGCAACACGCTCCAGCGCACGCAGGCAGCCGCGCGTCGAGCCGTGCTCGCCCGAACCAAAGGCCACTCCGGCATCTAGCTTGAGCGTAATCCGGCCAGCGGCCCGGCCGGGCCCAAGATGCGTTCCACGGATTGCGAAGCGCTGTCCAACACGTTGCTCCGGGAAGGCGGACTTCGTGCGAGCCAGCCAACCACCGGCGTCCGTGGGCCGGCGCAGCAATGCAGGGTTTTCGCCGGTGACGGCCACGGCGATCGCCAGCCCGGCCGCAAGAGCGCCCTCGCCCTCTCCAGGGCGTTTCACACCCTCGATCACCCAGGTTCGTAGCTTCTCGTCAGCCAGGAAAAATCCGACCGTCCGGCACACCGAGGCAAATGCCGCCTCGAATGTCTCGACCGCCGCTTCGGTCACTGTAACGGCAAGTGTTTCGAGTTCAGCTGTCATGCGGCGCTCAATGCCGCATTGCGACAGCCCTGGCTGCGAAAAAGATTTAGGTCAGAGCCCCATGCTGAGCCGCCCGGTGACCGTCTTCGGTCGCCGCGGCGCGGAAATACTGGAATGCGAACACGCGGACGGCACTGGTGCGGCCGCCTTCGGACCGTGTGCCTTCGACGCGTTGCACGAGATCGCCAAGCCCCACCTGCTCACGGCGGCAGATCTCTTGCAGCGCATCCCAGATTTCGGGTTCGAGGCGCATCGACGAGCGACCACGCGCGGCGATGATGTTCCGGTTAACCAATCGACTCTGCATCGCCACGATGAATCCTGACTCTTCGGTTATATAAGATAACTTTCTTTAACCTCTGATCGCGCAAAATACAACCGTAAACATTGCATGTGATCGCTTTTTTAGACGAGATCGCTAATCTTAGATGCACCTCACTCTGCCGGAGACTTTAGCGTGAGTGATAGCGCGTGCAAGCCGTCGCGGAATTCAGCGGCCACGGCATCATGCACCGCCCGCGATCTCGCAAGCCTGCTCTGCCCGGAAAATGCCTCCGAAACCATTCTCACGTTGTAATGGGTTTCCCCCTGTGCGGAGGCGCCGGCGTGTCCGGCGTGACGCGCCGATTCATCGACGACGTCGAGCGCGAGGGGCGCAAAACTTGCGGTTAGCACGGCACGCAGCCGGTCTATTCTTGATGCCATGCCCCATTATCCGACGATTGCGCCGCCTGAGCCAAGATCAACGTTGGTGCCGGCCGTGTGCGCGGCCACAGGATGCGAGCGGACTTGCCGGGGTAGCATGGCGGCGCACATAAGGGACGATGACCCGACGCGCACCGCGACCCCGGGCCTACGCGCCCGATCCGGACGCGCCTGGCCACCCCTGCGATTTTCCCGGCTGCGTGCTGGGCGGCGACTACCGTGCGCCAAAGTCGCGCAATTCGCTGAATGAATACTGGTGGTTCTGCCTTGAGCATGTGCGCGAGTACAACGCTGGCTGGGACTTCTACAAAGGCATGACGCCGGGGCAGATCGAAGCGCAAACGCGGGCCGACACCCAGTGGCAGCGCCCTACCTGGCCACTCGGGCGGCTCGGTGCCCGCTTCCTCAATGAAGATGCCTTGCGCGATCCGCTGGAGGCGCTCGCCGGCGCACGCGCACGCAGTGCCGAACGGGCCAAGCAGGCTGCCCCGAGTGAGTTGCGCGAGCCGCTGACCACACTCGGTCTTGAATGGCCGGTTTCACTGGATGCAGTGAAGTCGCGTTACAAGGAACTCGCCAAACGGCACCATCCCGATGCCAATGGCGGAGACCGTGCCTCGGAAGAGAGATTGAAGTCGATCAATCTCGCTTACGCCGCGGTCAAGAACCACTTGGCGGCCGGCCCACCGCTTGCAGCGGCGGGGTAGCCGCAGCCCAACATGACAGCTAACTTCGCTGGCAAAGCAATGTCGCAAACTTGTACGTGTATCGAGGATAACCACTGCCGATGACCAATGTCGCCGCACTCGCGGACACCCGTCCGGCCCCGACCTCTGCGATCGACGTGCCGGACACTCATGTCAGCGCGCGTGAGGCGTTCGGCATCGACCTCGACATGCAGGTTCCGGCGTTCAGCATCCGGACCGAGCATGTGCCGGACATCGACACCACGTACCGGTTCGATAAGGAAACCACGGTCGCCATCCTGGCCGGGTTCAGCAACAACCGCCGGGTCATGATCCAGGGCTATCACGGCACCGGCAAGTCCACCCATATCGAGCAGGTGGCGGCCCGGCTGAACTGGCCGTGCATCCGCGTCAACCTGGACAGCCACATCAGCCGCATCGACCTGATCGGCAAGGACGCCATCGTCGTGCGCGACGGCAAGCAGATCACCGAGTTCCGCGAGGGCATTCTGCCCTGGGCGCTGCAGCATGCCTGCGCGCTGGTGTTTGACGAGTACGACGCTGGCCGGCCGGACGTCATGTTCGTCATCCAGCGCGTGCTCGAGGTCGAGGGAAAGCTAACGTTGCTCGACCAGAACAAGGTGATCCGTCCCCACCGCTCCTTCAGGCTGTTCGCGACCGCCAACACCGTCGGCTTGGGTGACACGACCGGCCTGTATCACGGAACCCAGCAGATCAACCAAGGCCAGATGGACCGCTGGAACATCGTAGCGACGCTGAACTACCTGCCGCACCAGCAGGAGACTCAGATCGTCATGGCCAAGATGGGCATGGACCTCAAGAACACGGCCGAGCGCAAGCGCACCGAGTCGATGGTGGCGTTGGCCGATCTGACCCGCGCCGGCTTCATCAACGGCGACATATCGACTGTCATGTCTCCGCGCACGGTGATCACCTGGGCCGAGAACGCCAAGATCTTCGGCGATATTGGCTTCGCCTTCCGCGTCACCTTTCTTAACAAGTGCGACGAGGCAGAGCGTTCTACCGTCGCCGAATATTACCAACGCTGTTTCAACGAGGACATCCCGACGGGGGTGCCGGCACGCAAGGTTCTGTAAGGGTGAGCGGAAGCAAGGACAACGGACGCAGCGAGGACTTCAAGCGCGCCACCGCAGGCGCGCTTCGAGCCGTGGCACAAACACCGGACGTGCAGGTGGCGTTCCAGCCCGGGCCATCAGGGGTGGTGGGCCGCCGCGCCCGCCTGCCCTTGCCGACCCGTGCCTTGCCGCCTGCCGAGATGGCCAAATTGCGCGGCGCCGCCGATGCGGTCGCGCTGCGGCTTCGCCACCATGATGAGGGCGTGCATGCCGCCCGCTCGCCAGCCCAGCGCGAAGCGAAGGATGTCTATGACGCGCTGGAGCAGGCACGGGTAGAGACCGTCGGCGCCGAGTTCATGACCGGCGTGGCTGCCAACCTCCGCGCCAAATTGTCGGAGGATTGCGAGGCCGAGGGCTACGACCGGATGACCCGGCGTGACCAACTGCCCATGGCCGCGGCGCTGTCGCTGCTCGCGCGCGAACGCATGAGCGGCGAGGTCTCCCCCGAAGCCACGCACCGTATCCTTTCGACGTGGCGCGACACGCTGGGGCCGGAGGCGGAAGCCGCCATGGCGGCAATGGCCGCCGCACGTTCCGATCAGACCGAGTTCACCCGCGCCGCGCGCAAGCTGCTGGCGGCGCTGAACCTGGCCGAGGCGGAGGTTGAAGCCGAGCCGGACAACTCCGAGGAAGAGGGCGAGGAAGGCGGCGAGCAGGCCGGCACCCAGGACAACAGCCAGGACAGCCAAGGCGAAAGCCAGTCCGAGCAGGACAGCACGCTCGGCCAGCAACCCGAGCAGATGGAAGGCCAGGCGGCCGAGGACGAAGGCGAAGAAGCCGAGGAGGAAGAGTCCGCAGCCGCCGAGGGCGACGAGAAGCCTGGCGGCCCGCAACAGCGGCGCGATCGCCCGGTCAGCGACGACCTGACCACCTATAAGCCGTTCAGCCGCGCCAATGACGAGGAGGTCCATGCCGACGACCTCTGCGACCCCGATGAGCTGACCCGGCTGCGCCAGCAGCTCGATCAGCAGCTGCAACACCTGCAAGGCGTCGTCAGCAAGCTCGCAAACCGGCTGCAGCGCCGCCTCATGGCGCAACAGACCCGCGCATGGGAGTTCGACCTCGAAGAAGGTATGCTGGACGCCGGCCGGCTGGCGCGCATCATCGTCAACCCGCTGCTGTCGCTCTCCTACAAGCGGGAGCGGGAAACCGAATTCCGCGATACCGTCGTCACCCTGTTGATCGACAATAGCGGTTCGATGCGCGGCCGCCCGATCACGGTCGCGGCGATGTGCGGCGACATTCTCGCCCGCACGCTGGAACGCTGCTCGGTGAAGGTGGAGATCCTCGGCTTCACGACCCGCGCCTGGAAGGGCGGCCATTCCCGCGAGCGTTGGGTAGCCGAAGGCAAGCCGCGCAACCCCGGCCGGCTGAACGATTTGCGCCACATCATCTACACGCCGGCTGATGCGCCATGGCGCCGCGCCCGCAAGAACTTGGGTCTGATGCTGCGCGAAGGGCTGCTGAAGGAAAATATCGACGGTGAGGCGCTGCAATGGGCGTATCGCCGGCTGGTAAACCGGCCCGAACGGCGGCGCATCCTGATGGTGATCAGCGATGGGGCGCCGGTGGATGACAGCACGCTGTCGGTGAACCCGGGCAACTACCTCGAGAAGCACCTGCGCGAGGTCATACGGGAGATCGAAAGCCGGGATTTCGTGGAGCTGATCGCCATCGGCATCGGGCATGACGTGACCCGCTACTACCGTCGCGCCGTCACCATCGTTGACGCCGAGGAACTCGGCGGCACCGTCATGAAGAAGCTTGCCGAGTTGTTCGACGAAGATGCCGCGGCGGCTTGGGCCCGGGCCCGATCGGAGCGGGCGCCCCTCGTCGCCTGAGCCTCTCAGCTGCTGATCCACCCACCACCGCATCCGATCCGGTCTGAGCGTCTGAGCGGCCGTCGGCGCACCCGGCGGCGCTACCTGAAGCCGATGCTCATCGGCTCGGTTGTGCTGCACGCCCTGCTGTTGTTGCTGCTGATCTGGACGCGTCCCCGCCCGGAGGCGCAACCCAGCCCGGAGCCTGACGTGCTGTCGATGGTGTTCGAGGATGCGTCGAACACCCAGGCCTCGACGCGCTCCGCCAGCCCGAGTGCGACGCCCAAGACCGCGTCCGGCAACCAAGCTGCGCCGGTCGCGCCACCGGTTCCGGATACCTCGGCTCCCGCCGCGCCACCGCCGCCCCCAGGTCCGCCAGCACCGACGCCGCCCTCGCAGGAAGCGTCGCTCGTACCGCCACAGCCGGCGCCCACGCCACCGGCGCCGCCCAGCCCGACGCCGCCCGACCCGCAAGCGCCACCTGCCCAGCCGCAGCCGCAGCCGCCAAGCCCGCAACAGAGCCAGCAGCAAACGCCGCATTCACCGCCCACGGTGTCGCTGAGCCAGCAGGAGGAGCCGGCGCTTGCACCGCCGCCGCCATTCGTGCCGCCGCAGCCGCCGCCTCCATTGCCTCCGCTGCCGCGTCCACCGCCGCCGGCGCGTTTGGCGTCCCGTCCGGCAAGGCCGCCCTCCGGGTTTCCGGCGCCACAGAACTGGTCGTTCAACTCCGCACCGCCAAACCAGGCACCGTCGCGTTCGTCACACGGTATCGATCTCTCCACACCCTCCCAGGGCGGAGAAACCGACTCGGTGGCGTATCTGGGTGGGGCTAAACCCGGAGCGTCGTGGCTATCGCTGCTGCACAAGTGGACGCAGGCGCGACTGTATTATCCAGAGGAAGCTATCAGGGAACACCAGCAGGGTGACTCCGTGGTGTATCTGAAGTTCGATCGCAGCGGCCGCGTGCTGGCGTCCAACATCTATCGCTCATCGCGCTCGGCGTTCCTGGATGGCGCCTGGGTTGACGTGTTCCGCAATGCGACCGTTCCCGCCTTCACGCCCGACATGAAGGAGGACACCACCGAAGTGCTGTTCACGCTGCACTATGTGCTGGTCAACCACTGACGCTTTTCTGCAAGTGCCAAGCGCAGAGTAAGACAGTCTTGGCCTGGAATTGCCTGGGCGTCCGTCCCGGTCGTGCTGACCGGGCGGACGCAATCAGCCGAAAC
>CAZZVB010000083.1:0-17511 GCA_964657445.1 uncultured Burkholderiaceae bacterium | reverse complement strand
CGATGCTGAACAGCTTTCGCGGGTTGGACTTCGATCTCGGCGAGACCGCCGACGCGCTGCGCGACCAGGTTGCCAACTTCTCGGCCGACGAAATCGCGCCCCGCGCCGCCGCCATCGATGAGGCGAACGACTTCCCGGCCGACCTATGGCGCAAGTTCGGCGACCTCGGCGTGCTCGGCATCACCGCTCCGGAGGAGTACGGCGGGGCGGGGATGGGCTACCTCGATCACTGCGTCGCGATGGAGGAGATCAGCCGCGCCTCCGCCTCGGTGGGCCTGTCCTACGGCGCCCATTCCAACCTTTGCGTGAACCAGATCGCCCGCAACGGCAATGACGAGCAGAAGTCTCGCTACCTGCCCAAGCTGATCAGCGGCGAGCATGTCGGCGCGCTGGCGATGAGCGAACCCGGCGCCGGGTCCGACGTGGTGGGCATGCGGACGCGGGCCGACAAGCGCGGTGACCGATGGGTGCTGAACGGCAGCAAGATGTGGATCACCAACGGCCCCAACGCCGACACGCTGGTCGTCTATGCCAAGACCGATCCAGCGGCCGGCGCACGCGGGATCACCGCCTTCCTAATCGAAAAGGGCTTCAAGGGCTTCAGCACGGCGCAGAAGCTGAACAAGCTTGGCATGCGCGGCTCCAACACCTGTGAGCTGGTGTTCGAGGAGTGCGAGGTGCCGGAGGAGAACGTGCTCGGCACGCTCGGCCGCGGGGTGAACGTGCTGATGAGCGGGCTGGATTATGAGCGTGCGGTGCTGGCGGCCGGCCCGATCGGCATCATGCAGGCGTGCATGGACGTGGTGCTGCCCTACATCCATGAGCGCAAGCAGTTCGGCCAGGCGATCGGCGAATTCCAGCTCATGCAGGGCAAGGTCGCTGACATGTACACGACGATGAACGCGTCGCGCGCCTACGTGTACGCCGTCGCGAAGGCTTGCGATCGCGGCCAGACGACCCGCAAGGACGCTGCGGGTGCGATCCTGTACGCTGCCGAGAAGGCCACCTGGATGGCGCTGGAAGCCATCCAGACGCTCGGCGGAAACGGCTACATCAACGACTACCCGACCGGCCGCTTGCTGCGCGACGCCAAGCTATACGAGATCGGCGCCGGCACTAGCGAAATCCGCCGCATGCTGATCGGCCGCGAACTGTTCAACGAGACAGCGTGAGATACGACCGCCCCCTCCGCCTTTCTTCAAAGCCCACTCCCATTGGGAGAGGGGAGATGAACGCGTGAGCGTTCTCACCACCGCGCTCGATTTGCGCTCCCCCGAAGCCCGCGCCAACGCCGCCGCCATGGCCGCCCTGGTCGCCGACCTCCGCACCACCGCTGCCAGCGTGCGGGAGGGCGGCGGGGAGGCTTCCCGTCAGCGTCACATCGCCCGCGGCAAGCTGCTGCCGCGCGACCGCATCCGTGCCCTGATCGACCCGGCGTCACCCTTCCTCGAAGTCGGACAGCTTGCGGCCCACGGGTTGTATAAAGGCGAGGTGCCCTCCGCCGGCATCATAACCGGGGTCGGGCGCGTGTCCGGGCGCGAGTGCATGATCGTCGCCAACGACGCGACCGTCAAAGGCGGCTCCTATTACCCGCTGACGGTCAAGAAGCACCTGCGCGCGCAGGAAATCGCGATGCAGAACCGGCTGCCTTGCGTCTATCTGGTGGATAGCGGCGGCGCCAACCTGCCCAATCAGGACGAGGTGTTTCCCGATCGCGACCATTTCGGCCGCATCTTCTTCAACCAGGCGAACATGTCCGCCGCCGGGATCGCGCAGATCGCCGTGGTCATGGGGTCCTGCACCGCAGGCGGAGCCTACGTGCCTGCCATGTGCGACGAAAGCGTCATCGTCCGCAACCAGGGCACCATCTTCCTCGCCGGGCCGCCGCTGGTGAAGGCTGCGACCGGGGAGGTCGTCAGCGCCGAAGACTTAGGCGGCGCCGACGTGCACAGCCGTACCTCGGGCGTCACCGACCATTACGCCGAAAACGACAGCCACGCGCTCGGCATCGCGCGCAACATCGTCGCCTCATTGAACACCGTGAAACAGCCTGGTGTCGCGATGCGGGCACCCGTGCCGCCGCGTTATGACCCGGTTGAACTCTACAGCGTGATCCCGACCAGCACGCGCGTGCCGTACGACGTGCGAGAGGTGATCGCGCGCATCGTGGACGGCAGCGAGTTCGCTGAGTTCAAGCGGCTGTATGGGCAAACCCTGGTGACGGGATTCGCGCATGTTTGGGGCATTCCCGTCGGCATCGTTGCGAACAATGGCATCCTGTTCAGTGAGAGCGCCCAGAAGGGTGCGCATTTCATCGAGCTTTGCGCCCAGCGCGGCATCCCGCTGGTGTTTTTGCAAAACATTGCCGGCTTCATGGTGGGCCGGAAATACGAGGCCGGCGGCATCGCCAAGGATGGCGCGAAGATGGTGACTGCGGTCGCCACGGCGGCCGTGCCGAAGTTCACCATCGTCATCGGCGGCAGCTTCGGCGCCGGCAATTACGGCATGTGCGGCCGTGCCTACTCGCCGCGCTTCCTCTGGATGTGGCCCAATGCCCGCATCGGCGTGATGGGCGGGGAGCAAGCCGCCTCGGTCATGGCCACGATCCGGCGCGACGCGATCGAGGCCAAGGGCGAGGCCTGGTCGGCGGATGAGGAAGACCAGTTCAAGGCGCCGATCCGCGAGCAGTACGAAACGCAAGGCCACCCCTACTACTCCTCCGCCCGGCTGTGGGATGACGGCGTGATCGACCCGGCGCAAACCCGCCGGGTGCTGGGGCTTGGTTTGTCGGCCAGCCTGAACGCGCCGATCCCGCAGACCAAATTCGGTCTGTTCCGGATGTGAGCACGATGTTCCGCAAAATCCTCATCGCCAACCGGGGAGAGATCGCGTGCCGTGTGATCGCGACGGCACGGCGCATGGGGATCGCAACGGTGGCGGTGTATTCCGACGCCGACGCCACCGCACGTCATGTGGCGCTGGCCGATGAGGCTTGGCCTATCGGGCCGGCACCGGCGCGCGACAGCTATCTACGCGGCGACACCATCCTGGACGTCGCCCGCAAGTCCGGCGCCGAGGCGATCCATCCCGGATACGGCTTCCTCTCGGAAAATGCGGATTTCGCCGATGCCTGCGCCGCCGCCAGCGTAGTGTTCATTGGCCCGCCTGCATCCGCCATCCGCGCCATGGGCTCCAAAGCCGCCTCCAAGGCGCTGATGGGCGAGGCCGGGGTGCCGCTTGTGCCCGGCTATCACGGTGAAGCGCAGGACCCTGCGCTGCTGGCGAACGAGGCCGCGCGCATCGGCTACCCGGTGCTGATCAAGGCCAGCGCCGGTGGTGGCGGCAAGGGCATGCGCGTCGTCCAGAACGCGGCAGAGTTCACTGCCGCATTGGAAGGCGCGCAACGGGAAGCGGCATCCTCATTCGGTGACGATCGCGTCCTGGTGGAACGCTACCTGACCTCGCCGCGCCATATCGAAATCCAAGTTTTCGCCGACACCCATGGCAACGCCGTCTCACTCTTCGAACGCGATTGCTCGGTGCAGCGCCGGCACCAGAAGGTGCTCGAGGAAGCGCCCGCCCCAGGCATGGACCCGGAGCGCCGCCGCGCCATGGGGGAGGCCGCCGTCGCCGCGGCCCGCGCCGTCGGCTACGTCGGCGCAGGCACCGTCGAGTTCATCGCCGAGCACGGCGACTTTTATTTTATGGAGATGAATACCCGCCTGCAAGTGGAGCATCCGGTGACAGAAGCCATTACCGGGCAGGACCTGGTGGAGTGGCAGCTCCGGGTGGCCACCGGCGAGCCTTTGCCGCTGCTTGCCGGCCAGCTCAGTATCACTGGGCATGCGATCGAGGCGCGCATCTACGCCGAAGACCCGGCGCGTGATTTCCTGCCCAGCGTCGGCACGCTGGTGCATTTGGCGCAGCCTAAGGAGCGCCCCGGCGTGCGCGTCGATACCGGCGTGCGGCAAGGCGACGCCATCACGCCGAACTATGACCCGATGATCGCCAAGCTGATCGTGCACGGCGCCGACCGCGACGACGCGCTCCGCCGGATGGCGGCCGCGTTGCGGGAGTATGAAGTGGTGGGCGTGCAGACCAACCTCGCACTGCTGCAAGCCGTTGTGTCCCACCCGGTGTTTGCGGCCGGCACATTCGACACCGGGTTCATCGCGCGCCATCCCGACGTGCAAACGCCGCCCGCCGCCGCACCCGGCCCCGAGATATGGGCCGCCGCCAGCCTGTTCATCCTGCAGGAGGAGCAAGCTGCGGTGGATGCAAGCTCGCCCTGGACCGTGCTGGACGCCTGGCGGATGAACGGCGACGGCTACCAGGACATCCATTTCACGGCTGGCGATACACCCATGCTCATCCGCTGCCATTTGGGCGGTGACAGCGTCCGCATGGACGTGGCGGGCACGACGGTCAGCGCCTCGATGCAGGGCGGCATGCTGCGCATGGACGGCGTCGTCCGCCCGGTCCGGGTCATCCGCAATGGTGACGCGCTGACCGTCATGGCGGGCGGGCAAAGTCAGACCGTGCGTCACATCGACCCGCTCGCCGGACCGGGTGCAGAGGCGGCGGGCAGCGACCGGGTCAGCGCGCCGATCCCCGCCCGCGTCACCCGCGTGCTGGTGCATCCCGGTGATCCGGTCGTGAAGGGCGCGCCGTTGCTGGTCCTGGAGGCGATGAAGACGGAGATCACGCTCACGGCCCCGGCGGACAGCATCGTGAAGACCGTCGCCTGTGCGGTCGGCGACATGGTGGAGGAAGGCCGCGATCTGGTGACGTTCGAGCAGCCGGCGTGATCAGGGCGGCGCTTCTCTGCGCTGCCGTGCTCTCCGTGCTCACCCAGCCTGGTCAGGCCCAGGTCTTCTCCGCCGATGGTTTCGCCGCCGACGCATACGGGCGGCCGCAGGGCTACCCGGTCCCGGGCTCCTCCCGCGACCTCGGCACCACGAACATGGTCGGCTTCTACAGCCATTATGACCGTATTGGCCGGATGCACGATGTCGCCACCGCGGGCGCGCCATCACCGTTGCTGCGCGCTGAGCACGAACTCTCCGTCACCTACGCCTACAAGGCGCACCAGACATCCATCACGGATTACCTCGACCGCAATCCGGTGACCGGACTGCTGGTGGCGCGCGACGACACCATCCTGTTCGAACACTACCAATACGGCCGCACCGATCAGGACCGGTTCCTGTCCCAGTCCATGGCCAAGACGATCACGATGATGCTCGTAGGCATTGCCTTATCCGAAGGTGCGATCCGCTCCATCGACGACCCGGCGGCAGCCTACGTGCCGGAGCTTGCGGGCACCGAATACGGCAAGACGCCATTGCGGGCGCTATTGCACATGTCGTCCGGCGTGACGTTCCGCGAGACCTATACCGACGGCGACGACAACCAGAAGCTGGGCCGCGCGCTCAATAACCCGGCGGGCGCGGTTGCCGCCGTCAGCCAATTCAACACCCGCGATGCGGCGCCGGGGACGCGCTGGTATTACTCGGGCGCCGAAACGGAAATCCTGGGCCTAATCGTGAGCCGCGCCGTCCACATGACGCTGGCCGAGTATCTCAGCCAACGGATCTGGCAAAAGATGGGCATGGAGGCGCCGGCCGCCTGGGCGTCCGACGCCGCCGGGCAGGAGATCGCCTATTGCTGCTTCGTCGCCACGCTGCGGGACTGGGCACGCCTGGGCCTGATGCTCGCGCATGACGGCGCGTGGAACGGCCAGCAGATCGTGCCGAAGCAATGGCTGCTCGACGCGACGACGGTGGCGCCGGGCGAGGACTATCTGGCCCCGGGCAAGATCTACGGGTTCTGGGGATATGGCTTCCAGGTCTGGCTCTACCCGGCGGGCCGGCGGATGTTCGTGTTGATGGGCATCCACGGGCAGCGGATGTTCGTCGATCCGCAATCCAAGCTCGTGATGGTGCAAACCGCGGTGTTTCCCTCCCCCGGCGGCGGGAGCCTGGCGGAGGCCTTGGCGCTATGGGATGCCGTCGTCGTCGGATACGGCGGCGGAGACCTTCCCCGCCCGCAATAGTACCGGGCCGTGCCGTTTCAGCCAGGCCGTGCACTCGGCCGCGTCTGGCGCGAGCGCACGGGTCAGTGCCCAGAAATCCGGCCCATGGTTCATGTGTCGCAAGTGGGCCATTTCGTGCGCAACAACGTAGTGCTGCACCGCCGGGGGCGCCATCACCAGGCGCCAGTTGAACATGACCGTCCCATCCGGCGAACAACTGCCCCAGCGGCTGCGCGTGTCGCGAATGGCCAAGCGCTTGGGCCGCAGCGCCGAACGGTCTGACACCTCCGTCACGAGTGCCGACAAGCGCCGCTTCGCCTCGGCCCGCAGCAGGTCCGTGACCCTGCGGGGGAGGAAGGCGATATTGCCGGCGACGTGGATCTCGGCCCCCGCGATCCACGCCCCGCCGCGGCCGCCCGGCACGTGCCGCACCCGATGCGGCTCGCCGGAAACAGGGAGCACGGCGCCGTCGGTGAACATCATGGGCGGCGGCAAGGCCGCCAGCTTGCCGCGCACCCAATCGGCATGCGCCGTCAGCAACCGCATGCCCGCAGCCCGCGCCGCCCGTTGCGGCAGCGTGACGATGACGGCGGAGCTATGCAGGTCGATACGCAGGCTGATCCGCCGCGCCCGCGCCGAACGGCGCCACAGCACCGGTGTCGGGCCGGTGGGAAGCTGCACGGTTTCCGTGGCCAAAGGGATCATGCCGTCACATGACCCCATTGCGGCGAGTCAGATCAACTAGGGGATAAGCCGAACGCTTGGTCCACCCGGCGCGGCGCATTGCAGTTCGCAACAGATAAGAGGCGGCCGTCCGGCTCCGGCCCTCCAAGGAGTGCGGATGTGCTGGACGGTCGCGCGCGCCCATCTATCCTCTCGTCGCCTGCGCGCCGCCGTCAGCCTCCGATCTGACACGAGAGCGACGCAACGTCCGTGTCGGACCAGAGAAGGAAACGTCCGCTCGAGAGCCCGCAGGCTTGCGTCGCCACGAAGGCATCCATCGCTGTTCCCGTGTCGAATGCGAGCGCCGCGCCCCGCTCCGCGCCAGACCGGGCGTCGATACGCTTGACGCGCACGCTGGAGCCGTCCAGCCATAGGAGGCGCACCTCGTCCTTCACGCGGCTTTTCCTCCGCGTTGCCAGTCAATTCGAGCGGATAGGCGGCCGTAAACGGCGCGGGCGTTGCCCTCGTAGATTCGGGCACGGTCGGCATCGCTCAGCCAAGGGACCTGCTGGATGTAGCGCTTGGTGTCGTCGAAAGCGTGGCCAGTCTCCGGGTCGATGCCCTGTACAGCGCCGATCGTCTCGGATGCGAACAGGATGTTCTCCACCGGAATGACCTTGGCGAGCAACTCGGTTCCGGGCAGGTGGTACACGCAGGTGTCAAAGAACACGTTGTGCAGCAAATGGTCCTTCAGCAGCGGCTTGCCCATGTCCTGCGCCAAGCCGCGATACCGGCCCCAATGGTAGGGCACGGCCCCGCCGCCGTGCGGAATGATGAATTTCAGTTTCGGGAAGTCGGCGAATAGATCGGCCTCGATCAACTGCATGAAGGCCGAGGTATCGCCGTTGATGTAGTGGGCGCCGGTGCCGTGGAAGTTCGGGTTGCACGAGGACGACACGTGCACCATCGCCGGCACGTCAAGCTCGACCAGCACCTCGTAGAGCGGATACCACCATTTGTCGGTCAGCGGCGGGTCCGTCCAGTACCCGCCCGACGGGTCGGGATTCAGGTTCACGCCGACAAACCCCAACTCCTCCACGCAGCGCCGCAGCTCGGGAATGCAGTTGGCGGGCGGGATGCCGGGCGCCTGCGGCAACTGGCCGACGCCCACGAAGTTACGCGGGAACAGCGCACAGACGCGGGCGATCAGGTCGTTGCACTCGCTCGACCAGACAGCGTTAGCCTCTGCGGTTGAGAGGTGGTGGCCCATGCCCGCGGCGCGGGGGGAAAAGATTGTCAGGTCTGTTCCCCGCTCCCGCTGGATTCGGAGCTGGCCGCCCTCGATGCTGCTGCGAATCATGTCGTCGGTGATAGTCGGTCGCGGCGGTACGGGGGTGCCAGCCTTTACCGCGGCAATCTGCGCGGCGCGCCAGGCCTCATGCTCCTTGGGGGAGGTGGTGTAGTGGCCGTGGCAGTCGATGATCATGAGCAACTCCGGTTCACGGTTGGCTGCGGAGGTGGCCGGTGGGCAGTGCGGCGGCGTGCTCCGGCACGGCCACCCGCATGGTGAGCGCGATTACGACTGAGATCACCAAGAACCCTGCGATCGTCAGTAGTGCGTAATGAAAATCGCCGGTATAGCTACGCACCAGCCCGATGGACCACGGCCCGACTAGGCCGCCGAACTGCGCAATGGTGTTGATCAGTGCAATCGTAGCCGCCCCGGCCGCCCCGGTGCGGAACGAGGAGGCTAGGCTCCAGAACAACGGATTACCCGAGTAGATGAACAGGCCCGTCACGCAGAGCATGAAGTAGGCGAGCACAGGCGAAGGCGAGAAGGCGCTCGCGGTGATCGCCACGGCGCTCATGGCATAGACGAAGGCCAAGTGCTTCTTGCGGTCCCCCGTGCGGTCGGAGCTGCGGCTGATGATGATCGTCCCCAGCACACCCATCAGCGGCGGCCCGGCGGACAGGAAGCCAACTTCGATCGTACTCAGGTTGCCCATGTTTTTCACGATCTGCGGCAGCCATAGGAATAGGCCGTAAATCCCGACCAGGGCGCAGC
The DNA here is from genome assembly GCA_964657445.1 of uncultured Burkholderiaceae bacterium. GTDB lineage: Bacteria > Pseudomonadota > Alphaproteobacteria > Acetobacterales > Acetobacteraceae > LMUY01. The sequence continues at coordinate 8,749 of CAZZVB010000083.1, read as the reverse complement.
CGAACAGACAGGCCAAGCTCCACACGCGAATGTCGCTCACGACCAGGAGCAGCGAAGGATGCTTGGCGTCCCCCAGCTTGGCGCGCTCGGCTTCCAGTTCGCTCTCCAACCACTCCCGTTGTGCCGGGGCGAGCCAGGCGGCGTCGTTCGGCCGCTCCGTCAGCAGGCGTAGCGTCAGTAAGCCCAGCAGCATGGCGGGAATGCCCTCCAGGAGGAACATCCATTGCCATCCGTGCAAGCCGGCCGGCCCGTCGATATAGGTCATGATCGTGGTTGAGATCGGGCCGCCTAGCACTGCCGCAACCGACCCGGCGATGATGTAGCCGCCGACGGCGCGCGCGCGATAGCGCACCGGAAACCACTTGGTGAGATAGACAGCTATTCCCGGCAGGAATCCTGCCTCCATGATGCCCAGGCTGAAGCGCAGGAGGTAGAAGCTCCAATCGTTCCACACGAAAGCCGTGACGGCGGCGACAGCGCCCCAGGTGATCAGGATGCGCGCGATCCAGCGACGGGCTCCGAACCGATGCAGCAGCAGATTGCTTGGCACTTCGAGTAGCATGTACCCGAAAAAGAAGATGCTGCCGGCGAAGCCGAACACGGCTGGGCTGAAGCCGAGCTCCTGGTTCATCTGGAGCGAGGCAAAGCCTATATTGATGCGATCGAGATAATTAAAAAACATCATAGCGAAGATCAGCGGGATCAGACGCCAATAAACGCATTTGATTGTCTTGGACTCGATCTCCGAAACCATTGACGTGCCTCCCGGCGTGGCACTTTTTTGCACCTTTCAAACAAAGTTGCCGAGATCGCTTCCGCCCGTCAATGGACTGGAATCTGAGTGCCCAGCAGAAAGTGCTGCGTCGGCCGCCGTGAATACTCAAGGTACAAAGCGACGACAGGCCTGACTTCCTGAGCCACGCTCCGCAAGCGGCTATCCAGAACAAGCTCCGATCATCGGGGGCGGATGACGAATGGGTGGTGTCGGCGCGCGGCATGGAGTCGAGCACGCTGTCCATCGTCTTGATCGGATGATGAGCATGTCGAGGTTATTTCACACTCTGGAACTGCATTCGCCATGATGCGCAGCCCCTGTGACCGTCAGCGCTTCGGCATGGGCCGCCGTGTTCGGGGCGAACGTCCCGGCCAGTCGGCCAGATGGTCTTCCAATGGGCCTGACCGCTCCTCGCTGATGGCGCGGCCGCGAACCGAGACGCCCGCCGTGTGAACGGTGGCCGGATCGCCGGAGACGAGCGGGTGCCACCAGGCGAGGTCGCGCCCTTCGTCCAGCCGGCGGTAGGCGCAGCTCGGCGGCAGCCAGTCGATCTCGTCCAGCGCGTCCGCGGTGAGCGAGATGCAGTCGGGCACCTTCTCCTGGCGGCGCTCGTAGTTGCTGCAATTGCAGCCGTGCAGGTCGAGCAGCTTGCACGCGACGTTGGTGAAGGCCAGCGCATCCGTCACCTCGTCCCGCAGCTTGTGCAGGCAGCAGCGTCCGCAGCCGTCGCAGAGCGACTCCCACTCCTCACGGGTCATCTCGGCCAGGCGTTTGGTCTTCCAAAACGGCGCGTTCATCTGTCTTTAGCTAGCACGGCTGGAGCAGGACCGGACAAACCAAACACCCTGATGGACCAGAGAACTAAGGCCTCAGCGCCCAGTGCAGCGCCTCCGCCACACCGCCCACTGTCACCACGCCGGCGACCCATAGGCCCACGAACCACAGCAAGCGGCGCCAGAGCGGCTGCACCTCAGTGGTAGTGGGCACCGGCCTGCACCTTTCCGCGGAATATCCAGTAGCTGAAGCCGGAGTAGCACAGGATCAGCGGGATCAGCACCGACGCGCCCACCAGCACGAACAACTGGCTGGCCCGGGGCGCAGCCGCCTGCCAGATGGTGATGTCGGGCGGCACCATCAGCGGATAGAAGCTGATCCCGAGCCCGGCGAAGCAAAGCCCGAAGATCGCCAGCGCGCATAGGAACGGGGTGAGGTGGTGCTTGCGCCGAATTCCGAGCGCGAACCCGGCGGCGATGACCCCCACCAGGATCGGGATCGGGCTGGTCAGCACAATGCCGGGCCAGCCGAACCAGCGATGCATGAAGGTCGGGTTCAGGAATGGCGTCCACAGGCTGACGGCGATGATCAGCGCCAGCACGATCCAGGCAAGCACCACGGCCTGCTTGCGGGCGCTGCGCTGTAGCGCACCCTCTGTCCGCCACACCAGCCAGCATGCGCCAAGCCAGGCGTAGCCTACGACCACCGCGATGCCGCATAGCACCGTGAACGGCGTCAGCCAGTCGAACCAGCCGCCGGCGTACTGCCGGTCCACGACATGGATGCCCTGCAGCAAGCCGCCCAGCGTCAGTCCCTGACAGAGCGCTGCCACGGCCGAGCCGCCGAAGAATGACAGGTCCCAAAGCTTCCGGCCGACGCCGGTCTGCGCGCGGAAACGCAATTCGAATGCCACGCCGCGGAAGATCAGGCCGAACAGCATGCCCAGGATCGTCGGATACAGCGCCGGCATGATCACCGCGTAGGCCAGCGGGAAGACGCCAAACAAACCGCCGCCGCCGAGCACGAGCCAGGTTTCGTTGCCATCCCACATCGGCGCGATGGAGTTGACCATCGTGTTGCGGTCTTCCGGGCCGCGGTCCAATGCGAACAGGATGCCGACGCCCAGGTCGAAGCCATCCAGGACGACGTAGGCGAGGACGGCGAAGGCGATCAGCCCGGCCCAGATAGTGGCGATCGTTTCGGCGCTCATGCCACTACTCCGCCGGCAGGGGCGACGCGCCGCCGGCCCCGGGGGGCACGGCACCGGGCAGGCCGGGATGGATGCCGGCCGAGCGGATCGGCTTGTCGGGGTTGAGCCCCGTCTCGCCCGCGACGGGCGGGTTCGCCATCATGCGCAGGATGACCATGATGCCTGCCCCGAACACGATGAAATACACCACAGCGAAAACGGCCAGGGATGTCGCGACGCCGGGCAGCGCGATGGGCGAGACGCTGTCGATCGTTCGCAGAACGCCATACACGGTGTAAGGCTGCCGGCCGATTTCCGTCGTCATCCAGCCGCACAGCATGGCCACGATTGGCGCCGGCGACATGACCAGCGCGATCCGGTGCAGCCACCGGTTAGTGAACAGCGTGCCGCGCCAGCGGGCCAACAAACTCAGCAAACCCAGGCCGAACATCAGGAAGCCCAGGCCGACCATGACGCGGAACGTCCAGAACACGGCGGGCGAGTAGGGCCGGTCCGCCGGTGGCACTTCCTTCAGCCCGGGCACCCGGCCGTTCCAGCTATGCGTCAGGATCAATGACGAGGCATGCGGGATTTCGATCTTATAGTCCGTCCGCTCCTTGGCCATGTTTGGCAAGCCGAACAAGATCAGCGGCGCGCCATCGGGTCCGGATGGGGTCCAGTCGCCCTCCATCGCGGCGATCTTCATCGGCTGGTACTGCAGCGTGTTCAGCCCCTGCGCGTCGCCCATACCGATCTGCAACGGCGTCACGATCGCGGCCATCCACATCGCCATCGAAAACATCTTGCGCACCGCGGGCGTGCTGCGCCCGTGCAGCATATGCCACGCGCCGACGCCGGCCACGATGAAGGCCACGATCAGATACGACGCGAGCACCATGTGCGGCACGCGGTAGAACACCGACGGGTTGAACACGATCTTCCAGTAGTCGGTCGGGAACATCCGGCCGTCGGCTCCAATGCCGAAGCCGGCGGGCGTCTGCATCCAGCTATTGACCGACAGGATCCAGAATGCCGACAGGAACGTGCCGCCTGCGACCATGCAGGTGGCGAACATGTGCAGCTTGCGGCCGACACGCTCCATCCCGAACAGCATCACGCCGAGGAAGCCGGCTTCGAGGAAGAACGCCGTCAGCACCTCATACGCCATGACGGGGCCGACCACCGGCCCGGCTTTATCGGCGTATTGCGACCAGTTGGTGCCGAACTGGTACGACATGACCAGGCCGGACACGACGCCCATCGCGAAGCCGATGGAGAAGATCTTGATCCAGTAGCGGAACAGGTCGAGGTAAACCTGCTTGCCGGTCCGCAGCCACAATGCCTCCAGCACCATCAGGTAGCTGGCCAGCCCGATCGAGAAAGCCGGGAAGGTGATGTGGAAGGCCACCGTGAAGCCGAACTGGGCCCGGGCAAGGTGGAAAGCATCTATCGGGAACATGCCCCCAATATGGGCTACGTGGTCATATCGTCCATCACGGTAGGGCGAGCGGCGGCAGCTTCAGCAGCGGCAACGCGCCCACTGACAGAATGCGTCCATGCAGCGAAACCGGCAGGTCGGCCTCCTGCACCCCGTTCTCCCCGGGACGCGATACGAGCGCGAGGAGTGTCCCTGCCACCCGGGCGTCACCCTTCGTGATCGCCCCCGATCGCGCAAGCGCATCCACGATCTCGGTATAGCCGACCACGCGGAGTTGCCCGGCGCCGTCCGGCTGCAGGTCCCGGTCAAGCTTCATGGTCGCGCGCCCGGCGATATCGAGTGGCCCCCAGCGAAGCGCGACGTCACTAAGGTCGAGCTGGCCGCCGCCGTCCCGCCATGCCGTAGCCGCGGCCGCTACGTCACGCAGCGGCGGCAATGGGGCAGAGGTATGGGCCTGCAACTCGATCGAGCCGATCGTGCCGCCGAAAGGCAACTGCTTGATCGGCAAGCTGAGTTGGGCCACCGCCACCTGGGCGGAGGATTGCTGCAGCCGCAGCCAAAGCGACCCGATTTCGACCGGCCCGGCGTCCAGGTCCCCTTTCAGGCCGCGGCCGGCGACCACGACGCCCTGCGCTTGTCCCGCCTCGGTCAGCGGCACCACAATGCTCAGTTCGTTCGCGCTGACCCGGAAGGGCTGGGTTTGGCCGGCCTGAATGCTCTGATCCCCCTCGAGCTCGACCGTGACTTCGGAAGGCCGCCAGGGCGCGTAGGCGAGGCCCACGGCGCCCATCCGCCAAACCCCCGCATCCGGCTGCCCGGGCAGGTCCGTTGCGAGCACAACGTCCGGGATCACCACTTCGGCCCGCAGCGGCCATCCGGCGCGCGCGGCCGGCCCCGACGTCACGACGTAGCCTTCTGCCAGCCGATCACGGCGCCACTGCTCGGCGCCCTCCATGATCCGGCCTGTGAGCATCCACCAGGCGAGCGTGTCCGCGGCAACGAGAAGCGTCACGACGAGGCCGGCGGCCAGCAGGACATATCGAGCGAGGCGGGTCATAGCGGGCTGACCGCCGGGCCTGGCAAGCCGCCCCATGGCAGTGCGGCCGCACGATCATCCACAGCAAGCCTGGCGTGATCGCCAGCGCGCCCTGCCATCTCCTTGCGTTTCGGCTCAATTTGGGCCGGCCTGGATCTGCGACGTGGAAAATAATTGAACGACATCAATGCCTAACAACTTATCCGTTGCGATATCATAAATAACTCCAGTGCGGTTCCGGCTTGACGCGGCGGCAAAAAGTCTCGTCCGAAGAGTATGTTGCGCCTGCTTTCTCGCCCAGTTTGGAAGGTCTGCGGATCAGCCGTTCACAGAGTTATCCCCAGGGTGGCGGAGCACGGTCGCTGTGGGTTGGTGCAGCAGACCCGACAGGCCGGCCCACGCGGCCAACAGCTTCACATACTCCTCTGCCAGCAGCCGCGCCTCGCTGTATGGTGTGACGCCGTCCGGCTGGACAGGCCAGGGATGCAGCAGGATTTCTGGCATCGCCCGCTGCAGTTCGAGCAAGGCGCGCGGCATGTGGTAGCCCGCCGTGACGACGATGAGCGAGCGGATGGCGTGCGTCTGCACCCAGTCCGCCGTTTCCTCCGCATTGCCCAGCGTGGTCCGTGCGGTGCGGCCGAGCGTTACCCGGCTCGCCACGGATGCCGGGTCCAGGCCGCTCCGGCGCGCCAGGTCGGAGAGCGCTGCCCCGGGTGCCACGCCCGAGACCAGCAGAACCCTCGCTTGGTCCGCAGCGAGCAGGCGCATAGCCGTTTCGACCCGGTCCGCCCCCCCGGTCAGCGCCACGATCCCGTCGGCGTGCACGGCCGGGTCCGGGGTTCGCCAGGCAGTGCGGACAAACAGCCCTAACCCTGCCCCAAGCCCGGCCACTGCAATCAGCAGCAGCACGGCAAGGCTTTTGGCAACGGCGCGCAGGGTCATGTGAGCCGCCGCAACCAGCGACGGACCGTTGCCTGCGCCGTAAGCCAGCCAATCGTCCCTGCGATCACCGGCAGGGCAGCCACGGACAGCCAAAGCGGCAGCGGCAACACCGGGACCGCCGCGTCGGCCGGAACGGTCTGGATGAACGGCCCGGCCAGGGTAGCCAAGCCTACCAGAACGGGCAGCGCCGAAACCGCGCCGGCACAGGCCCCGGCCAAGGCCAGCGCGGTCGCGCGGCTGGCGAAACGGCTGGCGATGAAGCCGTCGGGCGCCCCCAGGCCGTGCACGATCTCGATCGCATCCCGTCGGGCGGCCAACCCGGCGCGGGTCGCCACGGCGACGACAGCGGCGCCGACGCCTGCGACGAGCAGCAAGGCCGCGGCCGCGCAGGCCTGCAGGCTGCGGGCCAGAAGCGTCAGACGCTTCACCCAGGGACCCTGGTTTTCGAGGTATGTGCCGGGCGCCGCCGCTGCAAGCCGGGCCTGCAGGTTATCGTCCGGCCCAATCCCCGCCAGCGCCAGGCGCACCTCGATCACGGCCGGCAGCGGCAGCGCACTGGCTTCGGCCGCATTCCCGAGCCAGGCGCGAAGCAACTCCGCCAGCTCCGCGGTCGAGAGCACATGCACCGCCGTCACGCCGGGCCAGCCGTGCAGGAGGCCGACGACCCGTTCCAGCCGCGTCGTTTCGCCGGCCGGGCCAGCGGGCTGCGGCACTTGCACGGTGAGCACCGATTCCACCCCGCTTTCCCAGTGGCTCGCGATGTCGGACGCGGCCAGCACCCCGGCCAGGGTGAGCGCCGCCAGGAACGTCATCGCGCCGACCAGCGCCGGCAGCAACCGGTCCGACAGCGCGCGCCGCAGCCCGAGATCGTCGAACCGGGCTGGCCGCAGCAAGGAACGCCTACCCATCGAGCACCAGCCGCCCCTCGGCCAGTTCCAGCGCGTGGGCCGGATAACGGTCCACCAAACCGCCATTGTGGGTGGCGATGATAACGGTCGCGCCCAGGCGGTTCAGCTCCCCCATGAGCTGCATCAGCCGGTCCGCCTGCCGGTCGTCCAGGTTGCCGGTCGGCTCGTCGGCTAGCAGCAATTGCGGCCTGGCGATGACGGCGCGGGCGATGGCCACCCGCTGCTGCTCGCCGCCGGAGAGCTCGGCCGGGCGCGCCGAGGCGCGGCGCTGCAGGCCGACCCAGCGCAGCATCTCGTCCACGTCAGCGCGGATTTGGCCCTCGGGACGTCCTGCCAATCGTAGCGGCAGTGCGACGTTATCGAAGGCGGACAAATGCGGCATGAGCCGGAAATCCTGGAACACCACCCCGATCTGCCGCCGCAGCGGCGGCAGTTGCCGCCGGGTCGCGGCCGCGATGTCGTGGCCGAGGACGAACAGGCGGCCTGCGCTGGGCCGGTTGGCCAGGTAGAGCAGCCGCAGCAGGCTAGTCTTGCCGGCCCCGGACGGTCCCAGCAGCCAGCGGAACCCACCGGGCGCGACCGTGAAGCTGAGGTCGCGCAGGACCGGGCCGGCATCGCCGTAGCGCAGTCCTACACCCTCCAGTCGCACCATCGGCGTTCCTCTCGGCCGTCTCCGCAGCAAGCATTCGCACCGTCGTCCGAGTCGCAGACGATTGCCAACGCGCAAAGCCTTGCGCAGACTCAAGCGGTGCGCATCACGTGCCCTTCCTGTTCCGCCGAGTACGATGTTCCCGGCCCGCTTGCGGCGGGCCGCATGGTGCGATGTGCCCGATGCAACGAGCAGTGGGTTCCGGTCGCGTTGGTGGTGGAGCCAGTGGAAGTTCCCGAGCCAGCGCCGGCGAGCCTGGCCGACGAGGTCGCGACGCCGGGCCTGCCGCAGCCTCTCGTCCCGCCGGTTCCCCGTCAGCCAGCACGCCCATGGGCGTTGATCGGCGCTTGGGCCGGCAGCGCCGCGCTGATCGTCTGTCTGATTGCGGCGGCCATCGTTTGGCGTCAGCCCATCATGCAGACCTGGCCGCCGAGCACGCGGCTCTACTCCGCGCTGGGCTTGGTGTCCTGAGCGGAGCGCTGTCGCGCGAACCCGGTTAGGTCCTCCGCCACCGCGGACATCACGGGGCGCCACTCCCCGGCGGCGGGCTGCCGATAGATGCGCAGGGTGGGATACCAGGGACTGTCGTTGCGGCCGCGCAGCCAGCGCCAGCACGGGTCGAACCGGTCCAGCAGCCAGACGGGCTTGCCCAGCGCCGCCGCCAAGTGGGCCACGGCGGTATCGACGGAGATCACCAGGTCCAGCGTGGCGATGAGCGCGGCCGTGTCGGCGAAATCGTCCATCTCCGCCATGAAATCCGTCATTCCAGCCGGCGCTGCCTCGCCGGTCTTCTGGAGGCTGAAGCAATCCAGGCCCGGCGTGGCAATGAGGGGCATGAGCCATGCCGCATCGATCGACCGCCGCCGGTCGATGGCCGCGAGGCCTGGCGACGTGGCGCGCGGATTTCCAGCCCAAGCGAAGCCCACCTTCACCCCGCGATACGGCGCAAGCCGTTCCTGCCATGCCGCCTGCTGATCTGCTGGCGGCATGAGGTAGCATGGCGCGGCTGGGATGGTCGCCAAGCGGGTCTTAAAGGCA
>CAZZVB010000082.1:0-17541 GCA_964657445.1 uncultured Burkholderiaceae bacterium | reverse complement strand
CCGCTGATAGGGTTCAAGCTGCATCTCCGGTTAAGTCCGGCGCAGACCGCCGAACTGGCCGGTTATGTGGAGGTGGTGCTGTTCGAAGGCGGCTATGCCGGGTTGCAACTAATCGAGGACGGCATTGCCAATCTCTGCCTGCTGGTAGACCGCCAGCGCTATGGCGACGACTGGCCTGCGTTGCTGGCGGAGTTGGAGCGGGAGGATACGCACCTCGCCCGGCGGTTGGACCGGGCGCGGTCTTGCTGGGACCGCCCGCTCAGCATCTTCCGCGTGCCCTACGGCTTCGTGCATCACGGTGCGGATCAGCCCGGCGTGTTCCGCCTGGGCGATCAGGCCGCGGTCATCCCGTCCTTCTGCGGCGATGGTATGGCCATCGCGCTCCACTCCGCCCGGCTGGCGGCGGATGCGGTGCTGCGTGGCGTCAGCCCTGCGGCATATCATCGTGCGATCAGGCGGGATGCCGGACCGCCCGTTCGGCTTGCCCATCGGTTATACCGGCTGACCCGGTCTGCCGCCGTTCGCTCCCTCGTTGTCGGCGCCGGCCGCCAATGGCCGGCGCTTTTGCGCACGGTCGCCCGTCGGACCCGGATCGCCTTGTAGCGCGGGCCTCGGCCGACCGAATTGTTGGCCAGTGGTGGGCCGAGGCCCCATCCTAAACGAAGGCCCGGATGGCTGCGTTGAGCGCCTCGGGTTCGTCCACGCGGATCGAGTGGCTGCTGTTTTCGAACACGCGATATTCGGAGCCAGGAATCAGCGCGCGGATTTCGGCCGAGAATTCCGGCGGGCAGATCCAATCGTAGCGGCCGGCCAGCACCAGCGTAGGGGCGGTGATGCGGGCGAGTTCGGGCCGCAAATCGAAGCTGCGCAGGAAGCCGGCGGGTCCGAAAGCGCGGTTGAGCGGCTCCGGCGAATGGGTCGCGCGGCCGCGCACCGCTTCGGCAGCAACCGGGTCGTAGCGCCGGCTGTAGAGCGGGCCCATCACGGCGTAATATTCAACGAGCTGCTCCGCCGTCTCAAAGCTGCCGGCCCATAGGCGTTCGCAGACACGCTGCTGGTCTGCGGTGCCGTGGTCGCGGATGAACTGCTCGGCCCGGGTCACGAAGCCGCCATGCGATGCCGTGACGATCAGCACCAGTTTCGCCACGGATGCTGGGTAGCGGGCCGCGTGCGCCATCGCGACCATGCCGCCATAGCTGGTGCCGATGCTGACCATAGGTCCAAGACCGAGGTGCTGCCGCAATGCCTCCATGTCCTCGACGTTTTCATCGAGCGTGTAGCGCGCCGGGTCACCCTTGGCGGACCGGCCCTGACCGCGATGGTCGAAATAGATCAATTGCATCGCTTCGCTGAGCGGCGACATGGCTGGCTTGAAGCCGGTGTGGTCGCCGCCGGGGCCTCCGTGGATCACCATCGCTACCGGCCGTTCCCGCATCGCAGCGCCGTCCGGCACCAGTCCGGCGCCCTCCACATCGAAGAACAGCGTGGTGTCACGAACCTTGGCGCGCATGGGACCTCCTGGAACTTGGCCGCAACAGGCGGCTTGAGCTTGCCTACCCCGACCCCGTGGAGGCCGTCACGTCCGCCGATCCGTCTGACATCGCAGAAGCGAAACAGGCCGCCAAGGCCGCCAAGCTGCACTACGTGAGCGACCGTAAGCCCGGCATCACCCGCAAGATTGGGGAGGACGGGTGGGAGTTCTTCCAGCCCGACGGAACGCGCATCACCGACGAAGCCGAGATCGCGCGCATCAAGAAGCTGGCGATTCCTCCGGCCTATCAGGACGTCTGGATCTGCCGCGACCCCCACGGGCATCTGCAGGCGACCGGGCGTGATGCGCGGGGGCGTAAGCAATACCGCTATCACCCGCGCTGGCGTGTGGTGCGCGACGAGGCGAAATACGAGCGGATGCTCCAGTTCGGCAAGGTTTTGCCGAAAATCCGCGCGCGGGTTGACCACGACCTGGCGCTGCAAGGCCTGCCGCGGCGCCGGGTGCTCGCAGCCGTCGTGCGGTTGCTCGAGAAGACGTTAGCGCGCGTCGGCAATGAGGAATATGCCCGCGACAACAAGAGTTTTGGGCTGACCACCCTTCGCAATCGTCACACGCGCGTCGAGGGCAGCCGAATCAAGTTCGACTTCCGCGGCAAGCACGGGATCGACCATCACCTCGACCTGCAGGACCGCCGGCTGGCCAACATCGTCAAGCGCTGCCGCGATCTGCCGGGGCAGCATTTGTTCCAGTTCCTTGACCATGACGGCACGCAGCATGACGTCACGTCGGAGGACGTGAACGAGTACCTGCACGAGGTCAGCGGCGAAGACATCACTGCCAAAGACTTCCGCACCTGGGCCGCGACCAACCTTGCCGCCATGGCGCTGCGAGAGCTGGAGCGCTTTGATACCGAGACGAAGAACAAGAAAAACGTGGTCCAGGCGGTGGAAGCGGTGGCCGGCTTGCTTGGCAACACCCCGTCAGTCTGCCGCAAGTGCTACATTCATCCGGCGATTTTCGACGGCTATCTCGATGGAAGCCTGCTCGAGGGCCTGAGGCTGCGTGCCGAGGAGGCCCTGGACGAAGGCGCCGGTCTTAGCGCCGAAGAAGTCGCCGTCACGGCGTTCCTGAGCCGCCGGCTGGGCGAAGCGATCGAGGATCCGAAGCGGAAAGCCGTTTAATTCCCGAGGCGGCCAGGGCTGCGGTGTTAGCATAAGACGCTCCGTCTCGATGCTGAGACTTTCCTTTTCCCGGATGTGGCGCAAAGTTAGGTCAAAATTTGGGGGGGAAGCGGCATGGACGACCTGGTGCTGGTGGAACACGGCGAGGGCTTTCGCACGCTGTTCCTGAACCGCCCCGACAAGCTGAATGTATTCAATGACGATCTGCACGCCGCGGTGCGCAGCGCGATCGATGACGCCGATGCTGACCCGGCATGCCGCGCTCTGCTGCTGACCGGCGCCGGCCGGGGATTTTGTGCAGGTGCCGATCTCGCTGCGACTGTCGGGTCGGAATTGGGCGACGTGTTGGACCGCACCTTCAATCCGCTGGTGCGTCGTATCCGGACCTTGCGCATGCCGGTGGTGTGTGCGGTCAATGGGGTCGCGGCCGGCGCGGGCGCCAACATTGCGTTGGCCTGCGACATCGTGCTGGCAGGGCGCTCGGCCAAGTTCATCCAGGCCTTCATCAAAATCGGGTTGGTTCCCGACGCTGGCGGCACGTGGCTGCTGCCTCGGCTGGTGGGCGATGCTCGCGCCCGAGGCATGGCGATGCTCGGCGAACCGGTCGCGGCCGAGCAGGCGGAGGAGTGGGGGTTGATCTGGCGCACGACGGACGACGACAAGCTGCTGGTCGAGGCGAACGCTCTGACAGCGCGCCTTGCCAAGCAGCCGACTGCCACGCTTGCGCTGATGAAGCGCGTGTTCGCGGACGGCGCTGACAAGACGTTGGACGCGCAACTGGACGTCGAGCGGGACGCGCAACGGATCGCTGGCCAGGGAGCAGACTTCCGTGAAGGCGTCCAGGCATTTTTGGACAAACGGCCGGCAGTCTTTACCGGCCGCTGATCCGCCCGGCTTACGCCTTCACCGCCGCGCCCAGCGCCTTCAGGGTCGATGATAGTGTTGCCTGCAGGCTCAGTGGAACGAAAGGATTGTCGTCCAGGTCGGCAATAACGGGCTCACTGTCCACGCCGATCAGCGTGCGCCCGGTCGCCACATTGGCACGCAGCGACGCTTGCACGCGCGGTAGGGACATAGGCAATCATGCCCCGCAACGCGCCCCTCGGCTTGGAACAGTCACTGTTCAGCTTAGGAACGTTCCGCTCTTATACTCACCCAGTCAATGAAATCGAACAGGCAGCACGGCGTGCGTCAGCGACCACCCAGGACCCGCTTACTTCACCAGTATCTGCACCCGATCCGCGGCGAAGCGGACGCGGCTGAATGAAACCGCGACGCCAGCGCTATCCTCGTCCACGCTCTCGACGACCAGCACCGGGTCCCGCCGGGTTTGCTGAAGTAGCGCCGCGTCCTCTTCCGAAGGCAGCCCGGCGGTGACGGTGGTGGAGCGGCGGCGGTAATCGCCGAGGCCGTATCGTTCCAGTGTAGCGGTGATGGACTTCACCTCGCGGTAGATTTCCGAAAGGTCCGGGAAGCGGGAGGCCGGAAACCACGTTGCTGCAACGTTCACTGGAACGCCGTCCGCAAGTCCTACAGTTCGCAGCAGTGTAGCAGGGACGCCGGGTGGGATGCCCAGCGCTTGGGCGACATCGGCCGGCGTGGACTCGGTCCGCGACTCCAGCAACTCGTGGGCGGCCGTGCGGTTCTGCTGCTGTAACGTTGCCGTAAAGCGGGTGCGTTCGGTAATTGGATAATCAATCAGCGGGCGCTCGACAAAGGTGCCGAGGCCGCGGCGGATGCGGACTGCACCCTTTTCGGCCAAGGTCGCCAACGCCCTGCGGGCGGTGTGCCGGTGCACGCCGAAGCGGGCGGCGATCTCCGCCTCGTTGGGAAGCTGCGCGCCAGGGGGCAACAGGCCACTCCCGATGTCGCGCGTCAGCGCGACCTCGATCTGGTGCCACATGGGCACTGGGCTATTCCGATCAACGGTCGTTTCGCTCACCCACCCGTATTCCTGCGCCGTGTGACAGTTCATCGTATCGCAGAAAATACACTAGAGGTCTAGACGTCTGTCTGATAGATGAATGCGGCATTCGCTTGGAGGCGTCCGTGGCCGACCCGTCCACCACTGAACGGCAGCGTTGGATGAGCGTGCTGGCCCGTGCCAGCGCTGCTGAAATCGAGCAGCAACTAATCGGCTGCGACGCCCTGCCGGACCATACCCGCCTGCGCGGGCCGGAGCTGGGGCTGCTGATGGTGCGCGGGCGGACCGGTGGCGGCGGAGCGCCGTTCAACGCCGGCGAGATGACGATGGCGCGCTGCACGGTACTCGCCGGTGGCCACACTGGCCATGCTTACGTCGCCGGGCGAGATCTCCATCAGGCTGAACTGGCGGCCGTGCTGGACGCAGCCTTGCAGGATCCGGCGCGAACCGATCGCTGGCGTGGTGTGATCGACCGGCTCGCCGAGGCGCAAGCCGCGCGGCGGGACGCCATGGCCGCGAAGGCGGCTGCCACGCGCGTGCAGTTCTTCACCATGGCCACGATGCGCGGATGATGAAGGTCGATCTTCCCGGCTTTGACGATCCGGTATCCGAAGCGCAGGCATGTTTTCGCGGCGTGCTGGATGCGATGGCCCATCCTGGCCGCGTTGTAACGTTGGCCACGGGTTTGCGCCCGCCGGCGCCTCTGGCGCCCGCCACTGCCAGCGTGCTGCTGACCCTGGCCGACATCGACACGCCCGTGTGGCTGGACCCGGCGGCGTCGCCCGCGCGTGACTGGGTGCAATTCCATTGCGGGGTGCCGTTCACCGGGCCGGAGCTTGCGGTTTTTGCCGTGTGCCTCGATCTGCCGCCGCTCACCGCTTTCAATTGGGGCAGCCACGATGGGCCGGAAACCAGCACGACCGTAATTCTGCAATTACCCCGGCTCGATGAAGGCCCAGCGCTGCGTTTGGCCGGGCCGGGGCTGCAGGCGCCGGCCGTGGTGCGGCTCGGCCTGCCGTGGGATTTCGCCGTGCGGTGGCATGCGAACCGCGCGGCTTTCCCGCGCGGCATAGATTTGGTGCTGTGCGCCGGCGATGCCGTGGCCGCGTTGCCACGGACCGTGTCGGTGGAGGCGGTCTGATGGCCTATGTTGCGGTCAAAGGCGGCGAGCAGGCGATCGGCGCGGCGCATGCCTGGCTGGCCGAGCAGCGCCGCGGCGACCAAACGGTTCCGGAACTGGGCACTGATCAGATCGAGGGACAACTGGGCCGCGCGGTGGATCGGGTGATGGCCGAAGGCTCCGTGTTCGACCGCGGACTCGCGGCGCTCGCGATCAAGCAGGCACAGGGCGACATGATCGAAGCCGCGTTTCTGCTGCGCGCCTACCGCACTACGCTGCCGCGCTTCGCGACGAGCGTGCCGGTCGAGACCAAGGACATGGCGGTGGCCCGCCGGGTCTCGGCGATCTACAAGGATCTGCCAGGTGGACAAGTGTTAGGCCCGACCTACGACTACACGCACCGCCTGCTGGATTTCACCCTGGCTGCCAATGGCGAACCGCCGGCACCCGCCCCGCAACAGGATAGCGCGCCGGAAGCGATGGCGCCGGTAAGTGCCATCTTGTCGGCGGAGGGCTTGATCGAAGGCGATGGCGAGGCCGGCCCGGCAATCGATCTGACCCGTGAGCCGCTGGCGTTTCCTGCGGGACGTGGGACGCGGCTGCAGGCGTTGTCACGGGCCGATGAGGGATTTCTGCTGGCGCTCGGCTACTCGACACAGCGCGGCTACGGCAGCACGCACCCGTTCGTCGGCGAGATCCGTGTCGGGACCGTGGCGGTTGAGATCGAACCGCCGGAGCTAGGTTTCACCATCGATATTGGTGATGTCGCGCTTACCGAATGTCAGATGGTCAACCAGTTCGCCGGGTCGAAGACGCAGCCGCCGCAGTTCACCCGTGGCTACGGCCTGGTGTTCGGCCAGTCGGAACGCAAGGCCATGGCAATGGCGCTGGTGGATCGCGCGATGCGATCGGCGGAGTTGGGCGAAGATACCGTCGCCCCCGCGCAGGACGTCGAGTTCGTGATGTATCATTGCGATAACGTGGAGGCGACTGGGTTCGTCGAACATCTGAAACTCCCGCACTACGTGGATTTCCAGAGCGAGCTGGAGACGATCCGCCGCATGCGGGCGGACGCGGAGTCGGCTTCATGAATGGCTACAACTTTGCCTACCTCGACGAACAAACCAAGCGGATGATCCGCCGCGCGATCCTCAAAGGCGTGGCGATCCCCGGCCATCAGGTGCCGTTCGGCAGCCGGGAGATGCCGTTGCCGTATGGCTGGGGGACTGGCGGCATCCAAGTCACCGCTTCGATCTTAGGCGAGTCCGATGTGCTGAAGGTGATCGATCAAGGTGCTGACGATACCACCAATGCCGTCTCCATACGCGCCTTCTTTGCACGCACTGCGGGCGTAGCGACCACGACGCATACGGCCGAGGCGACGATCATCCAGACCCGGCATCGCATCCCCGAACGGCCGCTCCGCGAGGGGCAGATCCTGGTGTATCAGGTGCCGCAGCCGGAGCCGCTATTCAGCCTCGAATCGAGCCGGGCGGAAACCCGCCGGATGCACGGGCTAGCTGAATACGGTCTGATGCAGGTGAAGCTCTACGAAGACATTGCCCGCTTCGGACACGTCTCCATCGCCTACAGCTACCCTGTCATGGTGAATGGCCGCTACTTGATGTCGCCAAGCCCGATCCCGGTTTTCGACAATCCGAAGCTGCACCTTATGCCAGCTCTGCAGTTGTTTGGTGCGGGTCGGGAAAAGCGGATCTATGCAATACCGCCCTACACGGCCGTCAAGTCGCTTGACTTCGACGACCATCCGTTCCGGCTGACCCGGGCGCCGCACCATTGCGCGCTCTGCGGATCGGACAAGACCTACCTCGACGAGGTGGTGACCGACGACAAGGGGACACGGATGTTCGTGTGTTCCGACACGGACTGGTGTGAGCAAACCCGCACCGGGCGGGACGCTGAGCAATGACCCGATTGCTGGCAGGCCGCGGCTTAGGCCTACGCTTCGGCGGCGTGCAGGCGCTGGACGATGTGGATTGCGATCTTTGGCCCGGCGAAGTGCTGGCAATTGTGGGCGAGTCTGGCTCCGGCAAAACCACGCTGCTGAACGTACTGTCCGGCACCCTGGCGCCCGAACGAGGCGTGGTCACCTACACCGACCCGGCTCGCGAGGCGCACGATCTGCACGCGATGCCGGCCCCGGCGCTGCGCGCGCTGCACCGGTCGGACTGGGGCTTTGTGCGGCAGGACCCGCGCTCGGCGCTGCGGATGAACGTGACCGCAGGTGGGAATGTCGGCGAGCGGCTGATGGCGCGAGGCGTGCGGAACTACGGAGACATCCGCGCCACCGCCATCGATTGGCTGCGCCAAGTAGAGATCGATGCGGACAGGGTGGACGATCTGCCGCGCACCTTTTCCGGCGGCATGCTGCAGCGGCTGCAGATTGCGCGCACCTTGGTGACGCATCCGCGGCTGGTGTTCATGGACGAGCCGACCGGCGGATTGGACGTATCGGTGCAGGCCCGTTTGCTTGACCTGATCCGTGGGCTGGTGGCGCGGCTCGGCATCGCGGTGGTGCTGGTGACGCATGACATCGGCGTCGCGCGGCTTTTGGCGGGGCGGATCATGGTGATGCAGCGCGGGCGTGTGGTGGAGGCCGGATTGACCGATCAGGTGCTGGACGATCCGCAGCATCCCTACACGCAACTGCTCGTCAGCTCGGTGCTTCAGGCATGAGCCTGTGCGTGTTGCAAACGGATGGGTTAGGCAAAGCCTTCACTCTGCATTTGCAGGGTGGGCTACGGCTGCCTGTGCTGTCGGGTGTCGCCTTGCGGCTGCATGCAGGGGAGTGCGTGGCGTTGCACGGCCCGTCCGGTGCCGGCAAGTCCACGCTGATGCGCAGCATCTACGCCAACTACCGCGCCAGCGAAGGACGCATCCTAGTGCGGCACAGCGGCGTGATGGTGGATGTCGTGGCCGCTGACCCACGCACGGTGCTCGACGTGCGCCGGCGAACGCTCGGCTACGTGAGCCAATTCTTGCGCGTCGTGCCCCGTGTTCCGGCGCTGGAGATCGTGGCGGAGGCGGTGGCCGCGCGCGGCGTTGAGACCGAGGCGGCGCTGGAGGAAGCGAGTGCGTTGCTCACGCGGTTCAATCTTCCGTCCCGGCTGCACGGCCTGCCTCCCGCGACGTTTTCCGGCGGTGAACAGCAGCGGGTGAACTTGGCACGCGGCTTTGCCGGGCGCCATCCGATCTTACTGCTTGATGAACCGACGGCGTCGTTGGATGCGGCTAACCGGGATGTGGTGATCGAGGTGATCCGCGAGGCGAAGGCAGGAGGGACTGCGATCCTGGGCATCTTTCATGATGCTGAGGTTCGAAACGCGGTCGCTGACCGATTGTTTGACGTGGCTTACCCGTAGCCCGCATACCGCGCCGCGGAATGCGGGCCAACGTTAGATGTGCAGCGCCCGGCCTTCGACGGCCAACGCGGCTTCCTTCACCGCTTCGTTCAGGCTGGGGTGGGCGTGACAGGTGCGGGCGACGTCTTCGCTGCTGGCGCCGAACTCCATAGCGGTGGCGATCTCGGCGATCAGCGTGCCGGCATCCGGGCCGATGATGTGGGCGCCCAGGATTTCATCGGTCGTCTTGTCCGCGAGGATTTTCACGAAGCCATCTGTCGACCCCATCGCGCGGGCACGTCCATTTGCGGTAAACGGAAATTTGCCGACGTTGTAGGCGCGCCCTTCCGCCTTCAGCATCTCCTCCGTCGCGCCGATCGAGGCGACTTCGGGCCAGGTGTACACGACGCCAGGAATGACGCCGTAGTTCACATGGCCCGCCTGTCCCGCGAGGATCTCGGCCATGGCGACGCCCTCTTCTTCGGCCTTGTGGGCGAGCATGGGGCCGGTGATGACGTCGCCGATCGCGTAGATGCCAGGGACGTTGGTGGCGTAATGCGCGTCGATCTTCACCCGCTTGCGCTCGTCCAGTTCGACGCCGGCCTCTTCCAGGCCCAGGCCCTCGTAGAAAGGCCGCCGGCCGATCGCGACCAGCACTACGTCCGCGTCCAGTGTCTGCGCCTCCCCACCGTCGGCGGGTTCGAGCGTCAGGCGCACGCCCGCATTGGTCTTCTCGGCGCCAGTCACCTTGGTCTTGAGGCGGAACTTGATGCCCTGCTTGCCGAGTACGCGTTCGAACGTCTTGCCAACTTCGGTGTCCATGCCGGGGACGAGGCGATCGAGGAATTCGACCACGGTCACCTCTGCGCCCAGCCGGCGCCAGACGCTGCCGAGTTCAAGCCCGATATAGCCGCCGCCGATCACCACCATGTGGCCTGGAACGCGGTCCAGTTCGAGCCCGCCGGTGGACGTGACGATGTCCTTCTCGTCCACGTCAACGCCGGGCAAGGGAATGCTTTCGCTTCCCGTGGCAATGACGATGGCCTTGGCGTCGTACTCGGTCCCGTCCACGCTGACCTTGCCGGGTGCCACGATCCGGCCTTCGCCCTTGAGCCAGGTGACCTTGTTCTTCTTGAACAGGAATTCGACGCCCTTGACGTTGGCGGTCACCACTTCGCCCTTGCGAGCCTGCATACGCGCCAGATCGAGCTTCACGCTCTCCACGATGACGCCGTGATCCTTGAAGCTGTGCGACGCTTCCTCGAAGTTCTCCGATGATTGCAGCAGCGCCTTGGAGGGGATGCAGCCGATGTTGAGACAGGTGCCACCCAAGGTCGCACGCTTCTCGACGCAGCCGACTTTCAGCCCAAGCTGTGCGGCCCGCAGTGCGCAGACGTAGCCGCCGGGGCCAGCGCCGATGATGATCACGTCGAAAGACTCGCTCATGGTGTCTCCTGGCCGCGCCTCTCACCCAACCCTTTCCCGGAGGGAGAGGGCTTCGGTCTCGGAAAAGGCGCCAGCGGTGTTTACAGCCCCAGCAGCAGCCGGCGGGGATCCTCCACGCCTTCCTTCACTCGCACCAGGAAGCTCACCGCTTCCTTGCCGTCCACGATGCGGTGGTCGTAGCTGAGCGCCAGATACATCATCGGACGGATCTCGACCTTGCCGCCGATCGCCATCGGGCGCTCCTGGATTTTGTGCATCCCGAGGATTGCCGATTGCGGGAAGTTCAGGATCGGCGTGCTCATCAACGAGCCGTAAACGCCGCCGTTGGTGATCGAGAACGTGCCACCGGTCAGCTCGTCCAGCTTCAGCGCGCCATCCCGTGCGCGGCGTCCGAAATCGCTGATGCTGCGCTCAACTTCCATCAGGCTCATCCGGTCGGCATCGCGCAGGACCGGAACCACGAGGCCGTTCGGGCCGCCGACGGCGATTCCCATGTGGACGTAGTTCTTATAGACCAGCTCGTCACCGTCGATCTCACCATTGACGGCAGGGAATTCTTTGAGTGCTGCGATGCAGGCTTGCACGAAGAAGCCCATGAAGCCGAGGCGCGTGCCGTTATGCTTTTTCTCGAACGCATCGCGGTATTGGGCGCGCAGCGCCATGGCCGCCGTCATGTCCACCTCGTTGAAGGTGGTCAGCATGGCAGCGGTGTTCTGCGCTTCCTTCAGCCGGTTGGCGATCGTCTTGCGCAACCGGGTCATCTTGACCCGCTCCTCCCGCGCGGCGTCCGGGCCTGGGCCTCGCACGGTGGCTGGCGCGGAGACCGGCAGGGCTGCGGGGCGGCTGATGAAGGCCAACACGTCGCCCTTCGTGATCCGGCCGTCCTTGCCGGACCCGGCGCCGACCTGCTCGGCCGACAGACTGTTCTCCGCCATGCGTTTGGCTGCTGCCGGCATCGGGGCGTGTGCCGCCGCGTGGGCTGCGACCGGCGCCGGTGCGGGGGCCTTGGCGCCATTGGCGTTGGGCGGCGGGGGTTTTGCCGGCGACGAGGCGGAGGCGGGCGTCGTGGGCTGCTGGGCGGGGGCGGCAGCGCCAGCACCCTCCTCCACGGTCCCGAGCAACGCACCGACTTCGACTTCGGCACCTTCGTCGGCGGCGAAGGCGCCCAGCGTGCCTGCCATTGGGGCGTTCACCTCGACGGTGACCTTGTCGGTCTCCAGCTCCACCAGCGGCTCGTCCGCGGCGACCCGGTCCCCGGCCTTCTTCAGCCAGCGCGCCACGGTCGCGGTGGTGACGCTTTCGCCCAACGTGGGCACCTTGATGTCGGCGGCCATAATGGCGGTAGCTCCTCTAATCGTCAGTCGAGCGCGAGCGCGCTCGCAACCAAAGCCGCTTGTTGCGCGGCATGCACTTTCGCCAACCCGGTCGCCGGGCTCGCCGCCGCGTCGCGGCCGACATAGCCCGGCCGGGCGCAGCTATGGCCCATCGCGCCGAGTGTACGCTCCAGCTTGCGGTCCACGAAGTTCCAGGCGCCCATATTCTCAGGCTCCTCCTGGCACCAGATCAGTTCGGCGTTCGGGTAGCTCTTGAGCACGGGCGTCAGCGACTTCATCGGGAACGGGTAGATCTGTTCCAGCCGGACGATCGCAACGTCCTGCACCTTCTTGTCCCGGCGTTCTTGCAGCAAGTCGTAATAGACCTTGCCCGTGCAGAGCACGACGCGCTTGACCTGCTCTCTCGGGCCGATCGTGTCGATTTCGTCGATCACGTGCTGGAACTGGCTGCCTTCGGTGAAGTCGGCCAGGCTTGAAACCGCGAGCTTGTGGCGCAGCAGGCTCTTGGGCGTCATGATCACGAGCGGCTTGCGGAAGTTGCGCTTAAGCTGACGGCGCAGCGCATGGAAGTAGTTGGCCGGCGTGGTGAGGTTCGCAACCGTCATGTTCCGCTCGGCGCAAAGCTGCAGGTAGCGCTCCAGCCGGGCGGAGGAATGCTCCGGACCCTGGCCCTCGTAGCCATGCGGCAGCAGCAAGGTCAGGCCAGACATGCGCAGCCACTTCGTCTCGCCGCTGGCGAGGAACTGGTCGATGATGACCTGGGCACCGTTGGCGAAGTCGCCGAACTGGGCTTCCCACAGCACCAGGGTCGTCGGGTCGGCCAGCGTGTAGCCGTACTCGAAGCCCAGCACGCCCTGCTCGGACAGCAGCGAGTTGAAGATTTCGATCCGGGCCTGGCCTTCACGGATGTTGTTCAGCGGCACGTATTCGCTCGCGTTGGTCTGGTCCACCAGCACGGCGTGGCGTTGGCTGAACGTGCCGCGCTGGCAATCCTCACCGGACAGGCGCACGCGGTTGCCGTCGAGCAGCATGCCGCCGAAGGCCAGGGCCTCGCCAGTCGCCCAGTCGATCCCTTCGCCCTTCTCGAACGCAGCCTTCTTGGCCTCAAGCTGGCGGACGATCTTGCCGTTGGCGTCAAAGCCCTCCGGCACGCGCGCCAGGGCGGCGCCGATCTCGCGGGCGGCCTCGCTGGTCAGCGCGGTGGACTCCTCGGAGCGCTCTTCTTCCTGGTCGGCCTGCTTGAAGCCGGTCCAGCGGCCTTCCAGCCAGTCGGCCTTGTTGGGCTTGTAGCCCTTGGCGGCCGTCAGGCTCTCTTCCAGCTCGGCATTGAAGCCATCCCACAGCGCCTTGGCCTCGGACTCTGGCACCGAGCCTTCCGCGGCCAGCTTCTCGGCATACAGCGTGCGCGTGGTCCGCATGTCCTTGATGGCGCGATACATGATCGGCTGGGTGAAGGCCGGCTCGTCCGTCTCGTTATGGCCGTGGCGGCGATAGCAGACGATGTCGAGCACGAAGTCGGTGCCGAACTTCTGCCGGTAGTCGGCCGCGAGGCGCGCACAGAAAATCACCGCTTCCGGGTTGTCGCCGTTCACGTGCAGGATTGGCACCTGGATCGACTTGGCGACGTCGGTGCAATACAGCCCGGAATAGGCGTGCAACGGGACGGTGGTGAAGCCGATCTGGTTGTTGACCACCACATGGATCGTGCCGCCGGTGCGGTATCCGATCAGCTTGCTCATCGCCAGCGTCTCATACACCAGGCCTTGACCGGCAAACGCCGCATCGCCGTGCATCAGAATGCCCATGACGCTGCGCCGGGTCTTGGTGTCGCCAGCTGCGTCCTGCCGGGCGCGCACTTTGCCGACCACGACTGGGTCCACCGCCTCGAGGTGCGACGGGTTCGGCTGTAGTGAGATGTGGACGCTGTGGCCGCCTGCCTCGATGTCCGTGCTGGTACCAAGGTGATACTTCACGTCGCCCGAGCCCTGGACGTCGTCCGGCTTCGGGCTGGCGCCGCCGAACTCACTGAACAAGGCGGTGAACGGCTTGCGGACCACGTTGACCAGCGTGTTCAGCCGGCCGCGATGCGGCATGCCGATGACAACCTCGTTCACGCCGTCCTTGGCCGCGACTTCGATCATGGCGTGCAGGGCGGGGATGGTGACCTCACCGCCTTCCAGGCCGAACCGCTTGGTGCCGACGAACTTCTTTTGGCAGAACGTCTCGAAGCCCTCGGCCTCGGTCAGCTGGCGCAGGATGGTCTTCTTGGCTTCCGGATCGAACATGCCAAGCCAAGGCGCGCCCTCGATACGGCGCTGCAGCCAGGCTTTCTGCTCCGGGTCCTGGATGTGCATGTATTCGACGCCGATCGGGCCGCAATATGTCTCGCGCAGCACGGACAGGATCTCCCGCGCCGTCGCGGTTTCACGGCCGAGCACGTTGTCGATGAAGATCGGGCGGTCCATGTCCGCCTCGGTAAAACCGTAGGTCGCCGGATCGAGCTCTGGGTGGGACTTGATATGGGTCAGGCCGAGCGGGTCGAGCTTGGATTCGAGGTGCCCTCGCACGCGGTAGACGCGGATCATCATCAACGCGCGAATACTGTCGAGCGTGGCGGCGCGCATCTGGTCGGTCGTCGGGGCTGGGGCAACTGCACCGTTCGCCTTTGCAGGCTTGGCGGCCGGCTTCTGCGCCTCAGGCTCGTCCACTTCGAAGTGTCGCGGCGCCCAGGATGCTCCGGCGGCGTCGGTCAGGATAAAGCGCGCTTCGTCGTTCAGCGAGGCGAATAGTTCGGCGAAGCTGCCATCCACGCTGTCCGGGTTGGCAACCCACCGAGCATAGGTATCGGCAATGAAGGCTGCGTTGCCGCCACTGAATGCCGTTGCGAGGATGTCCACGCCTGCCATCGCTACTCTTCCTTCTTCAGCCCGACCGGCTCGATACATGGTGTTTGCAGCGAGCTTAAGGCAGGTCTAAGTCGTCAGCCCCGCTTGATGCGCATAGCGAGGCTGCTAGCCCTGCAGCGCCTTCACCATGGTGCTGCCCAGGGCGGACGGACTGTCCGCCACATGGATGCCGGCGATGCGCATCGCCTCGAACTTCGCCGCTGCGGTGTCGCGTCCGCCGCTGATCACCGCGCCCGCATGACCCATGCGGCGGCCGGGAGGCGCCGTTGACCCAGCGATGAAGCCGACGACCGGCTTCGGGCTCTTTTCACGCGCCAGGAACTCGGCCGCGTCGATCTCGCTAGCGCCGCCGATCTCGCCGATCATGATGATGCTTTCGGTCTCGGGGTCGGCGAGGAACATCTCCAGCACCTCGATGAAGTCCGTGCCCTTCACCGGGTCGCCGCCGATGCCGACGCAACTGCTCTGCCCCAGCCCGGCGGCCGTGGTCTGCGCCACCGCCTCATAGGTCAGCGTGCCGGAGCGGCTGACGATGCCGACCTTGCCGCGGCGATGGATGTGGCCCGGCATGATGCCGATTTTGCAGGCCTCAGGCGTGATCACGCCGGGACAGTTCGGCCCGATCAGGCGGCTCGAGCTACCGGTGAGCGCGCGTTTGACCTTGATCATGTCCTGCACCGGGATGCCCTCGGTGATGCAGACGATCAGCGGGATCCCTGCGTCGATCGCCTCCAGGATGGCGTCGGCGGCGAAGGGCGGCGGCACGTAGATCGCGGTGGCGGTGGCGCCGGTGGCCTCTACGGCTTGCATGACAGTGTCGAACACCGGCAGGTCCAGGTGCAGGCTGCCGCCTTTGCCCGGCGTGACACCGCCCATCACCTTGGTGCCGTAGGCGATTGCCTGTTCGGAGTGGAACGTGCCCTGAGCGCCGGTGAAGCCCTGGGTGATGACCTTGGTGTTGGCGTCAACCAGAACGGCCATTATGCGGCTTCCTTCACGGCCTGGACCACCTTTGCGGCGGCGTCGGCCAGATTGTCGGCGGAGATGATCGGCAGGCCGGACTTGGCCATGATTTCCTTGCCCAGAGCCACGTTCGTGCCCTCCAGCCGGACCACGAGGGGCACGTCCAGGGAGACTTCCCGGGCCGCGGCGACCACACCTTCCGCGATCACGTCGCAGCGCATGATGCCGCCGAAGATGTTAACCAAGATGCCTTCGACGTTCGGGTCCGACAGGATGATCTTGAACGCAGCGGTCACCCGTTCCTTGGTGGCGCCGCCGCCGACGTCGAGGAAGTTGGCGGGCGAGCTGCCGTACAGCTTGATGATATCCATGGTGGCCATCGCCAGCCCGGCGCCGTTCACCATGCAGCCGATGGTGCCGTCGAGCGCCACGTAGTTGAGGCTGTATTTGGCAGCCTCCAATTCCTTCGGGTCTTCCTCGGCCTCGTCGCGCAGCTTCTCCAATTCGGGATGCCGGAACAGGGCATTGTCGTCGAAGCTGACCTTGGCATCGAGCGCGATGACGTCGCCGGAGCCGGTCACAACCAGCGGGTTGATCTCGATCGCCTCGCAATCCAAGGAGGTGAACGCCTTGTACATGCCGGTCACGAACTTGCCGAAGGTGCCGATCTGCTTGCCTTCCAGCCCCAGGCTGAAGGCCAGCCGGCGGGCGTGAAAGCCGGACAGGCCGGACGCCGGGTCAATGGCGACACGCATGATCTTTTCGGGGTGGTGCTCGGCCACCTCCTCGATCTCCATGCCGCCTTCGGTGCTGGCCATGATTGTGACGCGCGACGTGGCGCGATCGACCAGCAGCGACAGGTATAGCTCGCGCTTGATGTCGCAGCCTGCCTCCACATAGACGCGGCGGACCTTACGGCCCGCCGGTCCGGTCTGCTTGGTGATCAGCGTGTGGCCCAGCATGGCCGCCGCAGCCTCCCGCACCTCGGCGGCTGACTTGGCGAGGCGGACGCCTCCTTTGCCTTCCGGCGCGCCTTCGAAGCGGCCGGCGCCGCGGCCGCCGGCGTGGATCTGGCTTTTCACCACGTAAACCGGGCCAGGGAGCTTCGCGGCGGCAGCCTCAGCTTCTTCAGGCGTCCAGGCGACGTGGCCTTCGAGCACCGTGACGCCGTAGCCGCGCAGCAGCTCTTTACCCTGGTATTCGTGGATGTTCATGGCTCAGCCCACCAGTTTCTTGCAGGCGTCCAGCAGGTCGCGGACGGACGCGCAGCTTTTGTCGAAAGCGGCCTGCTCATCGGCGTTCAGTTCGATCTCGACGATGCGTTCAACGCCGCCGGCGCCGATCACGACGGGCACGCCGACGTAAAGATCGCTCACGCCATACTGGCCCGTCAGCATCGCGGCGCAGGGCAGCACGCGCTTCTTATCCTTCAGGTAGCTTTCCGCCATCGCGATGGCGGAGGCGGCCGGCGCGTAAAAGGCGCTGCCCTTTTCCAACAGCTTGACGATCTCGCCGCCGCCATTGGCGGTGCGCGTGACGATGGCGTCGATCTTGTCCTGGGTCGTCCAGCCCATCTTCACCAGGTCGGGCACCGGGATGCCGGCGACGGTGGAGTAGCGGGTCAGCGGCACCATGGTGTCGCCGTGGCCTCCGAGCACGAAGGCGGTGACGTCTTCCACCGAGACGTTGAACTCATGCGCCAGGAACAGCCGGAAGCGGGAGCTGTCGAGCACGCCGGCCATGCCCACGACCTTGTTGGGCGGCAGGCCGGATTTCTGCTGCATCACCCAAACCATCGCGTCGAGCGGGTTGG
>CAZZVB010000081.1:0-17671 GCA_964657445.1 uncultured Burkholderiaceae bacterium | reverse complement strand
TGGCGGCCGATCAGGTCACGACGCCGGACCGTCAGCCCCGCCTGCCGGTATAGCGGGACCAGCAGGGCCGGCGCGGACTTGAGGCCCGCTGCGTAGTAGCCGTCCCCGCACGACGCGACTGCGTAGCCGAGGCTTTCAAGGATCGTGGGAAGGGTCGAAGGCCGAGGCGTCAGTTGCGCCAAATCGGCCAGCAGGCTTGCTTCCTCGTCGCCTCCTGGTCCGACGAAGGCCGATGTCACGCCGTCTGCGGGCTTGGCCGGCTTCCGCTCGAGAGCGGGACACCTTCCGCGAGCAGGATTTCGGCAGAGCCGACATCGATATGGAAGAGATCGACATCGTCGTCGTGATCGTAAGGCCGGATGGTCGTGCCGTTGACGAGCGTGTGCGCCGCCACCGGTGTCGGATCGATGAACACGGATTGATCAGGCCCCAGGGAAAGCGGCCGGCGAGGAAGGTTTGGCCCGAGTGCGCCGGCTTCCACGCGGATCGGCTTCGCAGCGGCGGTGCTGCGCCCGATCCAGGAAATCGGCATCAGGGCAGGGCCGCGCAACGTCAGTGCCGCGTCGCCGGGCACCAGCTTTTCGACTTCAACTTCGCCGCGCGCCGTTAGAATACGGGTGCCTGCCAAGACGCCGGTGCTGTCGTCCTGCGTTCCCTGGTCATAGGCAAACCCGCTCCAGGGCGCAGGCTGGAAGCCGTGGGGCCGGTAGATGCCGGAGCCCGTTGCATCGAGTTCGACTGCCTCACCGGAAGGAAGCCGTGCTCGCAGCGTAATGACCTCCGGACTTGCCAGGCCAAGCTGGTCGGCGACGGTTGGGATGATCTGGGATTCGGTCGCGTTCAGCGGAGATGACGGTTCGGCCGGAAGGGGCTGCGGTTCGCTTGCCGCCACGGGCAGCAGACCAGGTTCAGACGGTTCGTCTGACGCCGCGTGCTCAGCCGCCTCCCCGTCCGGCGCCGAGATATCTTCCCCCTGGCCGGGTGTGGCCAGCTCCGCGGACGCCTCGGCCGGCGTGAGGTCCTCGCTTGGCTCATGGCTGCCGGCGAGACCCGGCGCCGGATCGGCGGATGGCGGCGGCTCACTGACAGGCTTCGGGGGTGCTTCTGCCGCCTTCGGCGGAAGACGGTGGAAGATGCTGAACAGCGCGTTATCGACCATCGGTGCCCCTTGGAACGATGGTAGGATACGGCTTCTTTCGACGTCCAGCCATCCGCGGCCAGGGCATAATTTCCAGTGCCGCTCGCAGGCTGCTGATACAGCGTCCATTTCGCTGCATGCTATTCGTCTGGCATGAGATTAGCCCTGCCGCTGCTGCTGCTTTCCATGCCCGCCATGGCGCAGACCGTCCGTACTGGTGATGCGGCCTACGGCGATTGGCGCACCGACGCACCCGGCGTGGTGCGCCACATCACGCCGGCCGACCTTCCTCCCCCGGCGATGTCGTCCTCGGCCAGCCGGGGACCGAACGTCATCGCGCGGCCGGAAGACGCCATGCCGAACGTGCCGGCCGGTTTCCACGCCGAAGTTTGGGCCACCGGGCTCGATATGCCGCGCACCATGCGGACTGCGCCCAATGGCGACGTTTTCCTGGCGGAAACCGGCGCCGGCCGTATCCGCGTTTGGCGTCCGCATGGCAGCGACGGCCGTTCCGGAGCCAGCGCGGTGTTTGCCTCGGGGCTGGAGCAGCCGTTCGGGATTGCGTTCTGGCCCGCCGCCAACCCGCGCTTCGTCTATGTCGCCGAGACGTCCCGCATCGTGCGGTATCCCTACAACGGTGGCGTCACTGCGGCCGGTGCTGCCGAGGTCATCGTGCCGCAGCTTCCCGAGGGCGGCCATTCGACGAGGGATCTGGCAGTAGCGCCGGACGATAGCGCCTTGTTCGTGAGCATCGGGTCGGCGTCGAACGTGGCGCGAGGGATGCTGGGCCAGCGCGGCGGCGGCGGCGACGCGGCGCAGGCCGGAGCTGCCAACGGCGACGAGGAAGGCCGGGCCGCGGTGTTCCGCTTCCCCCCGACAGGCGGGCCGCTGGCGCTGGTCGCATCCGGCATTCGCAACTGCGTCGGACTCGCAATTCAGCCGGAGACGAAGGCGCTGTGGTGCGCCACCAACGAGCGCGATGGGATGGGAGATAACCTGCCGCCGGATTACGCGACGAGGGTCAGCCCGGGCGGCTTCTACGGCTGGCCCTGGTATTATATCGGCCAGCACCTCGATCCGCGTCATCAGGACGAACGGCCGGATCTCGCCACCCGCATCAGCGTCCCCGACGTGCTGATCCAGCCGCACTCCGCGCCGCTTGGCATCACCTTCTACGAGGGCAATTTGTTCCCCGCGGAGTATCGCGGCGACGCGTTCGTCACCCTGCACGGCAGTTGGAACCGCGCCCAGCGCACCGGCTACAAGGTCATCCGCCTGCGGATGCACAACGGCCAGCCCACCGGCGAATACGAGGATTTTCTGACCGGGTTCGTGGCCAACGACCGGTCGGTCTGGGGACGGCCGGTTGGGGCGACCGTGATGCATGATGGCTCGCTGCTGGTCAGTGAGGATGCAAACGGAACAGTTTGGCGCGTTTCGCACTGAGGCAGGCTGAACCGCCAGACCGTCCAAGCGCTACCATCGGCAACAAGGAGTTTGCCGATGTCCGACAATCCACTCGAAGACAACAGCGCCCGCGAAGAGCGTATCCGGGAGAAAGCCTATGCGTTGTGGGAAGCCGATGGCCGGCCGCCGGGCAATGACCTGGAGTACTGGGAACGCGCCCGCGAACTGATCGGCATGCAGGAGAGCGCCGGGGCAGGGCAATTGCCGGTGCCTGACGAGGACGACCCCAGCATCATTGCCGGCCAGCCCATCGAAGAAGCTTCGATCCAGGAGAACCTCGGCGAGTTTCCGGATCGCCTGTCCGACCAGGGCGAGCATCCGCAGACGCCCAGCCGAAAG
The DNA here is from genome assembly GCA_964657445.1 of uncultured Burkholderiaceae bacterium. Lineage (GTDB taxonomy): Bacteria > Pseudomonadota > Alphaproteobacteria > Acetobacterales > Acetobacteraceae > LMUY01. The sequence continues at coordinate 14,727 of CAZZVB010000081.1, read as the reverse complement.
GCAAAGAGCGCCTGAAACGAAAAAGGAGGGAGCTCCGGGCTCCCTCCTTTTGTCTATTTCGGCACTACCGGCGACGTGTTCCCTGACGTGCCGGGAGGCGGCACGACCGGCGTCGTCCCGGTTGCCGGCGGCGCGACGGTGATCCCTGGATCGGGGTTGCCGGGATGGATGACCGCAGGTGTGTCGGGCGCTCGTGACCCGGGTGCCGGCACTTCGCTCTGGTTCGACAACGGCGCGGACGGGGTTGTCGTCTGCGCGGCCGCAACGCCGGCCCAGGCAACCGCGAGCGCGCCGATCGTAAGCGCTTTCATTGCACTTGCCTCCCGCCACGCAGCAAATGGATCGAAAACAAGTCCCCAGCGTCGGTCCAGACCTGCTCCGCATCCCAGCCGGCCCGGGCTGCGAGTGCCTGGAACTGCGCGACGGTGTGCTTGTAGCTGTTTTCGGTGTGGATGCTCTCGCCTGGGGCGAAGGCGATGGTGGCGCCGTCGAGATCGATGGTCTGCTGGCGCGTGCTGACGAGGTGCATTTCGATCCGGCTGGCAGCGTCGTTCCAGATCGCCCGGTGTTCGAAGCTCGCCAGGTCGAAGTCCGTCCCGATTTCGCGGTTCACATGGGCCAGCAGGTTGCGGTTGAACGCCGCGGTCACACCCTGCGCATCGTCGTAGGCGGGGATTAGGATGGCCGGATCCTTGCGCAAGTCGACGCCGACCAGGAAGTAAGACCCTGCGCCGAGCGTCTCACGGGCCTGGCGCAGAAAGCTGCAAGCAGCCTCATGGTCGAGGTTGCCGATCGTGGACCCCGGGAAGAAGCCGAATTTCTGGCAGGCGGCGATGGCGTCCGGAAGCATGACGGGGCGAAGAAAATCCGCAGCGACCGGGTGCACCGCAAGGGTTGGTTGCGACCGGCGCAGCCGCGCGGCGACCTCTTGCAAAGCCTCTGCCGCGATGTCGATTGGGACGTAACTGGCAGCGCCGATCGGCCCGATCAGCGACATGGCTTTCGCCTCGTCGCTTGCGCCGTATTCGATCAGCGCGCAGCCCGGCAGGTGTGGCAGTTGGGGGGCCACCTCAGCCAGCAGGGCCAATTCAGCCCGGGTCACATAGTATTCCGGCAACCGGGTGATCTCGCCGAACAGGCGGCATCCCTCCGGGTCGTAGAACAGCTTGGCTGGCAGGGTCTTTTGTGCCTGGGTCAGGCCCGCGAACACCTCCTGCGCGATGGAAGTTTCAGCGGAATTGTAGCCATCGGGCATGTCTAGACGTCCTTTGCCAGGCGCAGGCCGGTGAACTGCCAGCGGCGGTCGGGGTGGAAGAAGTTGCGGTAGCTGGTTCGGCTATGACCGGCTGGCGTCGCCATGGAGCTGCCACGCAGCACCATCTGGTTGATCATGAACTTGCCGTTGTACTCGCCGATCGCGCCCGCAACCGGGCGATAGCCGGGGTAGGGCAGGTAAGCGCTGCCGGTCCATTGCCAAACATGCCCCGACATCTCTCCCAGGGCGGGATGCTCGCTCGCGGCTTCCCACTCGAACTCCGTCGGCAGGCGGGCGCCGGCCCAGCGGGCGAACGCGTCGGCCTCGTACCAGCTGACATGCCGCACGGGCTGGTCCGGATCGACCGGCACTTCCCCGCCCGGCGTGAAGATCAGCCACTCACTGCCTGACTTGCGCCAATGCAGCGGCGCGTCCCAACCCTGCTCCAGAACCGCCGCCCAGCCTTCCGACATCCATAGCGCGGGGGTTGTGTAGCCGCCGTCGGCCATGAATTGCAGCCATTCGCCACAGCGAACCAGCCGGTTTGCGAGTTGATAGGGCTGCAACAGCGCCTTGTGCACCGGTCCCTCGTTGTCAAACGAGAAGCCAGCTGTCGCGTGGCCGATATCGACGATCCCACCGGGGAAGCCGATGAACTCGGGCGCGGACTCGCTGGGCACCGGCGGCGCCCAATCAGGCAGCATCACCGGCGAAAGCGGGTTCTGCGCTAGGGCATGCAGCACATCGGTCATCAGCAGTTCCTGGTGCTGCTGCTCGTGATGCAGCCCCAAAGTCACGAGCTCGCCCGGCGCTGTGCTCTGCCCAAGCAGCTCCGCCATCGCAGCGTCCACATGCGCCCGATAGGCTGTCACCTCGGCCACGCCCGGGCGCGTGATCATGCCGCGAGCGAAGCGTGGATGGCGTGCTCCGACGGCCTCATAATAGGAATTGAACAAGTAGCTGAAATCGGAGCTGAACGGCTGATAGCCCGGCAAATGCGGCTGCAGCACGAACTGTTCGAAGAACCAGGTCGTATGCGCCCGGTGCCACTTAGCCGGGCTCGCGTCCGGCATCGACTGGATCGTCTGATCTTCCGGGCTGAGGTGGCGACACAACGTTTCGGTGTGTCGTCGAACCTCCCAAAAGGCGCCCAGAGTCGTTTTATCGGCAAAACCCATGAGCCCCTCCGCAGGCGGAACGGGAGTTACATGGCCCTGGTTGCGCCCGGTGTCAGCTTTTCCAGGCGAGAGTTTGCGGGTGAAGAGGGTTCACGAAGGGCCGGCCCTCCGTCTGGCTTGCCAGGTATTCACGTTTGAGGCGGATCATCCAGGCGATCTGAGTGTCGGCATCGCCCACGAACAGCATGGGCGGAGTGACTTCGCCGTGCGACAGTTTGGCCGCCATATCCAGGTCCTGGCGCAGGAAATCCCGTGCCATCCAAGCGGCTAGCGGCCGGAACGGCCGCAGCCAGGGCACGGTCCAATAGACGCAATAATGGACGTCCGTGAGCGTCTCGGTCACTGGCGTCACGGCTGCCAGCACGCAGGCGGAGTGCCTCGTGCCCCTGATATGCTCGATACGCAACCCTGGTAGGCTCAGCGTCACATCGACCTGCACATCGTTGCCGAGCAGCCGGTATGGCCGTGCACCGCCCGCAAGTTTGTGCGTCCGCATACGGAAGCCGTGCTCGACCGGCTCGAACTCCTTGACCTTGGGGCGGAGCTTCAGGCCCGACTTCGACTTCCACCACCCGGATGTGTGCACAAAGGCCGGGTGCGCCGGGTCGCAGAAGCCATAGGCCGCGATCTCGGCATTCGAGGGAAACCGCATTGTCGTCGAGATCTGCGGAGCGACGCCCTCGAAACCCGGCACGCGGGGCACCGGGGGCAAGCGATCGGGCAGGCTTCGCCCGTTTGGCAGGTAAACCCAGATATTGCCCTGCACGTCCTGGCAAGGATAGGCGCGCAGACGGAACCTCGACGGCGGCGTAGGGTCGCCGTCCGCGAGAGCAGGGATTTTCGTGCAGGCGCCGTCGGCCGCCGCGAATTCCCAGCCGTGATAACAGCATTGCAGGCTCGTCCCATCGAACTTGCCGTGCCGGAGCGGCATGCCACGATGAGGACACCGGTCCGCGTAGGCGAAGACGGTGCCATCCTGCGCCCGTCCAACCAGCAATTCCTCACCGAGGAGCGTCACCGCCCGCGTGAGGCCGGGTTTGAGGCCGCGGGCGGATGTCGCGATATACCAGAAGCCGCGGATCATCTCTGGCGGGGAATGCTGATCATTTGGCCGCGCTGTAGCGGATCAGAGCCTTGCGCGGAAGTGCTCGGGGATTGCCCATAGTTCCGCGGCGTTTACGTGAAGGTCGAATGAATAGGGTGGCGATGCCGCAATGCTGCTGCGGACCGTGGCTGTCAGCCACTCCCGGATCGGATCGGCCGCGATATCGAAAACCACGGTCTCCACCCTCGGCAGAGTGGCCATTCCATCGAAAAGGCATAGCCAGGCATCGTCGCCAAGCCGCTGATGGCTGCCTGCGCTGGGATCGCCCCCCCAAGCCATCGATCGCGTTTTTGCCAGCCGGTCCATGCCAGCCTGGCGATCGGCCCAGTGCAGATGAAACAAAAACAGCGGCGCGAACGCCAGCGGCCGGTCCGAACTGTGAAACCCGGCGGGCCATCGCACCACCTGCCGGGTCAGGGCGGGCTTGCACATCGCACTGGTAAAGCGGGCCCAGCGTCGCTGCTGCCCCACGCGCCGGCGGGGGTCGAACGCAGGCTCAAGCCCTGGCACGTGCTGGATGTCCAGTCCCACGGCGTGGACGGTCCCTAGCGAGGACTCCTGACAAAACGCCGGCAGGTTTGCGAACCGGGCGGGGTCCGCCAGGAGCAACTCGTCGCAATCCGTGTAGCTCACCCAGTCGTAGTACGAGAGCAAGCTGCGCGCGAGATCCGATATGAAGCTGGCGCGCTTGGCATCGTCGTGCGGTGATCTTGGCAGGCGCAGGACGTTGACGCCGGGCGGCAGCACCAGCGGTTCACTGGACCCATGATCGACCACGTAGCAATGGTCGGCGCCGACCTGGCGGGCGTAGTGCGACGCCCAGATCGGCAGGAACACCGCTTCGTTGTAGGCCATGGTGATCGCGGCGACGCGTGGCGGCATGTCCCCGGATACCGTATTGAAGCGGTCAGGTCAGCATACCTTCGTAGGGTTACGCAATCGCGGGCTGCGGCTGCGTCCGTCCGATGAACGTGACCATGATGCTGGCCGCCAAGCAGAGCACGCCGGCGGACATGAAGGCGCTGAGGTAGTCGCCCGTCGACTCACGCAGGAACCCGGCCGTCCAAGCGGCGAATGCCGCGCCGAGCTGGTGCGTGGCCGCAATCCAGCCGAAATACACCGCGACGCCCTGCTCGCCGAACGTCTGAGCGGTCAGGCGCACGGTCGGCGGGACGGTCGCGATCCAGTCCAGGCCGTAGAATACGGCGAACAACGATAATCCCCAGAAAGAATACTGAAACGTAAATGGCAGGAAGATGAGCGACAATCCGCGCAGGCCATAGTACCAGGCAAGCAACACCCGCCCGTCTATCTTGTCAGAAAGCCAGCCGGACAGGGTGGTTCCGAAGAAGTCGAAGATGCCCATCGCCGCGAGCAGGGTCGCGCCCGTGACCTCCGGAATGCCGTGGTCGATGCAGGCGGAGATCAGGTGCGTGCCGATCAGCCCGTTGGTGGACGCGCCGCAGATGAAGAAACTGCCGCTGAGCAACCAGAAATTTCGGTAGCCGCAGGCCTCCCGAAGCGCACCGAACGCCCGGCGCACCGGGTTCGGCGCCAACGGAGCGGCCGGCAGGACTGCTGTCCCGCCATAAGGGGCGATACCCAAATCCGCCGGCCTGTCCCGCATCAGCAGGGCCACCGGGATGATCATCAGTGCGGCGACCGAGGCGATGGTCAGCGATACGGCCTGCCAGCCGTGGCTCTCGATCAAGGCAGCAAAGAGTGGCAGGAAAACGAGTTGCCCGGTCGCAGTGCTGGCCGTCAGCACGCCCATCACTAAGCCGCGCCGGCTGTGGAACCAGCGCGACGCCACCGTCGCCCCGAGAACCAGCGCGGTGACCCCGGTCCCGGACCCGACGACCACGCCCCAGAGCAGAACCAGTTGCCACGACTGCTGCATCAGTGTCGTCAGCGCGACGCCAAAAGCGATGATCGCGAGTGCGGTCATAATGGTGCGACGGAGGCCGAAGCGCTCCAGGATCGCCGCGGCAAATGGGCCGGCGAGGCCGTACAGGAAGATGTTGACTGCGACGGCGAACGAGATCATCGCCCGCGACCAGCCGAAATACTGCTCCAGCGGCACCATCAACACGCCTGGCACGGAGCGGATACCTGCCGCTGTCAGCAATATGCAGAAGGTGACCGCGGCCACGACCCAGGCGTAATGAACGCGACTGACTTTCACAATGCACCTCACTTGCTCGGCAAGCTAGGTGGGTCAGCCTGTTAATGCAAACGCCCCGGCGGCAGCCGTCTCAGATCATCCGAAGGCGCATGCGGCCGAGATGCAGCCGATCATGGCCAATGCACTGGCGCAGAGAAGGGAGCTGGTGATGACATAGCGAAACGACATGCTGGAACACCCTGCATTTGCCAATGCGGTGTAGCCCCCACGCCGCGGGGCGTGCGTTTAGAATTGTCGCAAACGGTAACGGCGCACGATGGTGTCAGGTCTGCTTCGCACCCTGGGCAAGCCTATCGTCTTTCCGCGCACTGCCGGCGCTGCTGCCGACCCAATAGCTGACGACCGACGTGGCCATCGCGGCGAGCGTGCCGAGCATGAGATTTCCCGCCGTTTCGCTCCCCGCAGGCATGCCGTACAGCAAGACTACGGCCATCACGCCGCCGAACGTCATCAGCACGATGGCCGAGATGATGGGCGCCGACCACGCGATCGCCGTCTTCTGGCCGGACAGCGCGACGATTTGCGCGCGAGCATCCGATGTGTCGCGGAAGGTGGCGGCGAGCTGCTCCAGATCCGCCGCCCGGGCGGCTTTGTCCTGGTCGGCCGCGATCTGGGCGAGTTGGATGCGAAGCTGCGCCGCCGCCGCCGGGTCTTTCTGCAAGACAGCGGAGGCTGCCTCTGCATCGGAGGTGCCGGTGACGGCCTGGACGGCCTGGACGACCGCGTCCGTCGTCACCGCTGCAGTCTTGCCGAACAGCCAGCGTGAGATTTCGGGTGCAATCGAGAGAGCAAGCGGAAGCAGCGCGCCCATTCAGGCAACTCCATACGTGAGTGAGAGGTAAGGCAATTTGCACAGGCGCCGTGCCCAGCCGAGGCCAAAGACACGCCAGGTGGGAAGCGACGCCATGTAGGTCATGCGCTGGGCCTGGAACTCGGCGCAAAGCGTTGCGCCATCCCCGTCGCCCGCCGCGATGGCTGCCAGCGTCTGCTCGCCGATGATGCCGTCTTCGGTGCATCCGGCCGCAGCCTGCAGCCAGCGGATCGCGCGTGCGACGCCGCAGTTCACGGCCGCGTCGAACACCAGCAAGGCGAGCGGGACGGGGAGCGCGTCGCCATGCACCGGGTTCCAATAGTCCGCTTGATAGATCGCATGTGCGCCATCCAGCGTGAGCCCTGCGATGTCCAGGTTGGGGTGCGCCGATGCGGCGATGCCATACTTGGTGCCGTGGCAAGCGCCTTGGCCGCAAATCCCGCTTGTCCAATTTCCCGGGTCGGCAGGGTTGGTGGAGAGTCCGCCCTCTTCGCCAACCACGATTGCAAAAGCCTGCTCGAAAACGCTCATGTCACCTCAGTAACAATATGGGGTGCGGCACCCGCGGCCGTGCGGGTGGCTTCGATCCGCCAGGCGCCATGCACCGTTCCATGCCCGGGGTGAGGGCCCCAGGGCAGCAATGCGTATCCGGCCCAGAAACCGAGCAGGAGCCCCGCACAGCCGGCGGCGATCTGCAGACCGCTGCAACGGAACGGCAGAGGAATAGCGGTCATTGCGAATGCCGCGCCATCGCGACCAGCCAGGTCACCGCGCTGACGATCATGCCGACCACTCCGCCAATGACAGCGGCGATGACCGACTTCGTGGCCTCGGCACGGCGCAGCTCTATGTCGCGCCGCTGCCGCCGGATGAAGCGGAAATCGTCCCGCAGTTCGTTCAGATCATCCATTTCAGTGAGGTCGATCCCGAGCAGCCGGAACGTGTCGGTGATCGAACGTGCCGCTGCTTGCTCGATAAGCTGTTCAGTATCGTCAGACATGGGCTGCAATGGTCCGGCAAACCATCGGTCAGCCTCCCGCTTCGGCCGCAAGGGCCGCCACGGGACGCAGCACCGATCGTGCGATCCTCCGGCCGGTCCGGGGGCCGGTCGTGGGTGTGACGGGGTAAGTCCCACCGGATCGGCCGGCGGCAAGCCAGAGCACCGCCCGGCCGTCCAGAGTGATGGCGCGGGCGGCGCCGGTACGCCATGCATGAGTGGCGGCAGTGGGCATGGAGTTTCCTAATACCGGATGGCGACGAAGGCTTGCGGCTGGGCTGCCACGGCCGACACGGCCCCCAGCGGCGCATACGGACAGTGAAAAGACTGACCGGGTTGGAGCGGGATGGCTGTGGCGCTGCCGCTTGCCGCGGTGGTTGTGAGATCGACGTAAAGCACGGCTGTCCCGGTGTTGATGAAGTCGCAGCCAGTCTGCACGGACCCGGCGGTGAACACGGTGACGGCGACGTTTGCAGTCGCGATGGCCGATGCGACCGGGGCGGTGAAGCTGACCGGCAACTGTTTGCTGAAGCTGCACGCTCCGGCGGTGTAGCTGCCGTCTTGGGTGGGACAGGCGATCACCACCGTTCCCGCGCGGCCGTCATGCGTCGCGTAGGAACTGGCGACTGTCTGGGCGTGAACGCCCTGCGCGCAGGTCAGCGCGAGGATTATCAAGATCGAGCGGATCATCTCAGTACTCCACGATCACCAGGCCGGCCGCACCGATGCCGCCGTTTTGGGCAATCCCGTAGCAACCGCCGGCACCGGAGCCGGGGGCCTGGCCGTTCTGCTGCGGGCTCGACCCGTTCGTCGCTGCCCGCCCACCGCCGCCGAAAGCCGATGAGCCACCGTTACCGGCGAACACGAAGCCAGCGCCGTTGCCGTCGGAGCCGTAGCCGCCGTTCGCGTTGATCGCTCCGCCCGTGCCGGCGCCGGGTGCGGCGCCGGGCGCGGAGCCAGCGCCGGGGGCGCCACCCAAGCCCCCGGTCGCCGCCATCATCGTGCCGAAGGACGTGGTTCCGCCCTGGCCGGCCGCTGCGCCGCCGGAAATGCCGGCTGTACCTGCGCTGCCGACCGTCACGGGAATGACCTGGCCTGGTTGCACGGCGAAGATGCCTTCCGCGTAACCGCCGCCGCCACCGCCGCTGCCACCGAACCCGGGCGCTCCCGCGCCGCCGCCGCCGCCGCCGCCGCACAACCGGACCTTGACCAAGGACGTGCCGTTCGGGACGGTGAAACTTCCCGATGAGGTGAAGCTGGTCATCCGGGAGAAGCCCGGCGTCGAAGCACCGAGCTTGAAGGCGATGAACGGCGCGCCCGGCAGGACGGCGATGTCGCTGGCGACGATCTGTGTCTGGCCGTAATTGACGGTGATCACGTAGAGACCGGTCCAGCCCTGATCGACCGCCGGCGTGACCTGCGCGCCTGCGTTTGCCGGCGGCGATGGCTTCAACTGCAGTTGCACCTGGCAAAGGCGCTGAGTGTCCTGCGAGGCGCCGTTGCCGGACGGGCCGGTGAAAGGCTGGGTTGGGTTTGCCGCGTTGTAGTAGGGTAGCACGACCGGCGTGCTATCGACCTCGGACAGGCTTGCCTGCACGAGGTAGTTGATCGACTGGCCGGAGGTTCCTGGGGCGGTCAGCGTGAAGGACGTGGGGCCGGTCGAGATCCCCATCTTGACAAGCGGAAGCCCGCTCTCGGCTGGAAGCGAACCGAACGGCTGAGCGTCGATGACGCTTAGGCTGATGATGCTGCCCGGGCCGATCGTCACCGTCAGGCTTGCGGGTGCAGTGGGGTTGCAGGCCAGGCCATCCACGAGCGTGTTCGTGCCGAGTGTAGCCTGTGCAAGATAGCCGACAGCGACCATGCTGTTGCGCTGGATTGAGAGAAGATCGGTGTCGAGCGGGATGCTTCCCGGATAGACGATCTGGCGATCCACGTAGGGGTGTCCTCAGTTGGTGATGGTGGTCCAGGCGATGGATGCCGTCGGTACGACCGATGCGACGGTGGCATAGATATCGGGATCCGATACTTGGCCGCCGGCATCCGAGAGGCTGGCCCTCGCGAGCGGCCCCGCGGTGCCGTAGCCCGCGATCGTCGCGATCCCCATCGGCTCTGGACGTCGCACCGTGACGAAGACCTGGAATGGCAGCGACAAGCTGCCCCAAGACCCTGCCGCGCCGAAGGCCAGTGCCCCGGTGTTGTAGGCGCCGGTATCGGCTGGCCGGGCTGGTTCGAAGATGGTGGGTGCGCTTCCGGTCAGTGCCGTGATCGCGGCGACCAGGGCCGGGCGGGTTGCATGCTCTTGGACGAGCGCAGTGTGAATACGGCCCCGGAATGCCTGATCGGTTTCCGCGGTCCTGCGTGGCAGCTTGGCGCCGAAGAAATCGGCGCTGCAGCCATCGAGAAACCCGCCCGTCGCCGTGGCGATCCTGGTCTGCAAGCGAACTGAGGCCAGCAGCGCATAGAGGCTGGCCCAACCGGCCGCGAGGCCCGACATGACCGCATCGAGCACGGGGGTCGTGTCGGGGAACCAGCGGGAGGGCAGCACGCCCTTCAGCCGGGAGACGATGTCTGCACGGTCGCCTGTCATCTCAGTTCACCGTGATCGTGCCGGGCTTGATGACGCCGGTGCTTGCCGGCGTCAGATCCCCGCCGCCATTGATGGCGATGGCGGAAACGTTGCTGATCGATGGATCGGCCGCGTAGGCGATCGCGGCCAGGCGGGACACCGGCAGTGTGGCGCCGATCGGCAGCCCCGACGTGAAGGAGCGGATCGCCATCGTCACGGCAAGCTGCGCCGCTGCATGGGTGTTTGCGGGAGTTGTCATCGTGAGCGTGATGTTGGCGGTGACGATCGTTGGCGGCTGCACCGTGAACTGCGACCCGAGCGGTCTGACGGCTTCGATGGCGTCGGAGACGGACGTGATCAGAGTTGGCGGGGGCGATCCCGAACCGTCATCCACCGTGATCGTGAAGAAGCCCAGGCGCGTCCTCCCCGATGGGTCCGCGTTTTCAGCCAAGACGTAGGTCAGTCCTTGCTGCAGCGACTCGATGGTGTAAGCGATCGCCGCCGGTGTCGCGCGGGACCGGCTGTCGATGAAGTTGGTGAAGCGGCTGCGAAGCGCTGCATCGGACTCGGCTTCCTGCCCGCCCGCGGCTTTCGCCGGATTGGTGACCGCGTCAATCCCTGGCATTGCGGTTGCCAGCAGTGAAACGGCGCCTGCCAGCACGTTGCCGGCGGTGCCGGGGAGAAGGGCTTGCGCAGTAACGCTCAGGCTGCTGGCCGAGGCCGCGAGGGTATAGCTGTTGGTCACTGCGTTAAAGGCTGCATTCGTCGGGTCGGCCAGCACGGTGAAGGTGATCGTGCCGTCGCCCGTCTTCGCCTGTGCGCCGACTGGGATCGTTGCGGCAAAACCGGGCGTGAAACGGGAAAAGGTCAGCGTGGTCGCGGCTGACTGAGCCGGCAGCCGGGTCACTCCGAAATCGCCGACCCAGCTATCGAGGTCCGGGCCCGCCGATGTCGCGGCGCGTGTCGCCGACAGCACTTGCATGATCAGCCATTGCAGCCAAAGCCCCACAGAGGCGTTTGCCTCGAGGATGGCGCGCAGCACGCTCCCTGTCGTGAGATCGATGAGGGCGCTCGCACTGCCCTGGACTGCGGCTGCCATGGTCTGCACGAGAGTCGTAAAGTTTTGGAGTGGAAGCTGCATTGATCCAGCCGGGTCAAGTTGTGAACGCGATGGTTTGCGTGGCGCCGGTTGCGGCGTCGGCGTAACGGATGGATACGTAGAGCGTGCCCGATGGGTCGGGCAGGAGGTCGATCAGCGGCGCAGGGGTTTGGGCGACCGCGGCCTCCTTGAAGATTTGGCCGCGGATGGCGGCGCCGATCGCGAGCGACGCACCGGGCGCACCCACGAAGGAGGCGAGGCCGGCGCCGTACTCCGGCGACCAGATATAGTCCCCGGCGGCGGTGAGCAGACGGCGTAGAACGCGCTGCTGCGTAATCTCAGGCGTGCTGGCGATCGCGATGTCGCCGGTCGGTGACCAGGCGAGGTCATTGCCCCAGATATGTGACAGGTCCGGCATGCGGTTTAGTCCACGAGGTTGGTCTTGGCCGTCTGTGGCGGGTGGACGTGGGCGTTGTAATGCGCCCGCAGCGCGCTCATCGGCCCATGAGCGTCATACACATCGCCTGCGACGTGCAGATCGCCGTGCACCTGGACGGTGCCGTCATTCTGCAGTTTCAGAAAACTGCCGGATTTATGAACCAGCCAGAACTCACCGCTTGGCGCCGGTGGCGGGCTGGTCTGTGCCGACCAGCTTGCCGCGACGATGAGACCGTGTTCCGCGTCGCCCTCTTGCGGCAACACCAGAACCTGGTCACCCGGCGATGGCGGGCAGGCCAGTCCCCAGCCGCTTCCGGTCCAGGGTGTCAGCAGCGGCAGCCAGCCGGTCAGCACGCCTTCGGGTTGAAGGGTGACGCGGGCTGTGGCGGACGCCGGGTCCACGGAGCTGACGATGCCGAAGCGCGGCGCACCGCCAGTCTGGTCCTGGTTGGCCCCTTGCCCTTTGAGCGCATTGAGAAGGTTGTCCAATAGCCAGCTCCTAAGTCGCGTCGGCGATTTGCGGGATCGTTTTCAGCCTCAAACGCTCCGTGAAACCATGATGGGAGCTGAAATGGCGGTCGATCTCGGCGACGTGGTAGATCTGGTCGAAATCCGTGCCCGTGCCGCTGAACTGAACCGGGGTTCGTGGAGTGAGGGTCAATTCGCCCGGCAACTCCGCATGCACGACGCGCTCATGGGCTGATAGGTCCGCCAAGATCCGCTGCGCCAATTGCAGTGCGTCCGCCGGGTAGAGGTTGGGGCGAACGACCAGGATTTTCTGCGGCGACGAACTGCCTGCGCCATTGGCCTTTGCGCGTGCGGTTTGCGTGAAGGCGCTCTGCTGCCGGGTGTTCCAGGACTTTACGGTCACTTCAATGTCGCGGGCCAGGGTCAAGGCATGCTCCAGGCGCAGGCTCACGCACATATCCGGAGTCAAATCGAACGCTGGCGCCGCCGTGTCGGCCGGGCCGAAGGTGAGCGCGCCATCGGCCACGAACACCTCAAAACCTTCCCGCGCCGCCAGGAACGTCAGCAGGTCCCACTCGGTGACCGAGCGGGAGAACTGCCCCAGCGTGATGCGGTTATGTTCGGCCTCGTAGTAGCGGCCAGCCAAGGTCGAGGTCGGGGTGATGTTGGCGCCCAGGCCTCGCCTGCCGGCCAGCGTTTGTGCGATTTCGCTCGACGTCTGGTTGGTGAATGTTTCCTGCGTTCTGGCATCGAGGAAGCGCGCCGTGAGGTCGCGGCCATGAATCTCCAAAGCGCCATTCAGCACATCGATGGAGATCGAGTCGGCCTCGCCCTGGATCAGGCTGACCGTTGGACCGCCGAGATCGCACTGCAGGTCCAGGACGGTGCCGGGCTGTAGCAGCGATGCCGCGATAGCCGGCTCGGCCGCCACGTGAAGGCGGAAGCGGCCGGCGCCGAAATGCGCATTGTTGGAGATATCAGCGTCGATGACGTTGGGAAGCGGGGCCGATCCGGCAAGCACGGTAAGGGTGGGTACCCGCAGGCTACTGCCGGACAATGCCGCCGCCTGCCGTCGGGTCGGTGTTCGGGATCAAGAGAGTAACAAGGCCCGACAGACAGGGATCCGCCAGGCCGTTGAGTTGCGCGATGCGGATCCATTGCGTTGCATCGCCGAGCTGATCGGCGGCAATGCGAAACAGGTTTCCACCTGCTACGGTGATCGTGCGCATCGCCTATGTGCTCGCGGACGCAAGATTACGGATGGCACGCGCGGTGAAAGCCCTGGCGGCGCTCAACTGGGCGAGCAATCTGGCGGATGCCACGGCCGAGCCGAGATCGGCCGACTGCAGGCCAGGCGCTACGGAGGCTGCCTGAGTGTCGATCGCAGCCAGATTGCCAGCCAAGCTCGATTGGGCCGCCGCGTAGGCCGCCGTTCCCAGCGTCGTGGCTCCGGCTGAGCTGACTGCAGCGGCAGAGCCGGTGGCGTAAGGCCCAGCCGCGACGATGTCGGTGATGAGGGCAGGCACCAGCGCCTCGGCAGCGTTGACGATCCCGGCCGCTTCGTCACGCAGGACGGCGCAGGAAAGGCGATATGGTATCCACCAGGGACTGCGGTAATCCGCCTCAAAGGTTTCGATGATGACCGTGTAGAGGAAGGCGTCCCACGCCAGCGGAAGGGCCGTACCTGCGCCGCGCATCGTGTCTAGAACACGGGCCCGATCGGCCGCATCCGGCCCGGTGAAGATGCCGGAGAAGGCGATGTCGGCGGGATCGGGGCCGAGTGAATCGATGATGCGCACGCCGCCGGGCAATCGGTGGATTGCCAGACGCTGCTTGCCGCCGAGTGTGATCGAGCTTGGCAGCTCGAAGCCTGCGAACGCGACGGGGCCTAGGGTGAGGCTGAAATCGGACATTCAGAAGCCTTGTGCTTGGCCGGACCAGAGAGGGGTCTGGCGAGGGTCGGGCCCGGTCGGACCCGCGGGCGGTCTGGCAGCCTGGCGGGCGAGGGTGCTGGTCATCCAGCGGCCCACGCGGGCGCCATCGAGGATGATGTCTCCCTGCAGGGTGATGGCGGGCGGTGAGGCGGGTGGCGGCGCGAAGGAAGCGGATGGCTGCTGTGTGGGTTCGGTGGATGGGACGGTTGCCGGCGGCGGAGCGTAGGCGGCTGGCGGTAGGGTTCGCGGCGTTGCCGCAATCGGCTGGAGTGCTTCGGCGGCCTGCGCTTTTCGTGCAGGCGGCGGCGGTGGCAAAAACACAGCCGGCGCCGGCTGAGGTGGCATTGCGGGTGGCGGGACGAACGTGGTGGCCGGGAGAACCCGGGGCGGCCGCGATTCAGGCTGCTGCGGGACATTTGGCGCGGGCTGCGGCAGTGGCGCAGCCTGAACCCGCTGCGCCGGCCGCTTCGGGTGATGTGCCTCACCTTCCGGTTCGCTGGCAGGCCGGTGATGCGTATCGGCTTTGGGTGGAGCGTGTCGTCGGTGATGGGCATGGGCGGCATGATGTGCGCGACGATGGTCGGCTGCGTGCTCCGGCACAGGCGCTGGCGGCCTGGCTGGCTCGTGCGCGGCAATGGGAGAGGTCAAGGCCGGCTGACGCGTTGGCGCTGGCTGCGGGATGGAGGCC
>CAZZVB010000080.1:0-17790 GCA_964657445.1 uncultured Burkholderiaceae bacterium | reverse complement strand
CATCTCGGCCTTGATCTGGCGCATCGCAGCGATCCACTTCGGGTAGTCGACCACGACGTCAGGTGGCAGCCCCTCTTGCGGGTGCGTGAAGGGGACGGTCGGATGCAAGAGTTCGTGCCAGGTGGTCTCAAGCGTCCCGGCAAACGTGTCGCCTAGGTCTTGCATGAAAATGCGAACGTCGCTGCGCAGGGCGAGGAGTTCAGCCATGCTAGCTGGTTGCCTGGCGCTCATGACGCTCCAGGTCGTGACCGCGGGATAGGAGGGCGCCGCCGACCCAGGAAGCCACTCAGTTGCGTTCGTGAAGAACCTGACTGGGTTCCTGGAAGACAGCGCCGTCAGGGTCGTCAGCAAGGTCTGCAGGCGGGGACTGCTCTGCGCCCTGTCGAGGCCGATCAGCAGGGCCGCCCCCACGCGGGTGAGCAGGTCCGCCGAGTGCATGCCAGAAAGGTCGAACACAAGCGACTGGTAGCGGATCAGGAGTCCCGTTTGTGCAGCCATGATCAGCGCCTCTTCTCGCCGTGTGGATCGCCGCCGCTGAGCTGCTCGTCCGCCGCGTCGCACGTCCGTTGCACGACGGCGTCGACCGCCTGGCCGGAACAGTGGGCGATGAACCAGCGGAAGCGGTCCTGCCGCAGGGCCTGGTTGCACGCGACCCTCCGCAACGGGTCGTCCACCATCACTCTGCGGCCGAGAACCGCGTCGTCGGGCGACGCCGGGGTCGGGACGCTTTGTCCCCGAAGCCAGATCGCCGACGGGTCCACCTTCATGGCCACGAGGAGGTCACGAACCGCCTGAGCGCGTCGCAGGCCGAGCTCGGGGGTGTAACCAGCCTCGCCCATGTCGGCGAGGCCGGTGAGCAGAATGACCCTGGAATCGGCGGAGCGCATCCGCTCGCCCCAGCGGGCAACTCGGTTGGCGACGGTCGGGTTGGCCAACGAGGGCGTGGCCACGCCAGGCTCAAAGGTCAACAGGGGCGGGTCGCCGGGGCCACCCCCGCAAAAGTCGGCTGGTGGGTGATCCGGGTAAGCCCCGTTCGCCGACTGCGCAGACGCGGCATTCACCCATGGAGCAGCAGAGAACAGAGTGATCACCCCGGCACCCAGCCATGCTGCCTTGTTCATCCCGCCTCATCCCATCCGAACAGACGCATGCTACTGCGTTAGGTGCTCGATCAAGGTATAATCAACACGCCGACCTTCGCCAAAAAGTTGTGATAGCTTGGATACAGCGCGTGCGCCTCCACCGCGCGGCTTGACCGGCCCGGCAGCAGGCAGACCAGCGAACCATCGGCGATGGCATCTACCGCGTGGAAATGCGGCAGCCAGCCGACCCCGGCGCCCCCCCAGCAGCATCGTGCGAATGACAGCCGGCTCGGGGACGACGGCGTGACGAATTCCGCGCCCGGGACGGCACGCCCGGAATCCCCACCAAAAAGAACCGACACATAAAGCACACGGTCAACCGCGCCTTGTATGCGACCCGAAACAGGATCGAACGCTTCTTCAACCGACTCAAGAACAGCCGCCGCGTGGCCACACGATACGATCATACAGCCAGCAGCTTCCTCGGATACGCCAAGCTCGCCACGATCAAACAGTGGATTGGCTTTGTCCACGTCACCTAGAGCCAGGAGCGCGCGCCCCTCACCCCGGCCCTTTCCCAGAGGGCGAGGGAGCTAAAGCGGCCGAGGGAGACTCAGTCGCCTCCGCGAACCGATACCCCACCCCCGCCTCCGTCTTCAGCAAGACATTCCCATCCGGGCCAAGCTTCTGCCGCAAGTGACCGACATACACGCGCAGATACTGCATGTCGTCGGCATGCGCCTTGCCCCAGACCGAAGTCAGCAGATGCCGATGGGTGACGACCCGGCCGGCGCTGCGGACCAGCATGGCCAGCAGCTCGTACTCCAACGGCGTGAACGGCACGACTTCACCCGCAAGCCTTACCCGTCGTCTCAGCAGGTCAATCTCGAGGTCGCCGCGCCGCCATACGGGGTCTGCACCCTCCGCCTTTAGAGCCCGCCGCAGGCAGGCGCGTAGCCGGGCGAGCAACTCGCCCACCACGAACGGCTTCTCCACGTAATCGTCTGCGCCGCCGTCCAGTGCGCGCACCTTCTCCGCTTCCCGGTCACGGGCCGACACGACGATAATCGGCGACTGGGTCACGGCACGCAGCTTGGCCAGCGCGTCATGCCCGTCCATGTCCGGCAGCCCAAGGTCCAGCAACACGGCTGCCGGGTGCCGCGTTTCCGCCAGATGCAACGCCTCCCCAGCGGTGTCGGCGCGCAATGCCTCGTAGCCCTCCGCCTCCAGCGCCGGCCGCAGGAAGCGGTGCACTTGCGGCTCGTCATCCACCACCAGGATCGTGCGCGACGTCATGCGCGCGCGACCGGCAGGCGTAGCGTGACGATCGTCCCCGGCAGCCCGTCGGCCGGCAGGTCGTGCCGCGGGCTCTGGGCCGAGATCGTGCCGGCCATCGCTTCCACCAAGCCGCGTGCGATGGCGAGCCCGAGGCCGGTGCCCGGCGGCCCGCGATCTTCACGCCCGGCGCGGAAGAAGCTGTCGAACACGCGCGGCAGATCCTCCTGCGGAATGCCGATGCCCGCGTCGGCGACAGAAATCGCCGCCTCCGCGCCTTCGGCCACGGCCCGCACCGTAACCAGGCTGCCGGCCGGCGCGTATTTCGCGGCGTTTTCCATGACGTTGAACAAGGCTTGCTCCAGGAGGGCCGGGTCGGCGGTCACCGCCAATCCGGGGTCATCGATATTGACCGCAACGTGTGGACCAGGCGGCAGGCGGCCAATCGCGGCTTCGACAACATCGTGCACGCCGACCGGCACCATACGGGGCGCGATCTGGCCGCTCTCCAGCCGGGTCATCTCCGTGATGTTGGACAGGAAGCCCGCCATGCGCGCGACGTCCTGCTCGATGCTGTCCAGCAAATCGGCGCGTGTGGCCGCATCCATATGGTCCCATGCCGTCCGCAGCGTTCCCGCGGCGCCCCCGATCCCGGTGAGCGGCGTGCGCAGGTCGTGGCCAAGCGAGGCGAGCAGCGACGTCCGCAACCGCTGCGTCTCCTCCATCGCCTCACTGCGGGCATTGCTCTGCGCCAGCATCACCCGCTCCCACGCGACGGCGGCGCTATCGGCCAAGGCGGCGATCGCCTGCAGCGCCGGGGCGGCCGGTGGCGGATCGCCGCGCACGCCCAGCACGCCGAGCTTGGCCCGCACCGTGCCCAGCGGCAGGAAACGCCACGTTCCACCCGGCAAGGTCGCCGTGCCGCGCCCGGCCGGCTCGTTATGCCCCCAGCACCAGCGGGCCGCCGCCCAGGCGCCTTCGTCCATCGTGTCCGCATTGGGAACGGCAGCGCGGATGTCCAGGTCGCCGCCGGCAACGGGCGCCAGCACCATGGCACGCCCGGCGATTTCGCAGGCTTGCCGCGCTACTTCCATCAACAGATCCGGCTCCGTCGCGGCCTGGCCCAGCCGCCGGCTGAACGCGCTGATCCGGCGCAACCCGTCAACCCGGGTTTGCGCCGCGAGCGCAGCCCCGCGCACCCGCCCCGCCAAGCCGCCTGCCAGCACCGCAATGACGGCGAACACCACGAGGCCGACCAGGTCACTCGGGCTGCCGATGGTGATCTCGTGCAACGGCGGAATGAAGAAGTAGTCCCACAACAGAAAGCTTGCGGCGGCCGTGGCCAAAGCCAGCCGCATCCCCGCCGCGGTCGCCGCAGTGACCACCGCCGCGAGGTACACCATTCCCATCGCCTCGTGCGGCAGCCAGTTCGACAGCATGACGCCGCCCGCGGTCAGCACGGCCAGTAGCGCGGACGCCGTGGCCCAAGCCCACCACGGTTCTGCGACACCGGCCAGTTTGCCGAGCGGCTTGAGCGCGTCCGCCATGGGCACGACGTGGATCGCCACATCCGGCGCGCGCCGCAGCAGCGCGGGGGCCAGGCCGCCGCGCAGCCATTGTTGCCAGACGGGCCGGCGCGTGCGCCCCATGACGATGTGGGTCGCGTTGCGCTTGCGCGCGACGTCCAGCACCGTGGTGAGCAGGTCATCGCCGACCTGGGTGTCCAGCTCCGCGCCGAGTTGCTCCGCCAGGGAGAGCGCGACGCGGGTCGATCCAAGCGAGGACGCACGCTCGACATGCAGCACGGTCCAGGGGGCGTGCAACGCATCCGACAGCCGCTTGGCCGCGCGCACCACCGACTCGCCGGCGCTGGTGGGCCCGATCAAGGCGAGCACCCGATCACCCGAGGGCCACGCGCCGGTCAGGCCGCTGCGGCGCATCCAGTTGCGGACATCGTCGTCCACATGGGCCGCCGTGCGCCGCAGCGCCAGTTCGCGCAACGAGGCGAGATTGCCCTCGCGGAAGAAGCCTTCGAGCGCCCGGCTGGCCGTGTCGGGCCGGTAGATCCGGCCCTCGACCAGCCGTTGCCGCAGCTCGGCCGGCGGCAGGTCGATCAATTCGATCTCGTCGGCCGTATCCAGGACCTGATCGGGCAGCGTTTCCGTCACCCGCACGCCGGTCATGCGAGCAATGTCGTCATTCAGGCTCTCGAGGTGCTGCACGTTCAGCGTGGCCCAGACGTCGATCCCCGCAGCGACCAGCTCCGCCACATCCTCCCAGCGCTTCGCGTGACGGCTGCCCGGCGCGTTGGTGTGCGCAAGCTCATCCACCAGCAGCAAGCCGGGATGACGCGCGCGGGCGGCATCGACGTCGAATTCCCAAAGGGTCTGCCCGCGATAGGCGACTTCCCGCATCGGCAGCACGGGCAGCCCGACGAGTTCCGCCTCGGTGCCCGCCCGGCCGTGCGTCTCCACGATGCCGCACAGCACGTCCGTGCCTTCCGCCAGGCGGCGCTTGGCCTGAACCAGCATCTCCCACGTCTTGCCGACGCCGGGTGCGGCACCCAGGAAGATCTTGAGCCGCCCGCGCCCTTCCGCGGCCGCATGTTCGATCAGCGCGTCCGGATCGGGGCGACCATCATGTGCCATACAAGCCAGCCTAGAGGACCGCGGAGGGCAGGTAAAACCTGCCGCCCGCAGCCAGTAAGGCCCGGTTCACCCCCCCTACGAGTGCGTCGAATCCAGAGCCAGGTTCAGCTCCAGCACGTTCACCCGCGGCTCCCCGATCAACCCGGCCAGCCGGCCGCTCGTGTGCTCGTTCACCAGCGCCTGCACACGGTCGGCCGGCAGATTCCGGGCGCTCGCGACGCGCGCCACCTGGCGGGCCGCGGTCTCCGGGGAGATGTCCGGGTCCAGCCCGCTGGCCGACGTTGTCAGCATGTCGCCTGGCACCGGTGTGGCGCCCGCGGTTTTAATGTCGCCCGTCACGCGATCGATCAGCGACTTCGACGTCGGCCCGGCGTTCGAGGCGCCGGAGCTTGCCGCGTTGTACGGTGCTGGAACCTGCTTGGTGCTGTCGTTGGGATCGGTGTCGGTCGTGGCGGACGGGCGGCCGTGGAAATATTTGTCGGCGGTAAAGTTCTGGCCGATCAGCGACGAGCCGACGACCTTGCCGTCCTTCTCGATCAAGCTGCCGCCAGACATGGTCGGCACGATCGCTCCGGCCGCGCCGACGAAGGCGAACGGCAGCGCCAGTCCGGTGAGGATGGTGAACAGCACCACCAGCACCAGAGCGGGACGAAGATGGTTCATGATACGAGCCCTAGCGTATTGAGGATGATGTCGATCAGCTTGATGCCGATGAACGGCGCGACCAGTCCGCCCAACCCGTAGATCAATAGGTTGCGCCTCAGCAGTGCCGACGCGCCGATTGCGCGGAACTTCACGCCCCGCAAGGCCAGCGGCACCAGCGCCACGATGATCAACGCGTTGAAGATCACCGCGGATAGAATGGCGCTCTGCGGCGAATGCAAGCGCATGATGTTCAGCGCCGTCAGCTCCGGATACGTCGCCACGAAAATCGCCGGCAGGATCGCGAAGTATTTTGACACGTCGTTCGCGATCGAGAACGTCGTCAGCGATCCGCGCGTGATCAGCAATTGCTTGCCAATCTCCACGATCTCAATGAGCTTTGTCGGGTCGCTGTCCAGGTCCACCATGTTGCCGGCTTCGCGTGCCGCCTGCGTGCCCGTCTGCATCGCCACGCCGACATCGGCCTGCGCCAGCGCCGGCGCGTCGTTGGTGCCGTCGCCGCACATGGCGACCAGCCGGCCCTCCGCCTGCGTGCGCCGAATGTAGTCCAGCTTGTCCTGCGGCGTGGCTTGCGCGAGGAAATCATCCACGCCAGCCTCGGTCGCGATCGCCGCCGCCGTCACCTTGTTGTCGCCCGTGATCATCACGGTGCGGATGCCCATCTTGCGAAGGGCGGCGAACCGCTCGCGGATGCCGGGCTTCACGATGTCCTTCAGTTCGATCACGCCCAGCAGCCGTCCATCGGCGCTGACCGCGAGCGGCGTGCCGCCAGCGCGCGCGACCTTATCCACCGCCGCGGTGAACGCTTGCGGCGGCGCGGTCCGCACCAGGCTGTCGCCGTTGCGGTCGGCCTTGCTGGCGGCGTCGATCATGCTGTCCACGGCGCCCTTGCGCCAGCTCCGCCCACCGGCATCCAGCCCGGAGACGCGGGTGTTGGCTGAGAACGCCACGACAGCACCGTCTGCCGGCATGCCGAGCGAAATACCGTGCCGGTCGCGCACATAGGTGATGATCGAACGGCCTTCCGGCGTCTCGTCACCCAGCGAGGCGTAGGCTGCAGCTTCGGCCAGCATACGCTCGTCCACACCTGGCACGGGATACAGCCCGGCAGCCATACGGTTGCCGAAGGTGATCGTCCCCGTCTTGTCCAGCAGCAGCGTATCGACGTCGCCAGCCGCCTCTACCGCGCGGCCCGACGTTGCCACGACGTTGAAGCGCACCAGCCGGTCCATGCCGGCGATGCCGATCGCGGACAGCAGCCCGCCGATCGTGGTCGGGATCAAGGTTACCAGCAGCGCCGCCAGCACCGGCACGCTCAGGTCCGTGCCGGAATAGTGCGCCAGGCCGACCAGCGTCACGACCGCGATCAGGAAGATGATGGTCAGGCCTGCCAGCAGGATGTCGAGCGCGATTTCGTTCGGCGTCTTGCGGCGCTCCGCACCCTCGACCAGCGCGATCATGCGGTCGATGAAGGTGTTGCCCGGGTCGGCAGTGATGCGAACGACGATGCTGTCGGACACCACCATGGTGCCGCCCGTCACCGCGCTGCGGTCACCGCCGGCCTCACGGATCACCGGCGCACTCTCGCCTGTGATAGCCGACTCGTTCACGCTGGCGATGCCCTGGATGATCTCGCCATCGCCGGGAACGAGGTCGTTGGTTTCCACCAGCACCAGCATGCCGCTGCGAAGCGCCGAGGCGGGCGTGGCCTTCGGGTTGCGATCCGTCAGGCTGGTGATCACCTTGGCCGTGGTGTCGCTGCGGGAACGCCGCAGGCTCTCGGCCCGTGCCCGCCCGCGGCCCTCGGCGACCGCTTCGGCGAAGGTCGCAAACAGCACCGTCAGCCACAGCCACAAAGCAATGGCGATCGGGAACGTCCAGCTTGCGCCAATGAACGCGTTGCGCACGCCCAATATCGTGACCAGCGCGGCCACGACTTCGGTGACGAAGATCACGGGATTGGCGATCAGTCCCCGCGGGTCGAGCTTCAGCACCGCGTCGCGCGCCGCGCGGGCGAGCAGGCTCGGTTCAAACAGGGAGATGGATTCGGCGGTCTGCGCCATGATTAGGTGTGTCCTATTTATCGCGAAGATTGGAACGCCGATTAGAACGTCTTGCCGGCAGCCATGGCGAAATGCTCCGCCAACGGCCCGAGCGAGAGCGCCGGGAGGTACTGCAAGCCGCCCAGGATCAGGATCACGCCGATCAGCAAGCCGATGAAAAGCGGGCCGTCGGTCGGGAAAGTCCCGGCACTGGGCGCCAGCTTGGGTTTCGACGCGAGTGACCCGGCGATCGCCAGCACCGGGATCATGAACGCGAACCGCCCCAGCAGCATCGCCACGCCCAGCCCGTAATCCAGCAGCGGCGTGTCCGCGGTAAGCCCGGCGAAGGCGCTGCCGTTATTGCCGGTGGCACTGGTCCAGGCATACAGCATCTCGCTCAGCCCATGCGGCCCGGCATTCGCCAGCGACCCGGTGCCGCTATCCGTCACAAGCGAGAGCGATGTGCCGCCGAGGATGCAGAGCGGCAGGATCAGCACCGCCAGCATGGCGAGCTTCACTTCCTTCGATTGCACTTTCTTGCCCAGATATTCCGGCGTGCGGCCCACCATCAGCCCGGCGACGAACACCGCCAGCAAGGCAAAGACGATGATGCCGTAGAGCCCCGACCCCACGCCGCCTGGCACCACTTCGCCAAGCTGGATCAGGAACATCGGCACCATGCCGGCCAGCGGCATGAAGCTGTCGTGCATCGCGATCACGGCCCCGTCCGACGTGGCCGAGGTGGTGACGGCGAACAGCGAGGACATGGCAGTGCCGAACCGCACCTCCTTGCCTTCCATGTTGCCCATCGACGGATCGATGCCGAGTGCGGTCAGCAGCGGGTTGCCCGGCGCCTCGGCCGCGTAGCAGCACACCACGAACGCCACCATCAGGATCGCCATAGTCCAGAACAGTGCGAAGCCCTGGCGCCGGTCCTTCACGATCTCCCCGAACGTCACCGCGAGGCCGAACGGGATCACGATCTCGGACCACGTCTCGACGATGTTGCTCAGCGCCGACGGATTCTCGAACGGGTGTGCGGAGTTCGCATTGAAGAACCCGCCGCCATTGGTGCCGAGCATCTTGATCGCTTCCTGGAATGCGACCGGGCCGAGCGCGATGGTTTGCTTCGCACCCTCCAGCGTCGTCGCATCCACATAGCTCGCCAGCGTCATCGGAACGCCACAGGCGATCAGGAACGCCGTGTAGAGCAGCACGATCGGCAGCAGGATATAGAGCGTGATGCGGGTCAAATCGGCCCAGAAATTGCCGAGCTGCTTGACCTCGCCGGCCCCGAAGGCACGTGCGACGGCGACCGCCGCGGCGATCCCGGTGGCGGCGGACAGGAAGTTATGGACCGTCAGCCCCCACATCTGGCTGCCGTAGGACAGCGTGGACTCACCGCCATAGGCCTGCCAGTTCGTGTTGGTGACGAACGAAATCGCCGTATTGAACGCCAGCCGCGGCGACATGCCGTCGAAATGCTGCGGATTCAGCGGCAAGTAGTTCTGGAAGCGCAGCATGAGATACAGGATCAGGAAGTGCACCGCCTGCAGCGCGATCAGCGCCGTGGCGTATGTGCGCCATCCCATGCCCTTGGCCGGATCGACCCCGGCCGCGGCGTAGAAGCCCCGCTCGACCGGGCCGAGCACTGGCGAGAGGAAGGTGCGGCTGCCCTGCACCACGGCCGCCATGTAGCGGCCGAGCGGCACAGCGCAGACGAAGACCAGCGCCAGGACCAGCGAGATTTGCAGCCAGCCGATAAGGGTCATCAGAAATCCTCCGGCCGGACGAGTGCCCAAACGAGATAGATCAGCAGACCGCCGGAAACGATCGCGCCCAGGATGAGGTCGAACACGGCGTTAAATCCGGTCGCACAATGCGGCGTAGGCGGCCATCAGGAGGATCCCTCCTGTGCCGAGAACGACGATGAGAATGTCGGACATGGGTCACCTTTTGCTCACGGGCCCTCGGGCCAGCGGACGGCAGTGATAGGCTCCCGGAGCATAAAGCCGATATCGCGAAGAGCGCCCCCCAGCATAAAGGGCGCATAAAGGCGCAGTGCTCGCACTGGCCGCGGTCTTAGGCTAGCAATTGCGCATGTTGCCTGATCGCCCGCATAGCCGGGTCGCCTGCATCGGCGAGTGCATGGTCGAACTGTGCGAACTCGCCGATGGCCGCCTGTCGCGCGGCTGGGGTGGCGATACGCTGAACACCGCGGTTTATCTGTCCCGCCTCGGCGTGAGCGTGGACTACGTCACCGCGCTCGGCGATGACGGCTGGAGCGACGAAATGGTCGCCGGCTGGCAGGCGGAGGGCGTCGGAACGTCCCTGGTGCAGCGCCTGCCGGGCAAGCTGCCGGGCCTCTATGTGATCCAGACCGATGCCAACGGAGAGCGCCGGTTCCAATACTGGCGGGATAGTGCCGCAGCGCGTCAGCTATTCGCGGTTTTGCCAGCGGGCAGCTTGGACGGATTCGGGATGCTATACCTGTCCGGAATTACGCTTTCGATCTACGACGCGGCTGGCCGCGACGCGCTGTTCGCCTGCCTGGACGCGGCCCGGCAGCGCGGCGCGGCCGTGGTGTTCGACACCAATTTCCGTCCGCGGGGCTGGCCGGACTTCGCCGTCGCGCAGGCGCTCTACCGGCGGGCGTTCTCGACCGCGTCGATGGTATTGGCATCCACGGAGGATCTGCGGTTGTTGTTTGGTGACGCCGGAGAGAGTGAGTTGCTGCAACTCGCCACCGTCAGGGAAACGGTCTTGAAGCTCGACACGCCCGCAACCACCCTGTTCGATGGCCGGGAGGAGATCACGGTCGGCGCCAAACCCGTCGCCCGCGTGGTGGACACGACCGCAGCCGGGGACAGCTTCGCCGCGGGTTACCTTGCCGCCCGCTTGTCCGGCCTCGCGCCCGGCTACGCTGCCGAAGCCGGGCACGCGCTGGCGGGCATCGTAGTCGGCCACCCCGGCGCGATCATCCCGCGGAGCGCCATGCCGTGACCAAACTCGACCAATTGCTGGCCATAGGCCGGGTCATCCCGGTCATCACGATCGACCGGCTTGAAGACGCGGTTCCCCTCGCCCGCGCGCTGGTCGCAGGCGGCATCCGGCTACTGGAAATCACGCTGCGCACCGCTGCCGGGCTGGACGGCGCCATCGCCATCATGCGGGACGTCCCGGACGCGGTCGTTGGGATCGGCACGGTGCTGACCCCGGACGACTTGGCGCGCGCGGTCGCCGCCGGGGCGCAGTTCGCGCTCAGCCCAGGTGCGACGCCCGCCCTGCTGGACGCCGCCGCCGCTGCCCCGATCCCGTTCCTTCCCGGCGTCGCCACCGCATCCGAGTTGATGGAGGCGGCGACGCGGGGCTTCACAACGGTCAAGTTCTTCCCCGCGACCGCCGCCGGCGGCATCCCCGCCCTGCGCGCACTGGCGGGCCCGTTCCCGAACGCCCGTTTCTGCCCCACTGGCGGCATTTCCGCAGACAACGCGGCTGAGTGGCTGGCACTGCCCAACGTCGTGGCGGTCGGTGGCTCCTGGCTCACGCCCAAGGCCGACGTCGCCGAGGGCCGCTGGCGCGACATCGAAGCGCTGGCCCGCCAAGCCGCCACGCTCGGCCGATGACCGAACTCCGCCGCCTTCGGCTGTCACCGGACGACCGGCGCCGGCAGATCCTGACCGCCGCCGTCAGCTATTTCGCGGAAGTCGGCTTCGATGGCGGCACGCGCGAATTGGCACGCCGCCTTGGTGTCACGCAGCCGCTGATCTACCGCTACTTCCCGTCTAAGGAGGACCTGATCAAAGCGGTGTACGAGGAGGTTTATCTCACCCAGTGGGACCCGGACTGGGAACGCCTGCTCGCTGACCCGTCGCAGCCCATCCGCGACCGGCTGGTCACATTTTACGAGCGCTACACCGCTGTGATCTTCACCCCGGAGTGGCTACGCATCTACCTGTTCGCCGGACTGCGCGGGCTGGAGATCAATCGCTGGTGGATGACCTTCGTGGAGCATCACTTGCTCCGCCGGATTGCGGATGCGGTGCGTGTTGCTTATGGCTTGCCTGGCACGGACGCACAGCCCGTCGAAACTCAGGAACTCGAACTCTACTGGTTGTTCCACGGCGGGATTTTCTATTACGGGATGCGGCGGGACGTGTATGCCAAGGTGCCTGAATTAGCGCTTGGCACTTTCATCGGGGGCAGCGTCGATGCCTTGCTGGCGGGTTTGCCGCCGCTGCTAGCCCGGATGCTGAAACCGCATGCCGCTTGACCGGCTGGGGATTCACCTTGATGATCGGTCGATCACCAAGGGTTTAGAATGTCGCAGCCGCCTCGCGCGCTCGTTGCCGGTGGCTCTATCGCCGGGCTCTTCACTGCTCTGCTGCTGCGCCAGCGCGGATGGTCGGTGCGCATCTACGAGCGGATTGGCAGTCCGCTCTCCGGTCGCGGCGCCGGCATCGTCACTCATCCGCAGCTTTGGCACATCCTGGAAGGGCTCGGCCTCGACCCGTTCCACGATTTCGGCATCGAAGTGCAGCAGCGTCTGACGCTTGGGGCAGACGGGCAGATTATCGGCACGCTGCGTTGCCCGCAGACCATGACGGCCTGGGACCGGCTGTTCAGCATGTTGCGCCAGGCATGGGGCAGCGGCGACTACCTGCCCGGCGAAGAAGTGGACGCGCTTGAGCAGACCGGCAACGAGGTTGTGGCGACATTCGTCAGCGGCCGCCGCGAGTACGCTGACTTGGTCGTCGGTGCGGACGGCATCCGCTCCAGCGTGCGGCGCTTCGTCGCCGGCGACGTTGAGGCCAGATACGCCGGCTATACCGCCTGGCGCGGTCTGCTGCCGGAGGCCGATATGCCAACCGAGGCCCACGCCGTGCTGGGCCACACCTTCGCCTTCTGCCTGCCCGACGGCGAGCAGATGCTGGGCTACCCCGTGGCCGGCGAGCACAACGATCTGCGCCCTGGCCACCGCCGCTACAACTTCGTCTGGTATCGCCCGGCCGGCGAAGCCACGCTGGCGAACCTGCTCACCGACAAGGACGGCCATGCGCACAAGGGGTCGATCCCGCCGCCGCTGATCCGCGACAGCATCCTGGCGGACATGCGGGCCGCGGCGGAAGCCGTGCTGGCGCCGCAATTCGCCGCCCTGGTCCTCGCCACGCGCCAGCCCTTCCTACAGCCGATCTACGACCTCGAAACGCCGGCGATGGTCCGCGGCCGGGTCGCGCTGGTCGGCGACAGCGCCTTCGTCGCCCGCCCCCACGTCGGCGCCGGCGTCACCAAAGCCGCCGAGGACGCTCTTGCTCTTGCCGACGCACTGGCCGCGGAGCCGGACGCGGAACAGGCGCTGCTGCGCTACCAAGCCGGGCGCCTGCCCGCCAACCGCCGCATCATAGACCGTGCCCGGCACCTGGGCGCCTACATGCAAGCGCAACTGCAAACCGAAGACGAACGCGCCGCCGCCGACCGCCACCGCACACCTGCCGCGGTCATGGCGGAAACGGCGCTGCTGGATTTCTAGACGCCTCTTCTTCGCACACTAAACCCCCTCCCATAGGGAGAGGGAGAAGAGAGTCAGACCCCGAACAACGCCCGCGAATTCCCCCCGGCCACCGCCGCAAACGTCGCCTCGTCCAAACCCGCCGACGCCAGGTGCCCGACTGGGTCGCTATCCGCCATGTCGTACGGATAATCCGTCCCCATCAGGATCTTGTCCGCGCCGAACACATCGATCAGCGCGCGCAACTGGTGGGGCGTGAACACCACCGAGTCGAAGAACACCCGCTTCAGATACGTCGTGGGCGGCTGCGGCAGGCTGCCGCGCGCGTCGCTGCGGGCGCCCCAGGCGTGGTCGATACGCCCGGAATACGCGGCCAAATAGCCGCCGCCATGCACCGCGATCAGCTTGAGCGCCGGGTGCCGCTCCAGCACGCCGTCGAAAATCAAATAGTGCAGCGCCAGCGTGGTCTCGAGCGGATTGCCGACCACGTTGTTGAAGTAGAACCGCTCCATCCGTTTGGCTTCGGTGAAGCCGTTCGGGTGGATCAGCACCACCGCGCCCAGCGCCTCTGCCTTCGCCCAGAACGGCGCGAACGCCGGGTCCGACAGCTCCTTCCCGGCGACATTGGTCAGGACCTGCGCGCCCTTGAGGCCGAGCTTGGTCATCCCGTATTCCAGCTCTTCCGCAGCCGCCGCGCCGTCCTGCATCGGCACCGTGCCAAGCGCCGTGAAACGGTCGGGCCGCTGTGCCACGAACGCGGCCATGCCCTCATTCACGATGCGCGCCGCCTTGGCGCCGAGTTCGAGCGGGATGGTGTAGGTGCATTGCGGCGGCGGCGGCATGATCACCTGCAGGTCGATCCCCGCCGCGTCCATATCGGCCAGCCGTACCGCGACATCGACCATGTTGGGCCGGCGGTCGGCGTCCTGCTTGCGGTTGAGCGCCTTGGTGGCCTCAGTCGCGAAGTGCGCCAGCGGCACGGTGGACAGGTCCACATGCGGCGCCACCAGGGCCGCAGCCTCCGGCACCATGACGTGGGAGTGCATGTCGATCGTCATGGTCTTAGGGCGAACCTCGCGCCCCGGTCGGCCATGGGCGCGCGCCGCAGTGGCGCCGTAATGGTTGGTCTCTTCGGCCATGCTGGGGATCCCTCTAGAAAACGCCTAAGTGCCGGTCGATCGCACCCTCGGTCTGCATCACCTCTGCCGCATTGCCTTGCAAGGCCACGCGGCCGGTGTTCAGCACCACCACATCATCGGCCAGCGACATCGCCAGCCGCACGTTCTGCTCGACCAGTACGATCGACAGCTTCTCCGCCTTCAGCCCGGCGATAATGCGGCCGATCTCGGCGACCATCTGCGGCGCCAGCCCCTCGGACGGCTCGTCCAGCAGCAGCACCCGCGGATTGCCCATCAGCGCGCGGCCGATCACCATCATCTGCTGCTCGCCGCCGGACAATGACCCGGCGGGTTGCGAGCGGCGTTCGCGCAGGCGGGGGAAGGTGTCGAACACGCGGTCGAGCGTCCACGCTGCGCCGCGCACCGCCTGCCGCGCCACGATCAGGTTCTCCCGCACCGACAGCGATGGGAACACCCGGCGGCCCTGCGGCACCAGGCCAAGGCCACGCTTAGCGATCGCTTCCGGCGGCAGCGCCTGGATCGGCTCGCCGAACAGCGTCACCCGGCCGCGCTTGGCCCGCAGAAAGCCGATCGTCGTCGCCAGGCACGTCGTCTTGCCCGCGCCGTTGCGGCCGAGCAGGGCCAGCAGCGTTCCTTCCCGCAGGCTGAAGCTTACGCCGTGCAGCACGTGACTGTCGCCGTAGTAGGAATCCACGGCCGCCAGGGTCAGCGCTTCATTCACCGAGATAGACTTCCCGCGTGCGAGGATCGGCGATCACCTCGGCCCGCGTGCCTTCCAGCACCACCGCGCCGAAGTTCAGCAGCGTGATGCGCTCGGCAAACGCCAGCGCCACGTCCATGTCATGCTCGATCAGCACCACGGCGATGTCACGCGGCAGAGCGTCGAGCACCGCCGCCACCGTGTCTCGCTCACCCGCAGACAAGCCGGCCAAAGGCTCGTCCAGCAGCAATACTTTCGGTCGCTGCGCCATCGCCATAGCCAGTTCCAGCCGGCGGCGCTCGCCATACGCTGTCTCCGCCACGATGCAGTCGGCGAGGCCGGCCAGGCCCACTTGCGCCAGCGCCGCCTCGGCTGCCTCGTGCAAGGCCCGGCGGTGCGAGAACGCGCCCCAGGGCAGCCAACCCGTGCTCCCCGTGCCGATCAGCGCCAGCGCCACGTTGTGGACCAGCGTTTCCTGCGGGAACAGCGTCAGTATCTGGTAGGTCCGTCCTAACCCCTTGCTTACCCGGCGCCGCGTGGACAGCCCGAGCAGCTCCTCGCCGAACAGCCTTACCGAGCCGCCGTCCGCCGCCAAGTCCCCGGTGATGAGGTTGAACAGCGTCGTCTTGCCCGCGCCATTGGGGCCGATCAGCAGCCGGCGCTCGCCGGGCAGCACGGTCAGCGAGACGTCGCGCGTCGCCGCAACGCCACCGAAGCGCTTCTTCAGGCCCGTTACCTCGAGCGCGGGGGTCATGGCCGCACCGCCTGCCGCACCACGCGTGGCCGCCGCATCGCCTGCAGTCCGGGGACCAGGCCCTGCGGCAGCACCATCACCACCACGATGAAGATCAGCCCCAGCAGCGACGACCAGCGATCGACGTAGGAGCTGACGACTGACTTCACCACAGTGATGATCACGGCGCCTGCGACCGGGCCGGCCAGCGTGCCCGCCCCGCCTAACACCACCATCAGCAGCGCCTCGGCCGATTGCTGCAACGACAGCGTCTGCGGGCTGATGAAACCGAAATCCCACACATACAGCACGCCGGCGACCGATCCCCAGAACCCGGCAAGCACGAAAGCGGCGAACCGGATCAGCCAGACGTTATGACCGAGCATGCGCATCCGGCGCGGCTGGTCCCGCGCGCCGCGCAGACACGCGGCGAAAGGCGAGGCCGAAAGCTGCCACAGGCAGACCAGGGCGACGGCAAAGATGCTCGCCAGCACATAGTAGAACACGACCGGATCGGCTGTGTTGATGCCGAACAGCACAGGCCGCGGGGAGCTCAGGCCGTTATCGCCGCCGGTCATCGCCACCCAGCGATAGGACAGGCCCCAAACAACCTGCCCGAGCGCGAGCGTGATCATGAGGAAGCCAAGGCCCGTGGCGCGGAGGGACAGAACGCCGAACAGCGCGGATAGGCTTGTCCCAAGCGTCACCGCGGCCACGGCCGCAGCGACAGGCCCGAGCACAGCGTGTGATGTCAGCCAGGCATACGCGTAAGCCGGCACGCCGAGATAGACCGCGTGGCCGAGCGACGTCATGCCGCCGTAGCCGATCAGGATATTGAGGCTGAGCGCGAGTAGCGCGAACACCACGACGTGGTTGGCGATGGTCAAATAAAACGTGCCCGGCAGCACCGCCGGCAACAGCGCGAGCACGGCCAGGATTGCGGCGGCAACCATCAGGCTGCTGGCACGCCGGGTCATGCCGTCGCGCGCCCGAACAGGCCCTGCGGACGGAACACCAACGCCAGCACCATCGGCAGGAACAGCACGACGTAGGCGAAGTCGGGGAACAGCGCCGTGCCGAAATTGTAGATGAAACCGACCAGGAAGCTGCCCGCCAGCGCCCCCGGCAAACTGCCGATACCACCCAGGATCACCACGATCAACGCCAGCGGCAGCATATCGGAGTCGAGTCCCGGATAGGCCGACAGGATCGGTCCGCCGATCACGCCGCCGAACCCGGCCAGCGCCGCGCCCAGGAAGAACACCGCGGTGAACAGCAGGCCCACGGGAACGCCGACGCCACGCGCCATCTGCCGGTCATCCACCCCGGCGCGGATCATGGCCCCCAGCCGCGTGCGGTCCATCAGCAGCACGAGCGCGATCAGCGCGGCGACTGCCACGCCGAGCACGACGAGCCGGTAGGTCGGGAACACCAGCCCCACCAGCCGCAACGGCGGCCGCAACGCGCGCGGCGCCGCCAGCGGCAGCGGATCGCCGCCCCAAACCATGAGGCACATGTCCGCAATGATGAAGCCGATGCCGAGCGTCACAAGCACTTGGCCACGCTCGTTCCCCGCGAGCCGGCGGAGCAGCACGCGTTCCAACACCGCACCGAGCACGCCGACGGTGATGGCGGTGGAGACCGCCGCAAGCCAGAAATCGACGCCATGCGACAGCATCGTGGCGCCCACGTAGGCGCCCAGCATGAACAGCCCGCCATGCGCGAGGTTCGGGATGCGCATCAATCCAAAGATGAGCGAAAACCCCGACGCCAGCAGGAACAGCAACCCGCCGAACGCGATGCTGTTCAGCGTCTGAATGACCCAGAACTGCACTCTAATGTCTTGGGACGAACGCGCGTCGCCCCTGGTCCATGCCCGGCGAGTTCGTCATCGCGAGCCGCGCGTCCGGCGTGGCGATCCAAGGTCGCGGCACGACATCACAAGACCTGTGACGATGGGCCCAGCCCTGTAACCCGCATACGCGAAGCGAAAGCGGGT
>CAZZVB010000079.1:0-17829 GCA_964657445.1 uncultured Burkholderiaceae bacterium | reverse complement strand
GGTAAGGCAGCGGATTTTGATTCCGCCATTCGGAGGTTCGATCCCTCCCGCCCCAACCATCCTCAGCCAGCATCTGCAGACGCCGTGCCAAGGACAGCGGATGTCATGGCGAAGAGAGAGCCATCCGTCGGGGTGCGGCCGAGATCGTCGATCTGTTTCGTCGCGGGTGCAGGGCCGTTATGTGGACTTCGGCCTTTAAGCGAAATGGTATTGCAACGAACCGGTCAGGTGCTGGACCATGCACGCCATCGGCCAGCATAGCCGAGCAGGGGCGCAGAAATGATGAAAACAACAATCCACTTGGCAGGTAGCCTTGTTCTGGCGACGCTGGCCTTGACGGGAACAATACCGGGGCGGAGTGCCGCTCAGGAAGCGCTCTCGTCGGACCAGATCATCAAGCTGCTGCGGCCACAGAACGGCATGCAGGACGTCACACGTGGCATCCGTCCGCTTTCTCCGGCTGCAGCCCCGTCCATCAGCCAGCCCATGCGCCGCCCGCCGGGCCATGGATTGTCATCAAATCCGTCGGTCACCCTGGGCGTGCAGTTCGCCTCTGGCTCGGCCGACCTCACGCCGGGTGCTACCCGGACGCTCGACGAACTGGGGCGGGCGCTGACCAGCGACGCGCTCAACAGTTCGCATTTCCGCATTGAGGGCCACACCGACACAGTCGGCACACCGCAGCAGAACAGAAGCCTGTCGGCCCGGCGCGCAATGACGGTCGCGGACTACCTGAGCGACAAGTTCAATGTGGATCGCTCGCGCATGGTGACGGTTGGCATGGGAGAGGAGGGTTTGATGGTGATAACGCCGCCGCAAACACCCGACATCCGCAACCGCCGCGTGGAAGTGGTCAATCTCGACGGGTAGGTCGTCGATAATCGGATGTCGCAGCCGCCAACGCACTCGTCATGTTTGATTGCCGTTAGCCATCAAATGTCGCATAATGCATATTATGGAAAGTCTAGTTGAAGAGAGCTGCGTGGGACGAGGGCGCCGGCTGTTTTCGGAACTACGATGACCGCCCGTCCATGGTTTCCCTCGAACGAGGACTCTCATGGCGCCACAAGGCTTCAGCCGGGAAACTCGAGGACCATGCCGTCATAGCCAGCTTCCATGCCGGCCGGTAGCGTGTTTCGCATCCAGTCCCAATCCATGTCCGGGCCCATATGGGTCAGGATGGTCCGGCGTGCGCCGACGCGCGCAGCCCATTCGACGACGCGTCCGAAATGCGCGTGGGTGCTGTGCGGCGAGCGCTGGAAGCACCCGATCACCCAGACTTCGACCCCCTGCAGCGTCTCGAACCCGAAATCGTCGAGCGTCACGACGTCCGTCGAATAGCCGAACGGTCCGATCCGCATGCCAGCCGTCTTAACCACCCGATGGTCCTGCTCGAATGTCTGGATCGATAGCCCGGCTGCCTCGATCCGGTCGCCGTAGGCGAAACGCCGTGGTTCCATCACGGGACGGTAGAAGCCCGGCGGCTTCCACGGGCGGAACGCGTAGTCGAAGCGCTGCATCAAATCCGCCATCGTCTGCTCGGTCGCCCAGGCCGGCATCGGGCGGCCGGCGATCCTGTTCAGGATGCGGACGTCGTCGAGCCCCGTGATGTGGTCGGCATGGGCGTGCGTATAGAGAACCTCGTCGATCTTCGGGATGCCGCACGCCAGAAGCTGCGTCCGCAAATCCGGGCCGGTGTCCACCAGCAGCCGGCGGCCATCGCCGCTCTCGACCACGATGGATGATCGGCTGCGGCGGTTGAGCGGTTCCGCCGGGTCGCACGCGCCCCAATCGCCCCGGCCGTCGCTGCCACCGATCTGGGGTACCCCGGCCGAGCCCCCGCAGCCCAGCATCGTCACGCGCATCATACCGCGGTGCGTCGGAACAACCGCCTGAAATTGGCCGTGGTGAGATCGGCCAGCGCCGCCGGGTCCATGCCGCGCACATCCGCCATCACGGCGGCGGTCTTGGCAACGTAGGCCGGTTCGTTGCGCTTTCCGCGGAACGGGAGGGGCGCGAGATAGGGCGCGTCGGTTTCGACCAGCAGCCGGTCCGCCGGCACGTCGCGCGCGATGTCGCGGTTCTCGATGGATTTGGGAAAGGTCAGGATGCCGGAGAAGCTCAGGTAGCCGCCCATCTCCAGCGCCGCCTCAGCCAGGCCGCGCCCGGATGAGAAGCAGTGTAGCAGGAAGTCGTAATCACCGCCCTCCTCCCGCTCCTCCCGCAGAATTGCGGCGATATCGTCATCGGCCGCCCGGGCGTGGATACAGATCGGCACGCCCGCCATCCGAGCGGCCCGGATGTGGTTGCGGAACGAATGCTGCTGCACGTCCTTGGGCGCGGTATCGTAGAAGTAGTCGAGGCCCGACTCACCGATGCCGACGACCTTTGGGTGGTCGGCCAACTTGGCAACCGCCTCAGGCGACGGCACCGGCGCCTTCGCTGCGCTCTGCGGGTGCACTCCGACGGTGCACCACACGTTGGGCTGGTTTGCCGCGAGCGTGCGGATCTCCCGCGACTGGTCCAACGTCGTCCCGATCGTCACCAGCTCGGCGACCCCGGCATCCTTGGCGCGCGCCAAGATACCGTCCAACTCGCCGGTGAAGTAATCGAGGTGGCAGTGCGAATCGATCAACATCCGTGCGTTATGCCGTCTCGATTACGTACCGAGGGAAGAC
Source organism: uncultured Burkholderiaceae bacterium (assembly GCA_964657445.1). Taxonomy (GTDB): domain Bacteria; phylum Pseudomonadota; class Alphaproteobacteria; order Acetobacterales; family Acetobacteraceae; genus LMUY01. The sequence continues at coordinate 15,151 of CAZZVB010000079.1, read as the reverse complement.
GCCTTGCGGCGGTGGAAGCGTGATCCCGCCGGGCAACGGAGATGCGAGCGCGGCGAAGTCGCGGCCATCCGCCGGGGCGCCGAGTTGATCGAGCATCGCAGCCATGCTCCCGGGCATGAACGGCTGCAGCACCGTCGCGATGGGACGCAGCACGTCCACCAGAACGCGCAGGACGGCGCCCATACGCAACGGATCCGTCTTTCGCAGCACCCATGGGGCTTGACGGTCGATGTAGCCGTTGGCGGCACGGATGACTTTCCAGGCATCGTCCAGCGCATCGCCGTAGCTCTGGCGGAGCAATCTCGGCTGCATCAAGCCGGGTAGAGCGGCGGCCTGGGCAAGCAGGTCAGTGTCGTCCTCCGTCAGCACACCGCGTTCCGGCAGAACACCGCCGAGATTCTTGGCGATCAGCGACAGCGACCGTTGCGCCAGATTGCCAAGATCGTTTGCCAATTCGCTGTTCATGCGGCTGATCAGCGCGCGACGGTTGAAATCGCCGTCATTGCCGAACGGCATCTCGCGCAACAGGAAATAGCGCAGCACATCGAGTCCAAACTCGTCGGCGAGGGTGCGCGGGTCGATCACGTTGCCGACCGACTTGCTCATCTTCTCGCCTTCGACCGTCCACCAGCCATTGGCATACACGCGCTTGGGGACCGGCAGTCCGGCGGCCATCAGGAAGGCCGGCCAGAACACGGTGTGGAAACGGGCGATATCCTTGCCGACCATGTGGATGTCGGCCGGCCAGTATGCCCAGCGGTCGCCGGTCTGGCCGGGGTAGCCGAGGGCTGTAATATAATTGGCGAGTGCGTCCAGCCACACATACATCACCTGCTCCGGATCGCCCGGCACCGGGATGCCCCAGGTGAGATTGGCCCGGCTGACGGATAGGTCCGACAGGCCGCTGCGAACAAAGCTGATGATCTCATTCCGTGTGGAAAGCGGCCCCAGGAAGTCCGGGTTTGCGTCATAGAACGCCAGCAACTTGTCGCCCCAGGCAGACAGGCGGAACAGGTAATTCGGTTCCCTCACCCACTCCACCGGCGATCCGAACGGGGATACCTTGGTTCCGTCCGGGCGGGTCAGAACTTCGTCCTCGCCGTAGAACGCTTCGTCACGCAGCGCGTACCAGCCCTCGTAATGGCCGAGGTAGATTTCGCCGCGCTCCGCCAATACCGTCCACAACGCTGCACAACCGCGCTTGTGACGCTCCTGCGTGGTGCGGATGAAATCGTCGTTCGAGATCCCCATCCGGGCCGTCATGTCCTCGAACTCGGCGGCGAGTCCGTCCACGAAGGCCTGCGTGTCCTGCCCGGCGTCGGCCGCCGCTTTGGCAACTTTTTGGCCATGCTCGTCGGTGCCGGTCAGGAAGAACACGTCCCTGCCCGCCAGCCGCATCCAGCGCGCCAGAACGTCGGCGGCGATCGACGTGTAGGCGTGCCCGATATGGGGCGACCCGTTCACGTAATAGATCGGCGTGGTGATGAAGAACTTCTCGGTCATGACCCGTTCAGCAGCGCGATGGAGGATAGGAGCGCTTGGCGCCGGTCCAGGTTCAAGCGCTCCGTCTCGTCCTGGATCTGAGTGAGCGACTGCCACACTTCGGACCACTCGGCTAGGGGACGCAACCCGGCCAGCCGTTCGGGTGAGCCCCGGGCAGCGCGGCGCACCGTGTCGGATAGCGCATCGCGGAGCAGGGTCATGAACGGCGTGAAGCGGTCCTCGGCCCGGGTCCCGAGTTCTTCGGCGATGGTGAAGGCGCGCAGTTTCGGCAAGTTGGGGACTTGCCCGAGCACCTCCGCCGCAAGCGCTGCCAGATGCAGCCCCTTCTCTTCGGCCAGCAGCAAAGCCCGGCCCGGCGCCCCGGCGGCGATAGCGGCCAACTGCACGCGCTCCGCATCGGCCATGTCAGGCAGGTACTCTCCCAGCGCTTCCGCCATCTCGGACTGGGTCAAGGGGAATAGCCCGAGCCGCCGGCAACGGCTGCGGATCGTCGGCAGCAGGCGGCCGGGCGCCGCGCAGGTCAGCAGCAGCACCGCGCGGGGCGGCGGCTCCTCCAGCATCTTCAAAACGGAGTTGGCAGCATTGCGGTTGAGGTGCTCAGCACCGTCGATCACTACAACCCGCCAACCGCCTTCGGCGGGCGTGAGCCTGAGAAAGGTCGAAATGGCACGGGCGTCATCCACGACGATCTCACCGCGGAGGCGAGACTTCTTCTCGTCCCACTCGCGCTCCACGGTCAGCAAATCTGCATGGCTGCCGACCGCGATCCGGCGGAACACCGGATCGGCCGGATCCATGCCGAGAGTGTCGCCAGGCTTCACACCCGCGAGCAGGCGGCGGGCAAAACGGAAGGCGAGCGTGGCTTTGCCGACGCCGGGTGCACCGGTGATCAGCCACGCATGATGCATGCGCCCGCTGCGCATCGCCTCCAGGACCTGCGCCTGCGCCCCAGCGTGGCCGAACATGAGTGGGTTTTCCCGCGGCTCAAGCGGGATCATGGGAATGGCAAAGCGCGGGCGATGTCCCTGGCCACCCCGGCCGCATCCTGGTTTGCGTCGATGACGCGGCAACGTTCCGGCTCCGCCGCTGCGATGGCTCGGAAACCGTCGGCCACGCGGGCATGGAAGCCAGGCCCCAACCGGTCATAGCGATCGGGCGGCAAGCCGCGGGCGGACATCCTTTGCCGTGCCACAGGGTCCGAGACGTCCAGCACCAGCGTCAGGTCCGGCCTGATGCCCAACAAGCCGGCCAAGACCGCGATCCGGGCATGGTCGGCGCCTTGGCCGTAGCCCTGGTAAGCCATAGTCGAATCGTAGAAACGGTCGCAAACGACAGTCATCCCCGCCGCCAAGGCCGGGCGGATCGTCTTCGCGACATGTTCTGCCCGTGCGGCGAAGTGCAGCAGGGTTTCTGCATCGGCGGACCAATCATGACGGCCGGCCAGCAGCAGACTGCGAAGCGTCTCGGCGCCCGGGGCGCCGCCTGGTTCACGCGTCAGGAGCACGGCCCGTCCCGCCGATGCGAGCCGCGCCGCGAGATCCCTGGCTTGAGTGGATTTCCCCGCGCCCTCGCCGCCTTCGAGCGAGATGAACAGGGGTGCTCAGCTTCCGAGCACGTAGTGACTCAACACCGAAACCGCACGGCCTGGCAGCCCCTGCCGCGGGACATCCGCACCGGCCAGAAGCGGCACCTGCATGTCGGGAACGCCCTTGCCGCTCACCACCAGCTTGCCGATCGTGTCGCCGCGCCCGATCGGGGCGGTGATAGGCGCGGAATACGCGACCTCAATCTTGGCCGTCTCACGCCACTGGCGCGGCATGGTGATCACCAGATCACGCCCCCCCACCAACGGGACCGTATTCTGCGTGCCCAGCCATACCTTTACGTTTTCAACTGTGTCGCCGGCCGTGAACAGCGTGACGTTCTCGAACTCGCGAAAGCTCCATTCCAGCAACCGCTCACTCTCCTCCGCACGGGCGTGCATCGATGTTAGGCCATTCACGACAACGATGGTCCGGCGGCCACCACGGTCTGCACTGCCAACAAGGCCGTAACCGCCGGCATCCGTGTGGCCGGTCTTCAGCCCGTCCGCCAAACCTTTCTGGACCAGCGAATTTCGATTTTGCTGGTCGATGCCGTTGTACCGGAAGGAGGTTTCACGGTCGTACTTATAGTATTCCGGGAAGTCGCGGATGATATGCGACGCCAGCATGCCGATGTCGCGGCAGCTCATAAACTGCGTCGCATCCGGCCAGCCGGTGCAGTTGGCGTAGTGTGTGTTGGTAAGGCCAAGCTCTTTCGCCTTGGCGTTCATCTGTTCGACGAATTGATCCTCCGACCCGGCGATCGCCTCGGCGAGCACGATGCAGGCATCGTTGCCGGATTGGATGATCATGCCGCGGATCAGGTCCTCGACCTTCACGCTGCCGCCTTGGGGCACGAACATCTTGGAGCCCTGCATGTGCCAGGCTTTGTCGCTGACCGGCAGTTCCTGATCCAGCTTCAGCCGGCCGAGCTTGAGCATGCCGTAAACCAGGTAGGCCGTCATCAGCTTGGTCATGGACGAGGGCGGCTGCTGCACATCCGCATCCTTGTCGAGCAGCGTGGCGCCGGTATTGTAATCCATGATGAAGGCGTAACGGGCCGCCGAGTCGATCGGGCCCAGCGGAGTCGTGGCCGGGCTGCCTGTAGCAGGCGGCGCCTCGACAGGCGACTTGCCGTGCGCTTTTCCCGCGGGCCGCTTCTGCGCCAGCGCAGGAGTTGCGATCAGCGCGGTGGCCGAGAGGAGGATGCGCCGGGTCAGCCCGGATCGGGGCAGCTCGCGCGGAAGTTCTTCGTTCATGGAAGGGCTCCTATTCCACCACCAGACGGGAGTCGATTACCCCCGCGCGCCGAGCCTGGTCCAGCGCCTTATCAGCCTCCGCAACCGAGGCGAACGGCCCGGCTTTGACGCGGTAGCGCACGCCGCGGCCTTCACGAACTTCGTCCACCGACGCGCCGAGCCCGGCGAGTTGCGCTGCTTGCCGGTACGCATAGTCGGAGCGGCCGAATTCGCTCGCGCGTAGCACGATGAGGCCGGGTGAGGCCGGCCCTTGGAACACCTGGTCCGGCAAGCGGTCTGGCACCCGCGCGCCGGTCGCGTTGCTGCTTGTGGAGGCTTGAACTGCGTCCGCGCCGTAACGCGCCCGGGTGGATTGTCCGACGCCCGGTGGCGGCGGCAGCGACTGCGTTTCGACCGCGGCCCGGGGCGCTGCTGTGATGGCAAGCGACGGGCCGCCGCCGACCTGTTCGGTCAGTGTGCGGGTCTGCTCGCTGTCGAGCTGCAGGCGCACCTGCGTCCCGTCGGCGGCGCCCAGCAGGTTTGCGGCATGCCGGGTCAACCCGATCAGCCGGCCCGGATTGGCCGGCCCGCGGTCGTTCAGCCGGAGCAGGACCTGACGGCCGTTCTCCAGGTTTGTGACCCGGACGATCGCCGGCAATTGCAGCGTGTGATGGGATGCCGCGAGCGCAGTCTGGTCGACTTCCTCGCCATCGGCGGTCAGGCCGTCATGGTCGGTCGCAATGGCGGCCAGGCCCGAGCTGTCATACTCGGTCTGGTCCTTGGGATAGTACCACACGCCGCCGAGCTGATAGGGGTCTCCAAGCGTATAATGCGCGGTCGCCGTAGTCGCCGGCGGGTGGCGGCGGAACAACGCGCATCCCGATAACGCCAGGGCCAGCACGAAACCGGCCAGCAAGGCCGGTAACGAGGGGCGGATCACGTCACCATGTCACCAAGCAGGCCTACGGCGAGTGCGTAGAAGTCGGACGCGTTGTATCGCCGAATGGCGCCAAAGTTCGCGTACACCATGAACGCCGGGCCGCCAGCGCCATCCGGCATGACGACGGCGCCGCTGGGATCCTGCCGGGTGAATAGGCTGCCATCGTCACGGCGGACGCCCATGCGTTGCCACTCACCCAACGGCTTGCGCACGTCGCGGCCGACGCTGGACGCGTCGAAGCTCGGCGGCACCTGGATCGGCTGGCAGGCAGGTTCGCCGTAGCGCCAGCCGGACATGGCGAGATAGTTGGCAATCGAGCCGAGCACGTCGCCTCGGTCGTTCCAGATGTCCCGCCGCCCGGTCCCGTCGAAGTCCACCGCGTAGCGGAGATAGGAGTCGGGCATGAACTGGGGCTGGCCCATGGCGCCGGCGTAGCTGCCCATCATCCGCCCCGGCATGACGTCCCCGTGGTCAAGAATCTTGAGCGCGCTGATCAGTTGGCTACGGAAAAATTGAGCCCGCCTGCCCTCCCACGCCAAGGTCGCCAGGGCTTCGATCACGTTGTAGTTGCCGGTGTTGGTGCCGAAATTACTCTCGAGCCCCCAGATGCCCGCAATCGGCCCGACATCGACCCGGTAGCGCGCCGAGACGCGGGCAAACAGCGCCTGGTTGGCGGCGTAGCTATCCCGGCCGCGCGCGATCCGGTCGTTGGACATGGTGAACGAGCGATAGCGCGCCCAAGTCATGGTGAACTCGGGCTGTTTGCGGTCGGCGTCGATCACCTTCTGGTTGGGGCTGATCCCCGCAAAGGCTGCGTCGAGCGTTGCCTCGCGGACGCCAGCACGGCGTGCCTCCGGCCGTATTCCGGCCAGGAACGCGGCGAAGCTGTCCTGCGAGCGGGCAACCGGAGAGGCAGCCATCGGGGCGGCCGCAAGCGCCCCGAGCAGCATACGGCGCCGCATTAGAACCGCACGGACGCGGCGAGTGAGCCGAAATTGAACAGACCGCCTTTCTGGCCGCGGAATTCCTGCGTTTGCCAGGTCTGCGAGTAGCTGATCCGCACGCCGTGATAGATCACCGCGGCACCCAGTTCCAACTCGCCCACGTCCCAGATCGGCGCGCGGCTGCGGCTGGTGCGGAAATTGTCGCCGGTGAGGGTCACGTCGGTCCCGACCGCTTGGCCATCAAGCCCGCCGAACAGGTACCAAACGAATGGACGGGTCGGCGTGTAGGCGTCTGTGCCGGTCAAGCCCGGCTGGATGCGCGCAACTCCGTAGTCGCTGTCGAGGCCCTGCCCTATGCGAAAGATCGTGCCGACCTGGAAGTAGTTGCGCGCCAGACCAACCCCGGCGGTGACAGACGGCAGCCAATCCACTGAGACGTCGTGGAACTCGGCCAAGGGGACCCGCCAGACGCGGGATGGCGTCAGTTCGACGAGGCCCTCATTGTGCACCTGGTAGTGCCAGCCGCGGTTCGGCGTATCGCCGATGATGTTGTGGAACCCATTCTGGATCTCCTCGCCACCCGCGCCTGGGCCGACGACGCCGACCATGACTGAGAATACCGTGCGGGCATTGCTGGTGTCGTGGATCAGCGACCCGGTCAGCCCGAGAATACCGGCGTAAGGACGATCCGAGAGCGGCGGGTTGCTGGCCTGGGTGTTGCGCGGCGTGAACAACGATTGGCTGAGGTCCAGGCTGACGCGCTGGACGCCGTCACCCCAGGTTTCGTTGGCGAACGCCTCGAGCCACTCGGGAACCTGGTTCGTTCCTGACGTCCAGCCAGCGCGCAGGCCGCTGGTGTAATATTGGTCCGATGTGCCGCGCAGGGTGGAAACCGCGTCGTTTTCGACCTGCACCGTGACGATGTTCGCGTTGTCCTGCAGCGGCACCGCCGCGGCGGGAAGAGCGAGGAGGCTGAGGGCGGAGAAAGCAAGGACTCTGCGCTTCATGACGGCTCATTGAACGTGGCAGGCAATTTGATAGAGGGTTGCGCTGCGGTGCGAAACCTCTTTCCATGGCTGCGTCCATGAGGGTGCCCAGGACAGGTGGCCGAGTGGTTTAAGGCAGCGGTCTTGAAAACCGCCGAAGTGAAAGCTTCCGTGGGTTCGAATCCCACCCTGTCCGCCAACCGCTTTCGTTTCCAGGCTGTGTCGGCCTTCTTGGGCGTCCACCTTCAGACTCCTTTGGTCCATGATCGCGACGCAATGGCTGTCTAGGCAGCCGATTCGGAGGCTTGATGCTCAAGCTAGCCACGGTCCGTGGTCACAGCGACACGATGCCGCGGTTTGCCGGGACGACAGCGCCGCATGCAATGTGTGCAGCCGAGTTCCTGCGATCCGTGCGCCAGTTCGAAGCCTTCGGTGCGGCGACCCAGGAAGCGATCGTCGGGGGCATCCCGTATCTTATCAATGAGTTCTGGACCTCTGGCCAACGCCAGGCGCACAGCATCCACGAGGTCAGCTATCGGGCGTGCTTCAAGCCGCAACTGCCGGAGTTCTTCATCAGTCGCTTGACGGCTCCGGGCGATGACGTGCTCGATCCGTTCATGGGCCGCGGCACCACACCGGTTCAGGCCGCGCTCATGGGCCGGCGACCGGTCGGCAATGACATCAACCCGCTTTCGGTGCTGTTTACCCGGCCGAGGCTGAACCCACCGCCATTCGCCGCGATCATGCGGCGCCTCAGCGACGTGACTTGGGACGTCGCGGAGGAGGTCAGGGACGATCTGCTCGCCTTCTATCATCCACTGACCTTGCGTCGGCTGTGCGCCTTGCGGGAATGGCTCATCCGTGAAGCGCCACTGGATGACGTGGACCCGGACCCGGCGACCGACTGGTTGCGGATGGTGGCGCTCAATCGCCTGACCGGACACTCGCCTGGTTTCTTCTCGGTGTACACGCTCCCGCCGAACCAGGCGACGTCCGTCGCCAACCAGATCAAGATCAATCAGAAACGGACACAGGTGCCACCGATCCGGGACATTCCGGCGGTCATTCTCAAGAAAACCCGGCAACTACTCGGGGATGGCGTTCCATCGTTGCATCCGCCAGCCTTGCTAGGGACCGGACCGTCCACGGGGATGCCGTTCATTCCCGATCGCTCAGTATCCCTCGTCATAACGTCGCCACCATTCCTCGACATCGTCCAGTATGCCCAGGACAACTGGTTGCGATGCTGGTTCGCGGGCATCGACGCGACGGCAGTGGAGATCGCCATGCATCGAACCGAAGCCGCATGGGAAACCATGGTGAGTGCGAGCTTGGCCGAACTGGCCCGAGTCGTCCGGCCGGACGGGCACGTCGCCTTCGAAGTCGGCGAAGTCCGCGGCGGCAAGGTGCTGCTCGAGCAAGCGGTGTGGCGTGCTGCGGAAGGCCTGCCCTTCGAACGGCTCGGCGTGATGGTCAACCAGCAGGCGTTCACCAAGACAGCCAGGTGCTGGGGTGTCGATAACAACGCTAAGGGGACCAACACCAACCGCATCGTGTTGATGCGCCGGCTGTGATGGGAGTGATGAGCGTGACCTATCAATACGGTTTTGCGCGGTTCCTCCTTGTGCTTTACGCGGCAACTCCCGGCGTCGCCGCTGCCCAACCAGCAGACACACTCGGCACGGTCAGCACGCAAGCGACCGCGACCCGGCGCCTGCCCAATACGCAGGCCGAAGTCAGCGTGGCGGTGTCGGTGAGCGGACCCGACGTGCCGGCCGTGTCGGCCGCGGTGGCGCAGCGGGCAAAGGCGTTGCTGACGTATTTGCAGGCCCAGAAAGCTGGCCGCCTCCACTCCGATGACCTCAGCATCCAGCCTGAGACGCAACCTGTCCCGGGCAAGCCTGACCGGGTGACGGGCTACTCAGGGCATACCGGCATCAGCTTCATCACAACGCCGGACGCGGTGTCCGCCTTGATCGCAGGATCCCTCGATAACGGCGCCAATGCCCTGGGCAGCATCCGTTTCAGCCCGCGGCCGGAGGAGATCCAGGCGGCTCGCCAGGATCTGGCGACTGAGGCGACTAAGACCGCCCTGGCGGAGGCACGGGTTGTCGCGGAAGCGGCGGGGCAGCATGTCGTCCGTGTGCAATCGATCAGCGTCGGCGGGCCACAGCCGCTGCCGATGATGCGAGCCTTCGCGCCGTCGCCGGCAATGCAAGGCGCAGCTCCGATGCCGGCGGACGCGGGCGACTCAGCAATTTCGGTCAGCGTGTCCGTTCAGGTGAAGATCGACGGCTAACCGGCTTAAAACAAGACTAAACACCGTGATCCTGTCATCGCGAGCCGGCCCGACCTAACGGTTGGCCGCGTAGGATTGGCCGTTGGCCCGCACTCCCAGCGCGCTGTTGAACTTGTTGCTGAAGTTGAAGAACGCCGTCACCGCGGCGGCTTCCAGGATGCCATGCTCATCCACCCCGGCATCGCGCAAGGTCTGCAGGTCCGCTGGCTCCACTTCCGCTGCCGCCCGTGTCACTTTCAACGCGTAGTCCGCCAATGCCCGCTCCCGAGGCGATAGCTCGGCACGGCGATAGTTCACCTCCACGACACCGACGCGCTCGGCGCTCCAGCCATGGCCGCGCAGCGCCGCGGCGTGGCTGAACACGCAAGGGTCACAGCGGTTTTCCACGCTGACCACTAGGGCTATCAGCTCGCGTTCCGCACCAGACAACGAGCCGTTGCGATCGCGCGCGATGCTGTTCCCGAGCGCGTGCAGCGCCTCCATGATGGCCGGCTTGTGGGCTAGCACCCGTAGCTGGTTGCGCACGAACCCTTGCTTGGCCTCGAACGCATCGAAGATGCGCCTGATCTCCGGAGTGGCGGGCGCCGGGTCGGGCAGTTGCAGCCATGACGGCGACGTTGTGGATGGCGAATGCGTGTCCATGGGCATCTCCTCTATTCGGCGGCTTTGCGCTGCTCAAAGAAACGGTTCTCCGGCCTCGGCAAGCCAAGGTTCTCCCGCAGGGTGACGCCTTCGTACTCCTTGCGGAACAGGCCGCGCCGCTGCAGTTCCGGCACGACCTTGTCCACGAAGTCCTCCAGGCCCGCAGGCAGGAACGGGAACATGACATTGAAGCCGTCGCAGGCATCGGTCAGCAACCATTCCTGCATCTCGTCGGCGATGTCGGACGCGGTGCCGACCATGGTCAGCCCGCCATAGCCGCCCATGCGCTGCGCCAGCTGCCGCACGGTCAGGTGCTCACGCGCGGCAAGCTCGACCAGCGCCTTGCGGCCGCTCTGCCCGGCATTGGTCTCCGGGATCGGCGGCAGCGGCGCATCCAGTGCAAACTTGGACGCGTCGGTGCCGAGCCGCATCGACAGGTTCGGCAAGGCTGAATCGGTGTGCACGAGGCTATCGAGTAGCGCGTGCTTCTCCTGCGCCTCCGCCCTGCTGTCGCCGACAATGGCGAGCACGCCGGGCAGGATCTTCATGTGCTCCGGGTTGCGGCCAAGCCTGGCCATCCGGCCTTTGACGTCGGCGTAGTATGCGCGTCCATCCTCGATGCGCAGCGCACTGGCGAACACCATCTCGGCCGTCTCGGCTGCGAACTGACGCCCGGCCTCCGACGCGCCGGCCTGCACCAGCACGGGCCAGCCTTGCGGCGCCCGAGCGATATTGAGCGGACCCTTGACCGACAGGTAATGGCCCTTGTGGTTCAGCACGTGCATGCGCGCCGGGTCGAAGAACACGCCGCTGTCCACATCCTTGATGAATGCGTCGTCGGCGAAGCTGTCCCACAGCCCCGTTACGACATCATAGAACTCACGGGCACGCCGGTAACGCTCATCGTGCTCCATCTGGTCGTCCATGCCGAAATTGAGCGCCGCGTCCGGATTGGCGGTGGTGACCATGTTCCACCCTGCCCGGCCAGCGCTGAGATGATCGAGCGAGGCGAACTTGCGGGCGAGGATGTAGGGCTGCTCGAACGTCGTGGAGGCGGTGGCAACCAGGCCGAGCCGCTCCGTCACCACGGCCAGCGCCGGCAGCAGCGTCATCGGATCAAACGAGGTGACAGTGGCGCTGCGCTTCAGCGCGTTGATCGGCATGTTCAGCACGGCCAGGTGGTCGGCCATGAAGAAGGCATCGAACTTTCCCCGCTCGAGCGTCTGGGCGAAATGCTTCAAATGCGCAAAGTTGAAGTTCGCATCCGGCCAGCCGCCAGGATAACGCCACCATGCCGTATGAATGCTGACCGGGCGCATGAAGGCGCCAAGTCGTAGCTGACGGGTCTGGTTCATGATGCGCCGCCTGTAAGTTGGTTGGTGGAAAGATTGGAACCGCGGCTGGTCCTGTCAAAGGATTGCATCGGTTGCGATTATGTCGGTCGGGAGACGAAGTCTCCTGCGTCAGCAGCCTAGCAAGGCATGAAGAACTCCCCCAGAGCCGTCGAATTGACGGCGCGGCGTGGCTGCGGCCAGTGTGCGGCCATGATTGATCCCCGCAAACGATGACTCTATGGCCGCTCGCGACGATCACCATGGCTGCCGCCATGTCGATCGCTCCCACCATCGCACATGCTCAGACCACCCTGCTCAACGTCTCCTACGACTCCACTCGGGAGCTTTACGCCGATATCGACCGGGCTTTCATCGCCAACTGGCGCGCCCGGACCGGTGAGCGGGTGACGATCCATATGTCGAACGGCGGCTCCGGCGCACAGGCACGGGCGGTGATCGACGGTCTGGAGGCCGATGTCGTCAGCCTGGGGTTGCAGCCGGACATCGACGCCATCGCCAAGCAGGCCAACCTGCTGCCGGCAGGCTGGCGTGACCGGCTGCCGAACCACTCCTCGCCATACACCTCGACGATCGTGTTCGTGGTCCGGCGTGGCAATCCAAAGGGTATTCATGACTGGCCCGACCTGATCAAGCCGGGCGTATCCGTCATCACCGCCAACCCGAAGACGTCCGGTGGCGCCCGTTGGAACTACCTCGCTGCCTGGGGCTTCGCGTTGCGGCAGCCCGGCGGCAACGCCGATACCGCAAAGGCGTTCGTGCGCGCGCTCTACGCCGACGTGCCCGTGCTCGACAGCAGCGCCCGGGCGTCCACCATCACCTTTGCCCGCCGCAACCAGGGCGATGTGCTGCTTGCCTGGGAGAACGACGCCCAACTGGCCGTGCGCCGCTTGGGCGCCGGCCGGCTGGAAGTCGTTTTCCCGTCGGTCACCATCAAGGCGGAGCCTGTCGTTGCCATGGTGGACGAAGTCGTGGCCCTGCATCACACGGCGAAGCAGGCCGATGCATTCCTGCAATACCTCTACACACCGGAGGCGCAGGAGATCATAGCCACGCATTACTTCCGGCCGGCTGAGCCGGAGGTCGAAGCCAGACACGCCGACCTCCTGCCGCCCTTGAAGACATTCACCGTCGAGGAGATGTTCGGAAGCTGGCGCGAAGTGCAGATCGCGCATTTCGGCGAGGGCGGGATTTTCGACCAGATCTATCAACCCGTGAAATGAGTGGCGCCGTGTCGCAGGCTCGCCGGGTCCGGCGAGGCATCCTGCCTGGCTTCGGCCTGACGTTTGGGGTGACCGTCACGTATATCAGCCTCATCGTCCTTGTCCCAGTCGCAGGTTTGCTGCTGCGCGCCGCCAATCTCGGGCCTGCAGCCATCTGGGCCGTGGTGACCTCCGGCCGCGCAGTGGCGGCCTTCCGGGTGAGCTTCGGGATTTCGGCATTGGCCGCCGTCAGCGGGGCGCCGATCGGGCTGCTGCTCGCATGGACCATGGTGCGCTACCGCTTTCCGGGTCGCAGGCTGCTCGATGCGCTGGTCGATCTGCCGTTGGCGCTTCCCACCTCTGTCGCGGGCATCGCGCTCACGACGCTGTACGTGGACGATGGCTGGCTCGGCGCGCCGCTGGCGTCGCTCGGCCTGACGGTGGCGTTCACCCGCGCCGGTATCTGGGTGGCGCTGCTGTTCGTTGGCCTGCCCTACATCGTGCGGACCTTGCAGCCGGTGCTGATGGCGCTCGACCGCAGGACCGAGGAATCGGCGCTTACACTTGGTGCGCGCCCCAGTCAGGTGTTCCTCCGGGTCGTGCTGCCCCCCCTGCTGCCGCCGTTGCTCGCAGGGATGGGCTTCGCCTTCGCCCGTGCGGTCGGCGAGTACGGCTCCGTCATCTTCATCGCCGGCAACCGGCCGGGACAGACCGAGATCGTTCCGTTGCTGATCGCCGGCCGGCTCGAGCAGTTCGACTATGCCGGCGCAGCGGCACTCGGGGCGACCATGCTGGTCGCGTCGTTGCTCATCCTGGTGGCACTTTCGCTGCTGCAGAACCGCGTCGAACGGCTTTGGACACGCGCTTTTGCCCTCTAGCGCGGTGAACGGCCTGGGCGAGCCGCGATGGCTGCGCGTCACGCTCGTGGCGGCCGCGTTCGCTGTCGTCGCCATCATCCTGGTCTTGCCGCTGCTCGTGGTCGTGACCGAGGCGACGCGTGCGGGCATGCGCGTGTTCATCGACTCGGTGCGATCACCGGATGCCGTGTCGGCGATCCGCCTCACCTTGCTGGTCGCAGCGATCGCGGTGCCGCTCAACACTGTCTTCGGCCTTGCGGCGGCGTGGTGCATCACCCGCTATCGCTTCATGGGCCGCGGCTTGCTGTTGTCGCTGATCGCGCTGCCGTTCTCCATCTCCCCGGTGATCTCGGGCCTGGTCTGGGTGCTGCTGTTCGGGTTGCACGGATGGTTCGGGCCATGGCTGCACGCGCACAACGTGCAAATCATCTTCGCCCTGCCCGGCATCGTGCTGGCGACCGTGTTCGTCACCGTGCCGTTCGTCGCCCGCCAAGTGATCCCCATCATGCAGGCGCGCGGACAGGAGGAGGAGACCGCGGCGCTGACGCTCGGTGCTTCCGGCTGGCAGATCTTCTTGCGTATCACCCTTCCCCGCATCCGATGGGGCGTGATGAACGGCGTGCTGCTGTGCAATGCGAGGGCGATGGGGGAATTCGGGGCGGTGTCGGTGGTGTCCGGCCATATCAGCGGGCTGACCAACACGATGCCGTTGCAGATCGAGATTCTCTACAACGACTATAATCTGCCGGCCGCCTTCGCCGTGGCCTCGCTTCTAGCCGGCCTCGCCATTCTCACCCTGGCGGCCAAAGCCGTGCTGGAAACGCGCCAAGCGGCCATTGCCTAGCGGCTCCAAAAGGCCTCGATCCCGGCACTCATCCACCAAGTGTGAAACGCGCGAGCGACGTTGCCGGCCGGATCTCGCTTAGGCCGCCGCGGCGACCGCGGCCAGCCTGCGGCGGATCGCCTCCAGCACAAACCCATCCTTGATGCGGGGCGCGCAGAACACGGCGGGGACACGCGGCCGGTTGGAATACATCGACCGCCATTCGGACGCATTGTGGAACATCCAGCGGCTATCATCGTCCACGAAGCTTTCGGAGGGTGCGTCTTCCGCCAACAGCACGTCGTGGCTGTCTAGTTCGATGTGGAGGTAGTCCACGCGCTCCAGCCGCACCTGCGCGATGGAGCCGCCGTTGACCAGTAGCCGGGCGGGGATCAGCAGGCCATCGACGACCATGGCGTGCTCGGGCGAGACCAGCAGGTCGCGGCTGGGCAGGCCGCCGCCCAGCGACCCGGCGTGGAAGCAGATCGGCTGGACATTCGGGTTGGCGGCCAGGAAACGCCCGGCATAGCTGCGGCGCCCGATCCAGATAATGGGCCGATGCTCGCCGGAGGCGGTGGCGACGAGGCCGCCGGCCTGCAGCGTTTCGATGGCGGCATGGCCGGACGGAATCCGGATCAGCGTGCCCGCGACGTAGCACGCCACGGTGTAGATCACTCCGGCGAGATCGCTGGCGCTAAGGCCACCACCGCCACCACCGCCGCCGCCGCCGCCGCCGTAGATGTCGTTTGGATATTGCGGGCCGTGGCCACCCTCGCCCGGTT
>CAZZVB010000078.1:0-17895 GCA_964657445.1 uncultured Burkholderiaceae bacterium | reverse complement strand
CTCGGCGGCGTGCTGGCTGGGCTGGAATGGGCCGCCACGCTGGGCGCCGGCGCCCTGCTCACCGTGCCCGGCGACACGCCGCTCATCCCCGCGGGCCTTGCCGCCGCGCTGTCACCTGGCCCGGCCGCCGCGCAAAGTGGCGGGCGCCGGCACCATTTGGTCGCCCTCTGGCCGGTCGGCGCCGCCCCCGCCCTGCGTGCTTGGCTGCAACAGCCCGGCCCCCGCAGCGTGCGCGCCTTCGCCGAGACGCTGGCGATGCGATCGGTGGATTTCGCCGGCGACCCGTTCGCCAACGTCAACACGCCGGCCGACCTCGCCGCACTCGAGACCCGCTTAACACATGGCACGTCATGTGCTTCCAAAGGCGCACGCATCTGAAGGACGGGACGCATGAAGCGTTTGTGGATCGGGCTTGCCCTGGTGGCAGCCGGAATGGGTTCTGCGCGGGCAGAAGACGTCGTGATCGGCGCGATCTACCCGCTCAGCGGCAACGCGGCACAGGTCGGCGCCGATGCGCAGGCTGCCCTCGGCGTCATCTCCGACATCATCAACACCGAGCATGCGCCGATCCCCATGCTGCTGGGCAAGGGCGGCGGCCTGCCGCACATGAACGGCGCCCACATCAAGATCATCTTTGCCGACCACCAGAACGACCCGCAGAAGGCCCGCGCCGAGGCCGAACGGCTCATTACGCAGGAGCACGTGTCCGCCCTCATCGGCAGCTACACCAGCGCCACCGCCGTCACGATCAGCCAGGTCGCCGAGCGCTACGAAGTGCCCTACATGTCGATGGACAATTCCTCGCCGTCGCTGAACCAGCGCGGGCTGAAGTGGTTTTTCCGCACCAGCCCGCACGACGAGATGTTCACCGCCGCCATGTTCGACTTCATGAAGGCGGAGGGCGAGAAGAGCGGCCACCCGGTGAAGTCGGTTTCGCTGTTCTACGAGGACAGCATCTTCGGCACCGACAGCTCCAACGTGCAGCGCAAGATGGCGCAGGCGGCCGGCATGACGGTGGCCGCGGACATCAAGTATCGCGCCAATTCGCCCTCGCTCTCCGCCGAGGCGCAGCGGCTGAAATCCGCCAATGCGGACATGCTGCTGCCGTCTTCCTACACCTCGGACGCAATCCTGCTGCTGCGTTCAACGCATGAGATCGGCTACCAGCCGATGATCCTCGCCCAGGCCGCGGGCTTTCAGGAGCAATCATTCCTGACCGCGGCCGGGCCGCTTGCGGACGGCGTGATGAGCCGGTCGTCCTTCGCCCTGGACGCCGACAAGACCCGGCCTGCGATCCCCGCTGTCAACGCGATGTTCCGCGCCAAGGCGAACAAGGACCTGAACGACAACACCTCGCGCCAGATCACCGCCGTCGAGGTGCTGGCCGACGCGATCGACCGCGCCGGGTCAGCCAAGCCCGAGGATATCCGCCAGGCGCTGATCAAGACCGACGTGCCTGGCGACCAAACGATCATGCCGTGGAAAGGCATCAAGTTCGACAGCACCGGACAGAACACGGAGGCGACGCCGGTGATCCAGCAGATCAGCAACGGCGTGTATCACACGATCTACCCGTTCGAGGTCGCGGTGCAGGCCCCGGTCTGGACGATCGGCAAGTAAGTGAGCCTGGACACCGTCCTGCAGGTCGCGCTGAGCGGCCTGCTGATGGGGCTCATCTACGCATTGGTCGCCGCCGGGCTGAGCCTGATCTTCGGCCTCATGGATATCGTGAACTTCGCGCATGGCGAGCTTCTGATGCTCGCGATGTACGCAACGTTCTTTATCAATGCCTATTCCGGGCTTGATCCGCTGGTGCAACTCCCGCTGGTCGCGGCCGGGATGTTCGGGCTGGGCGTGCTGATCTACCGCGGCCTGATCGCGCGCGCGCTGGGCGTGCAGTTCAACCGCGGCATGGTGCAGATCTTCGTCACCTTCGGACTGGCGATTTTCATCCGTGGCGCGGCGCAACTTGCGTTCGGTGGCGACTTCCGCAGCGTAGGCGCATCCTGGCTCGCCAACCGGACCGTGAACGTGCAAGGCGTGTACATCCCGCTGCCGCAGCTCGCCGCCAGCGCGGTCTGCCTGGTGGCGTTCGCAGCCCTGCTTGCGATCAACCGCACGGAGTTCGGCCGCGCCCTTGAAGCCACGCGTGAGGATCGCGACGCGGTGGCGCTGATCGGCATCGACCGGGACCGCATCTTCGCGATGGGCTGGGGCCTGGGCGCGGCCGCAGTCGGCATCGCAGGCACCATGCTGGCCACATTCTATTATGTTTCTCCTACGGTGGGCGCCAACTTCGCGCTGATCGCCTACGTCACCGTGGCCCTAGGCGGCTTCGGCAGCATGACCGGCGCGCTGGTCGCCGGCGTGCTGATCGGCGAGGTGGAGGCGATCACCGCCCAGGTGCTGGAACCGTCGCTGAAACAGGTCGGCATGTTCGCGATCTACCTGGTGGTGCTGATGGTGCGTCCGCGCGGGTTGTTCGGAAAGATATGACCCTCGTGGCGGCGTTCGCGTGGGCAGGCTCCTCACTCCTTCTCGCTCTGCCCGTGGGAGAGGGCCGGGGTGAGGGGCCCCGTGCCGCATGACCAACTCCATCACCCGCCGCCGCCGCCTCGAACTGCTCACCGGCGCCGTCGTCCTGCTCGTCCTGGCCGTGCTGCCATTGCCCATCCGCGACGTTTACACGCAGAACCTGATCATCCTGACCATCCTCTATGCCGGGCTGTCGCAGGCGTGGAACATCCTGGGCGGGTATTGCGGACAGATCTCGCTGGGGCATGCGATCTATTTCGGCGTCGGCGCCTACGTCTCGACGATGCTGTTCGTGAACCTGGGCATCCCGCCGACGATCGGCATGTTCGGCGCCGGGCTGGTGGGTGCAGCCGCCGCACTGCTGGTGGGCTGGCCGTGCTTCCGGCTGTCCGGGCATTATTACGCCATCGCGACGGTCGTGGTGGGGGAGATCGGCTATCTGCTGTTCCTCAACTGGGATTTCGTGGGCGCCGCCACCGGCATCTACGTGCCGTTCCATGGCGAGAACTGGGCGGCGCTGCAGTTCCGCACCTCCAAGCTGCCGTTCCACTATGTCGTGCTCGCCTTCGCCGCCGTCACCTGGATCGTGGCCTGGGTGATCGAAGGCTCGCGCTGGGGCTATTCCTGGCGCGCGGTGCGGGACGACGTGACGGCGGCGCGGTCGCTGGCCGTGCGCGTGTTCCCGTCCAAGATGGCGGCCGCGGGCATCAGCGGGTTCTTCACCGCGATGGGCGGCGCGATCTACGCCCAATATGTCGGCTACATCGATCCGGATTCGGTGCTGTCGTCCTCGTTCTCCATCCTGATCGCATTGCCCGCGGTGCTCGGTGGCGTCGGCACCCTGTGGGGGCCGCTGGTCGGCGCCGTGGTGCTGATCCCCACCAGCGAGCTCACCCGGTCCTACATGGGCGGCGCGGGTGGCATCGACCTGATGATCTACGGCGGGCTGATCGTGGTGATCGCCCTGGCGCGGCCCACCGGGCTGGTCAGCCTGCTGGGCATCCGCAAGCAGGCGGGAGGTGCCGATGCCCCCGCTGCTTGAGGTCGATAACGTCAGCAAATCCTTCGGCGGCGTGGCGGCCAACGTCGAGATCAGCTTCGACGTCGCGGCCGGCGAGATCCTCGGCCTGATCGGGCCGAACGGCGCGGGCAAGACCAGCCTGTTCAACTCCATCTCCGGCGAAGTGACGCCCGACCGCGGCGAAATCCGGCTCGGTGGCGCGCGCATCTCCGGCGCCGGGCCCGTCGCCTGCAGCCGCGCCGGGATCGCCCGCACCTTCCAGGTGGTGCGCAGCTTCGACAGCATGACGGTGCGGGAGAACGTGATGGTCGGCGCGTTCAGCCGCCACAACCGCGCCCGCGACGCCATGGCCGAGGCGGACCGGGTCATGGAGGTCGCCGGTCTGACCGCCCGCGCCGACCGCGCCGCACATTCGCTGACCCCGCCCGAAAAGCGCCGGCTGGAAATCGCCCGCGCGCTGGCGACCCGCCCGCGCCTGCTGCTGCTGGACGAGATGCTGACCGGGCTGACCCCCACCGAAGCGCAATCCGGCGTGCAACTGATCCGCGACGTGCGCGACCAGGGCGTCACCGTGATCATGGTCGAGCACGTGATGGAAATCCTGCTGCCGCTGATCGACCGCGCCGTGGTGCTCAACCTCGGCCGGGTGCTGACGCAGGGTTTGCCGAAGGACCTGGTCCGTGACCCGGCGGTGATCCGCGCCTATCTCGGCGACAAATATGCCTGACGTGATCCTCAAGCTGGAGGACGTCTCGGCCGCCTATAAGGGGCTGAAGGCGCTGCAAGGCGTCTCGCTGGAGGTCGCGCGGGGGGAGATCGTGGCCGTGGTCGGCGCCAATGGCGCGGGTAAGAGCACGCTGCTGCGCGCGGTGGCCGGGCAGGTGACCACCGGCGGCCGCATCACCTTCGACGGCGCCTCGCTGGCCCATGTGCCGTCCTACCGCATCACCCGCATGGGCGTCGGCCTGGTGCCGGAAGGCCGGCGGCTGTTTCCGCGGCTGTCGGTGCAGGACAACCTCCGCCTCGGCGCCTACGCAAGGCGCGGCCATGCCGACCGTTTCGCCCCGCTGGACACCGTGTTCACCCTGTTCCCCCGGTTGCAGGAGCGGCTGGGCCAGCGCGCCGAAACCCTGTCCGGCGGGGAGCAGCAGATGCTGGCGATCGGCCGCGCGCTGATGACCGGGCCGCGCCTGCTGATGCTGGACGAGCCGAGCCAGGGCATCGCGCCGAAACTGGTGGACGATATCCTGGCCGCGGTGGCGCGCATCCGCGACCTCGGCGTGACGGTGCTTCTGGTCGAGCAACGACTGGCGGAAGCGCTCGAATTGGCCGACCGTGCCTACGTGCTGCAGACCGGGCGGATCGTCATGTCCGGCCCTGCGGCCGAGATCGCTGCCGATAGCGGCGTGCGCCGCGCTTATCTGGGACTTTAGCTGAGGAGTTCGCCCCCCATGAACCGCCTGACCCGCCGCGGCCTGGCCGCAGCCGCCGCCCTGGTGCCCGCCGCCGCGATGGCCGGCGCGGCCCGTGCCGAAGGTGTTGAGGCCACCATCGACCGTGTCCAACGCACCAAGACGTTGCGCATCACGGCGCTGGCCGGGGCAATGCCCTACTTCGCCAAGGACCTCGCCAGCAGCACCTGGAAAGGCGCCTGCATCGAGATGGCGGCCGACATCGCCAAGGTGTTCGATGCGCAGGTCGAACTCGTCGAAGGCACCTACGCCAGCTCCGTGCTCGACCTGCAGGCCAACAAGGTGGACCTTGCCTTTGCACTGAACCCGACGCCGGCGCGGGCGCTGTCGATCGGGTTCACCCACAGTTTCCTCACCCACCCGTTCGGCTGCATCGCCAAGAACGGCTTCAACCCGGTGACGTGGGACGATCTGAACAAGCCGGACATCCGCGTGGTGTGCGATCTGGGCTCGCTGCACGAAACGGCGGCGCGGCGCTACTGCCCGAACGCGCAGATCACCGCGCTGCGGACCGCGGACGAATGTGCGCTGTTCTTCCAGTCCGGCCGCGCCGATGCGCTGATCCTGGCGGCGATGCTGGGCCTGTCCGCGCTCGCCAAGAACCCGGCCATGGGCAGCTACAAGCTGCTCGCCGGCCCGGTGGTGGCGCTGCCGAGCAATTTCGGCGTCCGGCGGGAGCCCGACACACGCTTCGTCGAAGTGTTGAACGCCTGGATCGACTTCAACCGCGGCACCGGCCAAATCCGCGAGTATCTGCTGGACGGCCTGGCGCTGAGCGGCGTCAAGCGCGACAGCCTGCCCGCCGGGCTGACGTTCTGAGCTTGCTCGCCCCCACTGACGCAGGTCAAAGCCATCTCCCCCCGGGAGAGGGTTGGGTGAGGGGTGCCACCCAGCCGAACCCAGCCGTCTGAATGGGCTACCAATGGAGCTTCGGCTTCCTGCTCCGCTATACCCACCTGTTCGTTGTCGGCGTGGAAGTGACGCTCGCCTACACGGCCGGCACCGTCCTGCTGGGGCTGGTGCTCGGGCTGCTGATCGGGCTGGGCCGGCTGTCGACGTCGCGGCTGGTGAACATCCCGCTCATCGGGCTGATCGAGGTGTTCCGCTGCACGCCGCTGCTGGTGCAGATCGTGTGGTTCTACTACGCGCTGCCGGTGGTGCTGGGGCTGCAGATCCCCGCCGTTGTCGCGGCGACGCTGGTGCTGTCGCTCTACACCGCGGCGTTCTACGCGGAGATATTCCGCGGCGGCATCGCTTCCATCGAGCGCGGCCAGTGGGATGCCGCGCGGGCGCTGGGCTTGCGGCCCTGGCACGTCATGCGCCTGGTGGTGTTGCCGCAGGCAGTCCGCCGGATGGTCCCGCCCTTCCTGAACCAGTCGATCATCCAGCTCAAGAACACCTCGCTGGTGTCCACGATCGCCGTCCCCGACTTGCTCTACCAGGGCACGCTGATCACCGCCGACACCTACCGACCGCTCGAGGTCTATACGGCGGTGGCGGTGATCTATTTCGCGCTGCTGTTCCCGGCGACGAGGCTGGTTCAGTGGTACGAGGGCCGCCTAAGCCGCGGCCGGTGACGGCCTCGGACGCATTTCGTTGCAACATTTAGCATCGCTGAAACGTTCCAGGGGCGAGATTTCAGCGGCGCAACGACGCAACCCGGGAGTCCGAAGAATGTCCAGATACCTGCTTATGCTGACCGTGGCCGCTGGCGTCGCCGGCTGCGTCCCGCCTCCGCCTCCGCCGCCTCCGGTGTACGTCGCCGTGCCCCCGGCCGCCCCCGCGCCGGACCTTGCCGAACGCCTCGCCGCCGACGAGCAGCGGATCAACGAGGGCGCGCGCCTCGGGCAGTTCACCCCGCGTGAATACAATGAGCTTCAGGGCCGGCACGCCGCCATCGAACGCGACCGGCGCGGCCAATTGGCGGCTGGCGGTGGACGATTCCCGCCCGGGGTGTACGAGCAGCTTGCCGGGCGGGAAGAAGCCCTGTCCCGCACGATCTTCGACTATCGCCACAACGGCGCCACGCCCACCGCCCACTGACGCGAAGCGGAGTGAGCCGTCAGACCGGCACCACCGGGAACGACTGCTTCGGCAACGACGCCAGCACCTGCGGGTCGATGTTCAGATGCGCCGCAACCAGCTCGTGCGGCGTATTTGCCATCCACTCGGCCAGGGTGACTTCGGCGTAGTGGTCTGACGCGAAAATCTCCAGGAAGCGCAGCACGTCGGTGCCGGTGTTCTGAATGTAATGGCCGCTCGACCGCTCGATGTATCCGACGTCGCCGGCCGCGAAATCCTCGGTGTGGGCCTTCGCCCCGCCGGGGAACACCGTCATGCGGCCGGTGCCGCTGAGGTAGTACTGCCACTCGTCGGCGTTTGGGTGCCAGTGCAGCACCCGCGTGCCGCCGGGGTTCAGTTCGACCAGCGCGGCGGCCATGGTCTTGGACGCCTTGAAGTTGGACGAATCCACGATCCGCACCGTGCCGCCCTTCACCGAATGGTTCGGCTTCATGTCCGTCATGGCGAAGTTGAACGGCTCCGGTACGACCGGATTGGGGCTTTGCGCCAAATCGTCTTGCAGGGAGCCCGGCAGCGGCGCCGGGAAGATATACAGCTCCTCCTTCGGCGCCTTGTCGAACACGGACGGATCGACGCCCAGGCTGGCGCCCAGGACGTCCCTCGGCGTGTGCGCCACCCAATCGGTGATCAGCAACGTGCTGTCCTCGGAGAACGCGCCGTCATCGAAGGCCAGCAGGAATTCGCAGCCATCCGGGCCCAGCCCCTGGATCGAATGCGGGTATCCGGACGGGAAGAACCACAAATCGCCCTGTTTGACGTCGGCGGCGAAGTGCCGGCCCTGCGGGTCGATCGCGGTGATGCGGGCGGTGCCGTAGCTCATGTAGGCCCACTCGCTCGGCAGGTGCCAGTGCAGCTCGCGCACCGCTCCGGCGGCGAGGCGCATGTTCACGCCGGCGATCGACTTGGCGATCGGAAAGTCCTTCACCGTGACCTGCCGCGCCCAGCCCCCGGCGGTGTGCCGGTTGTACTCGACGTTGAACGGGTATTTGAACGTCGGCATGTCCCCATGGTCGGTCTTCGGCGGTGAGAACGCGGACGGGTTCATCGCTGCCAGGGCCGGGTTGGCAGGCCCCGGATCGCTGTTCGGCCCGGTGCCTTGCGCCTGTGCCGCCGCGGCCGTGAACAGCCCTCCGGCAGCCGTGGTCGCAAGAATGCGCCGGCGAGAGATCTGATCCATTCCGCTGATGTCCTTCGAAGCCTTGAGGCTGCCACAACGCCGCTTCAGCGAAGCGGGCGCAGTCACAAGATCGCAGGCGCGGCGAAGGTGCGGGCGAGCCCTTCTGCAAGCCCGATCGGCGTGATGCCGAGCTGGCGCTTCATCGCCTCGATGCCGAATGTCTTGTCTTCCAGCAGCCGCTGGACTTCCGCCCGCCGGACGGTCGGCACGCCTGGCAACAGCCGGGTGGCGGGCGCGGCGGCCTGCAGCATCCAGGCGGGTAAGGGCAGGATGCGCGGCGCCGGCAGGCCGGCGGCTTTGGCGATGGCCCGCACGAAATCGGCGTAGCTCAGCCGGTCCGCCCCGGCGAGCACGATCGTCTCCGGCCGGTGCCACGCGGCGTCGAGTGCGGCGCGGATCGAACGCGTGACGTCATCCTGGTAGATCGGCCGCACCAGCGACCGGCCGCCGCCGGGCAGCGGCACGAACGGCAGCCGCCGCAGCAGCCGCGCCAGGCGCTGCACATTGTCCTCTCCCTCCGCGCCGTAGATCATCGTGGGGTGCAGCATGACGCCGTGGCGCGACGATCGGCGGAATGCCGCCTCGCCCTCCAGCACTCCCTGGCCGTGATCGTCCGGGAAGCGGGTGAACTTGCGGGTGCTGCCCAGGAAGACGAAGTGCCGCACCTGGTCAGGCGCGGCCTCGATGATCGCACCTGCATGGCGGGCATGCGCGCAGCACACGATCAGCTCCGCTCCGGCCAGCGCCTTGCGCAATCCCCGCTGTTGCAGCAGGTCGGCCACGACGGGGTTGCCCGGCAGCCCCACCGCCCGCCATTTCGCCCCGTTGCGCACCACGGGCACGAAATCCACCTCATCGTCGGCCAAAGACCGGCAAAGTGCAACGCCGGAGCGGCCGGATGCGCCGATGACATGAACCCTCATACGCAACGTATTAGCGGCGTTCGGGCACCGCCGGAAGCGTGTGGTAACATGATACCACATAGGGAAAGCCTTGACTCTGCTGGGCTGTCCGCCGATACCGCGGGCCGAGTTACAACCGGAATTCTGTCGATGATGAAGACGACCATCGCGCTGAAGCCCGCGGACGTCACCAAGAACTGGACGCTCATCGATGCGGACGGCCTGGTGCTCGGGCGGCTTGCAGCGATCATTGCCCAGCGGCTGCGGGGCAAGCACAAGCCGCAGTTCACGCCGCATGTCGATTGCGGCGACAACATCGTCGTGGTCAACGCCGAGAAGGTGCGCGTCACCGGCAACAAGGCGGACCAGTCGGTGTTCTACTACCACACCGGGTTCCCCGGCGGCATCAAGGGCCGCAGCGTCCGCGCCATTCTGACCGGCCGCCATCCGGAGCGTGTGATCGAGAAGGCCGTGGAGCGGATGATCACCCGCGGCCCGCTGCAGCGCGAGCAGATGCGGCACCTGTATGTCTATGCCGGCCCGGAGCACAAGCACGAGGGCCAGCAGCCGCAGAAGCTCGACGTGGCTGCCCTGAACCGCAAGAACACGAGGGTCTGATGTCCGACACCACCGAAGAGCGGACTGGCACGCTCGCCGACCTGCGGGATTTCGCCGCATCCGGCGCCGTTCCCGCGCCTGAAACCGCCGCCATCCGCCGTGAGCCGAAGCGCGACGCGCAGGGCCGTTCCTACGCGACGGGCCGCCGCAAGAACGCCATCGCCCGCGTCTGGATCAAGCCCGGCAAGGGCGAGATGAGCGTCAACGGCAAGACCGTGACGCAGTATTTCGCACGCCCCGTGCTGCGCATGCTGATCAGCCAGCCTTTCCTGATCTCCGACCGCTACAACCAGTTCGACGTGTATTGCACGGTGAACGGCGGCGGGCTGTCCGGTCAGGCCGGCGCGCTCCGCCACGGCATCAGCCGCGCGCTGACCTATTACGAGCCCGACCTGCGCGGCATCCTGAAGCTCGCCGGCTTCCTCACCCGCGACAGCCGCGTCGTCGAGCGTAAGAAGTACGGCAAGGCGAAGGCCCGCCGGTCCTACCAGTTCTCCAAGCGGTAATCGTCGCTGGTCATTGCGAGGCTACACCGCGTAGCCCGCATCGTGATGCGGGGTCTTTCCTTGGCAGGGTCCCGCATCTGACGATGCGGGCTACGTTGTGTTTCTTGTGAAGCACCGCTAACCCGCTCCTCGGAGGCGAGCGCATGACGTACAGCGTGTTCATCGACGGCGAGGCAGGCACCACCGGGCTGGGCATCCGCGAGCGGCTGCAGCACGTCCAGGGCGTCAGCATCCGATCGATCGACCCGGCGCACCGCAAGGACCCGTCCGCACGCCGGGACATGATGGCGCAGGTGGACCTGGCGATCCTGTGCCTGCATGACGACGCTGCCCGTGAGTCTGCCGCCCTTGCCGCCAGCCTCGGCGCCGCAGCCCCTAAGCTGCTGGACGCCAGCACCGCGCACCGCGTGGACCCGGACTGGGTGTACGGCGTCCCCGAACTCGACGCGCATCAGGCCGGGCGCATCGCCACGGCCGCCCGCGTCGCCAATCCCGGCTGCTACCCGACGGGTGCGATCACCCTGTTGCGCCCGCTTGTCGCCGCTGGACTGATCCCGGCGGACTACCCGATCGCCGTGAACGCGATCAGCGGCTATTCCGGCGGTGGCCGCGGCATGATCGAGGCGCACGAGGCGGAGGGCGGTCCCGCTTTCGAGCTGTATGGCCTCGGCCTGGCGCACAAGCACGTGCCGGAACTGCAGCGCTACGCAATGCTGACCCGGCGCCCGATCTTCGTCCCCTCGGTCGGCCACTATCGCCAGGGTATGCTCGTCTCCATCCCGCTGCACCTCGACACGTTGCCGGGCAAGCCCACCGCGCAGGATCTGGCCGATACCCTGTCCGCCTATTACCGGCACGCCCCGGCGATCCGCGTGCTGCCCGCCGAACCCACGGGCAAGCTGGAGCCGGAGGCGCTGAACGACACCGATGGAATGGAACTGCGCGTATTTGCCAGCGACGACCATCCGCAAGCGGTGCTGGTCGCGCGGCTGGACAACCTCGGCAAGGGCGCGTCCGGCGCCGCGGTGCAAAACCTGCGCTTGATGCTGGGACTGGACGCGGTGCGGGAAGTCGAGCTTGCCGGCTGACGGGCCGCTCTGGTCCTTCGAAGGCACGTCGCCCACCATCGCACCGGATGCCTGGGTCGCGCCGACGGCGTCGGTCAGCGGCGACGTCGTGCTCGGCCCGCGCGCCAGCGTCTGGTGGCACTGCGTGCTGCGCGGCGACACCAACTTCATCCGCGTGGGTGAGGGCAGCAACATCCAGGACGGCACCATCGTCCACGTCGCCCGCGGCACCCTGCCGTGCCTGATCGGCCGTAACGTCACGGTCGGACATGCCTGCATCATCCACGCCTGCACCCTGGAGGATGGCGCGTTCGTCGGCATGGGCGCCACCGTGCTGGACGGCGCGGTGATCTCGCCCGGCGGCATGCTCGCGGCCGGCGGGCTGCTCACGCCGGGCAAGCGGATCGGCCCTGGCGAGCTGTGGGCCGGCAGCCCCGCCAAGCTGATGCGCGTGATGCCGGCGGAGGAGCAAGCGGGTTGGGCCAAAACCGCGCACCACTACGTCGAGCTGGCGGCGCGGACCCGGACAGGGCTGTCTGCGGTCCGATGAGACGATTGGTCCATACGTTCGCCGCCGGCTTGCTGCTGACCGCCTGTACGGCGGCCACCGACGTGCCGCCGCCGGATACGGCAACGCTGCCGCCCGGCCTGTTCGACGGCCCCGACCAGGACATCGCCGTCGCGCAATTCGCCGAAAACGCCTTCGCCGATCCGGCCCGCACCTATGGCAATGCGGCACAAGGGTGCCAAGCCGTCCTCGCGCTCGACTATCTGGCGGGCGAAGTCGCCAACAGTCCGCGCTGGAACGGGATCGACCCGGACATCAAGGCGCAGCTGCTGCAAGCAAGGGCGGAAGTCCGCCAGGCGGTGGGCATCGCGCCCAATGCGCCGTCCCAGCTCGTGGTGAACAGCCTCACGGCCGCGCTCAACGACCTGTCCACCGGCAACCAGGACGCCGCAGCCAAAGCGCTCACCAACCCGGCCTTTCCAGCGGGGGGCGCGCAGGTGCTGAAGACGCTGGCCAACGTGCCCTACGTGGCGTCCGCAAACTTCTCCACCCAGGGCGCAGCCGAAGCCATGCTCAACCCGCCGCCACCGCCCACGGTGACGGCGCCCTGACGATCAATCTCCCTCTCCCAAGTTGGGAGGGGGCTTTGACTAGCCGTCCCGCATGAACCCGGCCGCACGCTCCGCCAGCATCATCACCGCCGGCTGGATGTTGGTGGATGGGACCAGTGGAAACGCCGAGGCGTCCGCCACCCGCAGCCCGTCCACACCGCGGACCCGCAGTTCGGCGTCGAGCACCGCGGAATCGTCGGCGCCCATGCGGCAGGTGCCGCAAGGATGATAGACGGTCGCGGCGGTGGCGCGGACATAGTCCAGCAGCGCCTCGTCGCTGGCGCAGTCGGGGGAGGGGGCAATCTCCTCCTCCACCAACGCAGCGAATGGCGCCGACCGGGCGATACGCTGGCCGATGCGAGCGCCTTCGATCATGGCGTGCTGGTCCGCGGGTGCGCTCAGATAGTTGGCGTGGATCACCGGACGGTCGGCCGGATCGGGGCTGCGCAGGGTGAGCGTGCCGCGGCTATCGGGGCGGCATTGGTTCCAATTGATCATCACGCCAGGGTGCTTCGGCAGCACGTAGCCGGCGCCCGGCACCAGGCTGAAATTGATGAACTGATACTGGATCTCGGCTTCTTCGGCCCCGGCGGTGGCGCGGGCGAACAGCGTTGCCTCCGTCGCGCCGACCGCCATCGGGCCGCCGCGGCGCACGCCGTAATCCATCACCATCGCCGCCATGCGCAGCGGGTTGGCGGTGACCTCGTTCAGCGTCCCGGCGGCCTTGGTGCGATAGATCAGCCTGGCGATCAGATGGTCCTGCAGGTTTTGCCCGACGGCCGGCCGGTGCAGCGCGGTCGGAATGCCCAAGGCAGCCAGCGCGGCGCCATCTCCGATCCCCGACAGCATCAGCAAGTGTGGCGACGCGATCGCGCCGCTGGTCAGCACCACCTCCCGCGAGGCCGGAAACACCTCGCGGCCGGCGGGAGTGTCGGCCTCCACCCCGGTCGCCCGCCCGGCTTCGATCACCACACGGCGTGCCGACGCACCCGTCACGATCCGCAGGTTCGGCCGGTTGCGGGCGGGATGCAGGTAGGCGCGGGCCGTGCTGATGCGGCGGCCGTTGCGGACATTCATCTGCACGGGGGATGCGCCCTCGATCGCGCCGTCGTTGACGTCGCGGTGCATTGTGTAGCCGGCCGCCTCGCAGGCTTTCAGGAACGCGTTGGCGCCCTGCGACAGGCGGCGCGGCTCACTGACCGGCACCGGGCCGCCCTGGCCGCGCGTGTCGCCTGCCGGCCCTTGCCAATCCTCGAGGCGTTTGAAAACCGGGGCCACATCGTCCCACGACCAGCCGCGCGCGCCCGACTGCGCCCAGCGGTCGTAGTCGTGCGGGGACCCACGCAGGAAGACCAACCCGTTGACCGAACCCGACCCGCCCAGCACCCGGCCGCGCGGCCAGGCAATGCGGCGATCGTTCAGCTCCGGCTCCGGTTCGGTCTCGTAGCCCCAATCGTAGCGGCGGGATTTCGACAGCCGCGCATAGCCGGCCGGTATGTGGATCCAGACATCGCGGTCGGGCGGCCCGGCTTCCAGCAGGGTGACGCGGATCGCCGGGTCTTCGGACAGGCGGGCGGCGATGATGCAGCCCGCCGTGCCCCCGCCGACGACGACGTAGTCGGACGTCAGGACGCCGGCGCTGTCTCCGGGCTGCGGGCGCCCGTGTAGTGCTGTGGCCACTTCTTCTCCACGATCGGTCCGTCTTCGCGGTAGGCATAGCACGTGTTCAGCAACGCGGGACGCGACGCGCTGTCCTGCGGCTTGCGCTTGGCCAGCACGGGATACAGCGTCTGATAGGCGACCGTGCCCATCTGCTGCAGCAGCTCCCGCAGATGGGTGCAGCCGTGCACGCCTCCGATCCGCTCCGCTGCAGCGCGCAAAAATCCCGGGCCGATGCGGATGCCGGCCAGCTTGGCGTAGTTCGGCGCGATCTGCGGGCAGATGCTGTAGGGGCTGTAGTCGGTCACTGCCTCAAACTCGATGATGGTGAGGCTCTCGTCGATCGTCATGCGCATGGACATGCCGTGCAGCGGCTCGCCGGCGTCGATCCAGGTGCGGTCATCGCTGGGGAAACCATAGGTCTTGGTGTCGGTGAGCCGCGCCTCGATGTCGAACAGCCCATCCTCGCGGCTGTAGCCGTTCAGTTCGATGCGGCGCGTGTGGACTTTCTCACGTGCGACGGGTTGGCTCAGGGGCACGGCCGCTCTCCTTACTGCGATGCAGCATATAGGGCGGCGGCGGCGTCAGACAAAGCGGGCGAGGCGGACCGCGGTATGCCCACGGCTCGGGCGCAAGCTGGGCATGACCAGCATGCAGTCATCGTGCGGCGTGCGGATCTCGGCGGTTCCGTCGAGTGCGATCAGCGTGTTGCGCTCGGCGATCACCTCGCCGCCGCGGAATGCACGCACGAACGCGAAGGCGGCGGTGGTGGCCGTCACCGCGACCGTCACCCGGGCGGTGCGAACCTCCGTATGCTCGCGCGGGCCGCGCTTCAGCCCCGTGGCATGCAGCAGGCCTTGCACGCACTGCCGCGCGCAGGCCACCGTTTGCTCCTCCCAATGCTGGCCCGCTTCGACCAGCACCGCGACGGCGCTGCCGGGGCCGGTGAACGGCGCGTAGTCGATCAGGCGCGGCCCGGCGATGTGGCCGCTATCGGCGACCACGAGGTTGGGCGTGCCGATGGCCACCCCGAGGTCGCGCCCTTTTGGCGTGGGGCCGCTCAATGTCAGCGGGTCGGATGGCCACAGCATGGAATGCAGGTCGAGCAAGACGTCCAGCCGTTCGATCAGCGGGCGCATCTCCCGCGCCCTGGCCAGTTCGCGCGACCGGCGCGAGCCGTCCAGCGAGGCCGCGTCCCACAAGCGATTGAGATCCTCATCGACGAAGCGGGAGGCGGTCGGATGCGCGGGGTCGAACCGCGCATAGGCGTCCAGGTTCGCGAACCCCACCGTCAGCCGCCCGCACTCGAGCGCCACGCCGTCCCGCAGCATCTGGTCCAGCACGATCGCCCCCGCCAACTCGTTGCCGTGGATCAGTGCTGTGATCCCGACATGCGGGCCAGGATTTGACGAATTGAAGGTGGTGAAGCCGGGAATGCCGGTGTTGCCGGCGAGCCAGGGCGACAAATCCGGTGGATCAAGCTCAACGGGGAAGGCCGGCAGGACCTCGGCATTCCCGCCGGTATCGTGGCGCAAATCGCCGGTCATGTCGCCTGCTGACGCGCAAGACGCTGGAGGAACGCGTCGCAGGCGGCAAGCTCGCTCGCCGCGATCCACTCGTCCGGCGTATGCGCCTGGGCGATGTCGCCGGGTCCACAGACGATGGAGGGGATGCCGGCCTCCTCGTACAGCCCGGCCTCGGTGCCGTAGCTGACATGGCCCATGCTGTTTGACCCGGTGAGCTGGCGGACCATCCCGGCCAGCGGGTGGTCGGCGTCGAGCGATAGCCCGGGCAGCCAGTCCGACACGGTGATGGTGAACCCGGTCGCCGGGTCAACGGCGTGCATCGCGGGTTCGATCGCCGTGGCGACATGGCGCCGTAGCCGCTCCAGCGCGGCCTGCGCGTCGTCGCCCGGCACCACGCGGCATTCCATGCGGAAGCTGGCGTGCTCCGGGATGATGTTGAGGATCGTGCCGCCCGAGAGGGTGCCGACATGCACCGTGCTGTACGGCGGGTCGAACCCGGCGACGAACGGCCCCTCGGCCGCGATCCGGCGCTGCTCGCCCGCGATCCAGGCGACAGCCTCGGCGGCGGCATACACCGCATTGACGCCGCGCGCCGGGGCGGAGGAGTGGCCCGCCAGCCCGCGCGCCGTGACGGTCGCGGCCAGCCGCCCCTTGTGGCCGAGCACCGGCTGCATGCTGGTCGGCTCACCCACGATGCAGAAAGCCGGCTGCTGCCCGCTCTCGGCGAGGTCGAGCACCAGCCGGCGGGCCCCGGCGCAATCCACTTCCTCGTCGTAGGAGATGAAAAGATGGATCGGGCGCCGCAACCCGGCCGCCTGGAAGCCCGGCACCGCGGCCAGGCAGCAGGCGACGAACCCCTTCATGTCCGTCGAACCACGGCCGACGAGCTTGCCGTTATCATGCCGAAGCCGGAACGGGTCGCTCGTCCAGGCCTGGCCATCGACCGGCACGACATCGACATGACCCGACAACGCGACGCCGCCGGGGCCGTGCGGGCCGATGATGGCGTGCAGATTGGCCTTCTGCCCGCTGCGGTCGAAGCTCAGCCGGTAGGCCACGCCGAGCCCGTCCAGGTAGTCGCGCACCCAGTCGATCAACGGCAAATTCGAATTGCGCGATGTCGTGTCGAACGAAACCAGCCTGTCGAGAATGTCGGTGCTGGTAAGCTGCGGGGCGTCGGCCATGCCGTATCCTATACAGGCAGCCTCATGCGGCAACCGGGGGTGGCGGTGGCAGCCGGCTTGCCCGTCCGTCGAACGGCGGTCAGAACCGCGCCATGGACAAGCCGATTTCTGTGCCCGCGGCGAAGCTGCACCCGTTGCACCGCCTGTGGCGCGGCCTGCCGGCGGGAACCCGGCGCACTCTGCTCGCCCGCGGAACGGCGTTGCTGGCCCCGCGCCCGGACCAGCCGCCGCCGCCTGCTCGCGATGGTGTGATCGTGGCGGGCGAATTGGCGCGTGCCTCGGGGCTCGGCGAGGGCGCGCGGCTGATGCTGGCGGGGTTGGCGGAGCTGGGCATTCCGGCCTGGCCGATGCGGGCCGGGTTGCGCCTGCCGGGTGAGGCGGAGGACATCCCCGTGGCCGAAGCCGGGCAATACCCGGCGGGCGCCCCGCTCGTGCTGCACGTCAATGCACCGCACGTCGCGGCCGCGCTGATGCGGCTGCCGCGTGGCTTCCTGCGCGGCCGCCGGGTGATCGGCTGCTGGGCGTGGGAATTGCCGGTGGCGCCGCCGGACTGGGCGACCGGCCTGCGCTTTGTCCATGAGGTGTGGGCGCCGTCCCGCTTCACCGCCGCCGCGATCGAGCCATTGCTGCCCGGCCGGGTGAAAGTCGTGCCCTATTGTGTGGCGTCGCGTCCGCCGGTGCCGTCGGCGCTTGACCGTCAGGCGTTCGGCTTGCCGTCGGACGCCGTGGTGACGCTCTGCTCGTTCAGCCTGGCCTCCTCGTTCGAGCGCAAGAACCCGCTCGCCGCCATTGCCGCGCACCGGGAGGCGTTCGCGGAGCGGGCGGACCGGGTGCTGCTGATGAAGATCGGCCACGCCGGGCATTTCGGCCCGGACCTGCAGCGCCTGCATGATGCCGCGGGGGGCGCCGCGAATATCCGCTTCGAAACGCGCACGTTGCCGATCGCCGACAACCACGCGCTGACCGCCTGCGCCGACATCGTGCTGTCGCTACACCGCAGCGAGGGCTTCGGGCTGGTGCCGGCCGA
>CAZZVB010000077.1:7994-18006 GCA_964657445.1 uncultured Burkholderiaceae bacterium | reverse complement strand
CGGGGGGCGAGTTCCAGTCGCTGCTTGCGTCCATCGGCGGCATCGACATGTCGGGCGACGACACTGTCGTGCTGCACATGGCGCATGCCGATCCGGTGATCCTGCAAGCGCTCGCAACCTTCAACGCCGGCATCATGCCGGAAAAGCTGCTGATGGCGGCCCCAGGCGCCGACCTCGAGGAAAAGAGCAAGGCGTTTGCCGATCACCCGGTCGGCTCCGGGCCGTTCCTGCTGACCAGCTGGAAGCGCAACACCGAAATGGTGATGAGCCGCAACCCGTTCTACTGGAAAGCCGCGCCCGATGGCGGCAAGCTGCCCTACCTGGACGCGATCCGCTTCGTCATCATCCCCGATGACGCGACCCGCATCCTCAAGCTACGCGCCGGCGAATTGGATATCGCTGAGTTCGTGCCCTATTCGCGGGTGACCGAGCTGAAGGCCGACCCTAAGCTGAATATGGTCCTGTTTCCCGCCGCACAGGTCAATTACTTCGCATTCAACAATCGCCCTGCGCTGAAGGACGGCACCAAGAACCCGCTCGGCGACGTGCGGGTCCGCCAGGCGCTGAACTACGCGACCGACAAGGACGCGCTGATCCAGGTTGTCACCTACGGCGCCGGGACGCCCGAACACTCCTTCATGCCGATGTCCACGCCGCTGTCGTTCGATGCCGGCGCGCTGTATCCCTATGACCCGGCCAAGGCGAAAGCCCTGCTGACCGAAGCGGGATATCCCAACGGTTTCGACGTCACCTGCATGGTGCTGGCCGGAAGTGCCGATGACGCAGCAAAGGTCGCCACGTTGCAGCAGCTCTGGAGCCAGGTCGGCGTCAAGCTGAAGGTCGAGCAGCTGGAGTCAGCAACCCGGCTGGCAAAATACAACGGCGCCGATTTCCAGATGCGCACCTCGCTCTGGACCAACGACATCAATGACCCGAGTGAGATCACCAACATCTTTGCATACTACCCCACGCGGCAGAACAACCGCTCCGGCTGGGACGACAAGCGTATTGACGAGTTGTTCGAGCAGAGCCAGGGCGAACTCGATCCTGCCAAGCGCGCGGCCGAATACAAGGAAATCCAGCAGCGCTACAACGAAGCAGCGCCGATCGTGTTCGCCTTCGAGGTGCCGTACCCGATCGCCATGCTGAAGAAGGTGCATGACTTCGTCCAAATCCCTCTCGGGAACAACATCTTCGTTAACACCTACCTCGATAAGTAGCCATTGCCTTTGCCGTCACTGCGTACCGGTTGGCGACAAAGCAAGCCAGGGTCGCCGCACAATCCGTGCGTTCCGCTGGATTGCCACGCCGACAAGCGGCGGCTCGCAATGACGAAAGACTCTGAGTGTCCCTCCTAACCATCCTGGCGCGCCGCCTGCTGCAGGTCGCCGCCACTGTCATCCTTGTCGCGCTGCTGATCTTCGGCCTCATGCGCCTGCTCCCCGGCGACCCGGCGCTCATGCTGCTCGGCGACAAAGCCAGCGACGCCACGATTGCTCAGATGCATCACGACCTCGGGCTGGACCGATCCATCGGCGTGCAGTTCTACGAGTTCCTGGTGCACAGCGTGACATTCCAGATGGGCGACTCCATCACACTACGCGTCCCCGTTGCGACCCTGGTTCGCGAGGGGCTGCCGATTACGCTCATGCTCACCGCAATGGCCGCGCTGCTCGCGCTACTCATCGCCGTGCCGCTCGCCTTCGTCTCTGCGCTGAACCCGGGACGCTGGATGGATGTTGCCATCCGCGCCTTCTCCCAGGTCAGCCTGTCGATGCCGGTGTTCTATATCGGGCTGGTGCTGCTGATCACCCTGGCGGCCGGGCTGCACTGGTTCCCGGTCGGTGGTATCGGCAGCGGCTTCTGGGACGATCTCTACTACCTCTTTCTGCCCGCGCTGACCCTTGCGCTTTCGCTCTCCGCCGTGCTGCTGCGCAACCTTCGCCAATCCCTGATCGAGGCGTTAAGTGCGGACTACGTCGGCTTCGCCACCGCCAAGGGCCTGCCCCGCCGCCTCGTGCTGGGGCGCCACGTGCTGCGCAACGCCTGGGTTTCCACAGTCACGCTGCTAGGCCTGAATATAGGATCGCTCGTCGGCGGCGCGGTGATCACGGAAACGGTGTTCGCCATTCCCGGCCTCGGGCGGCTGACCATCGACAGCATCTTCGCCCGCGACTACCCGGTGGTGCAGGGCCTCACCATGGTGCTGGCGATCATGGTGTCCGTCGTGTTCCTGCTGGTGGACACGGTGCAGGTTCTGCTTGATCCGCGGTTGTCACGGTGAGCCTAGCCCTAAGCCGTTCGCGGTTGCTGCCGCTGCCGCCTGCGACGCTGATTGCCGGCGTGCTGATCCTCTGCCTGTTCGTAATGTGCGCCGTTATCCCCGAAGCGATTGCGCCCTATCCGCCCAATGCGTTCGATTTCCGCTCGCTGCTCAAGCCGCCATCGTGGCAGCACCCGTTCGGCACCGACAATTTCGGGCGGGACATCCTGTCCCGGACGATCTGGTCGTCCAGCGTGGACCTGCAGATCGCGATCTTTGCAACCGTGTTCCCCGCCGTGTTCGGCACGTTGGTGGGCAGCGTGCTCGGCTACGCCGGCGGCTGGGCGGACGCGGTATTCCGGCGCATCGTGGACGTGCTGATCACCATCCCCTTCCTCGTGCTGGTCATCGTCATCGTCGCTGTACTGGGGCCGGGCCTTCGCAATATGTATATCGCTGTGTCCGCGGTGAATTGGATCATCTACGCACGGCTGATGCGGGGAGAGGTTCTGGCGCAGGCCAGCCGGGACTACGCCGCCGCCGGCCGGGTGATGGGGTACAGCGCGGCCCGGATCATCTTCCGTCACCTGCTGCCGAACGCCATCGCCCCCGTGCTGGTGTATTGGATGACCGACATGGCGCTCGCCATCCTGCTCGGCTCCTCGCTCGGCTATCTCGGCCTCGGCGCGCAGCCGCCGACGGCGGAATGGGGCGTGCTGATCGCTGACGGCAAGAACTTCATGACCACGGCCTGGTGGATGTCGATTTTTCCCGGCATCGCCATCGTCATCGCCGGCACCGGGTTCAGCCTGTTCGGCGATGGCCTTGCCGATTTGCTGAGGCGGCGCCGCTGACCCCGCTGCTGCGCATCCGTGGCCTGACCGTGCGCATCGGCGAGAGCACGCCGGTGGACGGCATCGACCTCGACGTTGCCGCGGGAGAGACGCTGGGCATCGTCGGCGAGTCGGGCTCCGGCAAAAGCCTGACGCTGAGGGCCGCCCTACGTCTGCTGCCCCCACAGGCACGCACGCAGGGCCAGGTGTCCTGGCAGGGCCGCGACCTTCTGCGCCTGACGGAACCCGAGATGCGCCACGTCCGCGGCGGGGAGATCGCGATGGTCTTCCAGGAACCGATGACTGCGCTCAACCCGGTGCTGACCATCGGGCTGCAGATCACCGAGGGGTTGAACGTGCATCGCGGTTTGCATGGCTCGGCTGCCAAACGCCGCGCCATCGAACTGCTCGACCTCGTCGGCATCCCGGATGCAGCGCGGCGCTTGGGCAGCTACCCGCACGAGTTCTCCGGCGGCATGCGCCAGCGCGCCATGATTGCCGCAGCACTCGCCAGCGGACCGAAACTGCTCCTGGCGGATGAGCCAACCACTGCGCTGGACGTCACCATCCAGGACCAGATCCTCAAGCTGCTGCTCCGCCTGAAGGACGAGCTGGCGATGAGCATCGTCATCGTCACGCACGACCTGGGCGTGATCGCCGGAACCTGCGACCGCGTGGCCGTGCTGTATGCCGGGCGGGTGATGGAGTCAGGCCCGGTGCAGGCCATCTTCAGCCGCCCGGCCCACGCCTACACGCTCGGCCTGCTTCGCTCCATGCCGGACCCGGCGCATGCCCGGCAACGGCTGGACGGGATCGCCGGGTCACCGCCAGACCCGCGCGCCATCCCGCCGGGCTGCCGGTTCTCGCCGCGGTGCAGCTTCGTGACCGATGCGTGCCGCGCCGGCGACAAGGTGCTGGCGGAGGTCGCGCCGGGGCATTGGAGCGCGTGCATCCGTGCGGCCGAAGTCGCCGCTTCATGAGTGCCCTGTTGCAGGCCAGCGACCTAGAGCGGGGCTTTCCGGTGCGCCGTGGCTTCCGCCAAATCCTTGCCGGCGGACCCAAGCCGGTGGTGCGGGCACTGGCCGGCGTGAGCATCACGATCCAGCGCGGCGAGACGCTGGCCGTGGTGGGCGAGTCCGGCTGCGGCAAATCCACGCTGGCCCGTGCGCTGGTTCGGCTGGTGGACGTCGATGCCGGGCAGATCGAGTTCGACGGACATGACGTGCTGCACCTGCGGGGCGATGCGCGCCGCCAGTACAACCGCCGTGTGCAGATGGTGTTCCAGGATCCATACGGTTCGCTCAATCCGCGCATGACAGCGGGCGAGGCGCTCGCGGAAGCGCTGCGGGTGCACCGGATGGTGCCGCGCGCCGCTATCCCCGCCCGCGTGCGGGAGTTGCTGGAATTGGTGCGGCTGCCGGCGGACGCCGCGGACCGGCTGCCGCACGCTTTCTCGGGCGGGCAGCGGCAGCGCGTGGCACTCGCCCGCGCGCTTGCGGTCGAGCCGGAGCTGCTGGTGGCGGACGAGATCGTCTCCGCGCTCGATGTCTCGGTGCAGGCGCAGATATTGAACCTGCTGCTCGACATGCAGGACAGGCTGGGCCTCGCCATGCTGTTCGTGTCGCATGATCTGCGCGTCGTGCGTCATCTGGCCCACTATGTCGCGGTGATGTATCTGGGCCGGGTCGTGGAGTATGGCTCGGCGGACGAGGTGTTCGGCGCGCCGCTGCATCCCTATACGCAGGCGCTGCTCGCGGCCGCGCCGACATTGCAGCCAGGCCGCCGCTCGAGCGAAGCGGCCCTGCGCGGCGACTTGCCGAGCCCGATGCGAGTCGTGCCGGGTTGCCCATTCCATCCGCGCTGCCCGGCGGCGTTCGACCGTTGCCGGACGGAGCCGCCCGCCCTGCACGCACGTCACGGCCACGGCGCCACCTGCCATTTGGCCGAACCCTAGCCACCTTGCCGCATCGCCCGCGTTGGCTCAGCTTGGCCTTGTGATCGAAAAGCTCGAATACCTGATCGCAGTCGCACGGGAGCGCAATTTCCGGCGAGCGGCCGAAGCCTGTGGCGTGGCGCAGCCAACGCTTTCGGCGGCGATCAAGGCGCTGGAAGACTCGCTCGGCGTCATGCTGGTGCGCCGCAACTCGCGCTTCCAGGGGCTGACCCCCGAAGGTGAGCGGGTGCTGGAGTGGGCCAAACGCCTCGCGGGTGACGCCCGTGCCATGCGCGATGAGATACGCACCTTCCGGAAGGGCTTGACCGGCCAGTTGCGCCTCGCGGTGGTTCCGAGCGCCCTGCCGTACACGCCGGTGCTGACCAGCCGCTACCAGCAACTGCACCCCGGCGTTCAGATCACGGTGCTTTCGCGCAGTTCGGCGGAGATCCTGGAATTGTTGGGTGACCTGCGGGCCGATGCAGGAATCACTTATCTCGGCAACGAGACGATTGGGCGGCTCCGCGCATTGCCGCTTTACACCGAACGCTACCGCCTGCTGACGACGAAGGCTGGCCCTATGGGCGACCGGGCCCGCGTAAGCTGGGCCGAGATATCGGCTTTGCCCCTTTGCCTGCTCACCGCTGACATGCAGAACCGGCGCATCGTGGACCGGCTGATGGGACCGGCCGATCACGGCAAGCCCGGCTGTATGATCGAGTCCGACTCGGTCGTGGCCTTGGTCGCCCATGTCCGGCTCGGACAGCGCGCAACCGTCATCTCGGAGCGTGTTGCAGACATTCTGGCGGGGCAGGAGCCGTTCCGCTCGATCCCGATCATCGAGCCGGAAGCCGGCTTTGACATCGGGCTGGTCGCACCGGACCGTTTGCCTATGCCGCCCTTGGTCAAGGCGCTGATTGCAGTGGCAAGCCAACCGGGTTAGGCCAAAGTGATAGGCCTTTGCTATCGCAGCACCAGCCGAAGGTGTTGTCTTGCAGCCTCAACGTGTCATGTTCACGTAAAATACTAACAAAGCCGGGTTTGAAGTGATACCGATGTCAGAACGGTTTCGGGCGGTTTGCCCCGCGACCAAGCCCTGACGGTGTCGCGTCGGGGTCCCGAAGAAGAAGCAAGGTCCGAGACATCATGAGTGCAGTCATCGACTATGAACGCCAGGCCTCGGGCGGGTTGCTCGACCGTGCCCGCACTGTCGCAACGCCCGGCTTCAACCGCTGGCTGGTTCCTCCAGCCGCGCTCGCGATCCATCTTTGCATCGGCATGATCTACGGCATGTCCGTGTTCTGGCTGCCGCTGACCCACACCGTCGGCGCCGCTTGCCCGGCAGGGCAGGGCGTCCTGCAGTCGATCGTGACGACCACTTGCGACTGGACGGTGCCGGACCTTGTTGTCGGGTTCGAGCTCGGAATCGTCTTCCTTGGCGCATCCGCCGCACTTTGGGGCGGCTGGCTGGAGCGTGTCGGGCCGCGCCGGGCCGGTGTGGTGTCGGCACTCTGCTGGAGCTCGGGCTTGGCGGTCGCAGCCTTGGGCGTGCAAATCCATCAGCTTTGGCTGGTCTGGCTCGGCATGGGCGTGCTGGGCGGTGTCGGGCTTGGCCTCGGGTATATTTCCCCGGTTTCCACCCTGGTGAAGTGGTTTCCGGACCGCCGCGGCATGGCGACGGGCATGGCCATCATGGGCTTCGGCGGTGGTGCGATGATCGGCGCGCCGCTGTCCACCATTCTGATGGGATACTTCAAGGATGGCAGCGGCCCGGGGGTTTGGCAGACCTTCCTGGTG
Organism: uncultured Burkholderiaceae bacterium; assembly: GCA_964657445.1. Taxonomy (GTDB): domain Bacteria; phylum Pseudomonadota; class Alphaproteobacteria; order Acetobacterales; family Acetobacteraceae; genus LMUY01. The sequence goes on along the minus strand of CAZZVB010000077.1, from coordinate 11,180 downwards.
CTGGCGGCAATCTACCTGGTGTTCATGCTGGCTGGCAGCTTCGGTTATCGCGTCCCGCCTGCAAACTGGCAGCCCGAGGGGTGGTCCGGCGCCGCCACCAAGCGCACATCCATGGCCGCCGGCCATGTCCATTTGAACCGGGCCTGGAAGGCGCCGCAGTTCTGGCTGATCTGGACCGTGCTGTTGCTGAACGTCAGCGCCGGGATCGGCGTGCTCAGCGTGGCGTCTCCCATGCTGCAGCAATTGTTCAAGGCGACACCCGCCGCAGCGGCGGGGTTCGTCGGACTGCTTTCGCTTTTCAATATCGCGGGCCGTTTCTTTTGGGCCTCCGCCTCCGATGGGCTCGGCCGCAAAGCCACCTACGCGATCTTCTTCTCGCTTGGCATCGTGCTCTACGCGGCCGCTCCATGGGCAGCGCATACCGGCAACAAGGCGCTGTTCGTTGTGTTCTGCTGCGTCATCCTGTCGATGTATGGCGGCGGGTTTGCGACGGTGCCGGCCTACCTGGCGGACGTGTTCGGCACGCAGTTCGTGGGCGCGATCCACGGCCGCCTGCTCACCGCCTGGTCCACGGCCGGCGTGCTCGGCCCGATCCTGGTCAGCACCATCAGCCAGCAGGCGACTCAGCGCGGCGTGGCTGGCGAGTATGTCTACGACCAGACGCTCTACATTCTGGCCGGTCTGCTCGCGGTGGGCTTCGTGGCGAACCTTCTCGTCAGGCCGCTCAAGGCGCACTGGTTCATGACGAGCGCCGAACTCGCCCGCGTGCAAGGCAGCACCGTCACGGCCGATACGGGGCCGCACGGTATCGGGCTCGGCGGGCTCTCGGCGGGTGTCGCGCTGGCATGGCTCTGCGTGCTGGCGCCGATCGCCTGGGGCGTTTGGATCACGGTCGCCAAGGTGGCGGTGATGTTTTGAGAAACTCCGTCGTGCCATCCCAGGGCGCTGCCCGCTGAGCAAGATCCAGCAGGGGTAATCCGTCACCGAACATGCTGGCGATAGACCTTGGCTATCGCAGCACGGGACGTGACCCTTGTTGCCAAGTGTTTAGCGCGCCAACGTGCCGCGGGAACGAAAGAACGCCGCGAATGGGCAAACGTAGCCAAACTCCTATGGACTTGGTCCAGGCTGACGCCGCTTGGGATGGTGCGACGCGGGCTCGTGCCGTCATCGCCGACCACGCCGGCCTGGATGGCGCAATGCTGCCTATCCTGCATGCGCTGCAAGCCGAGTTCGGCTGCATCCCGCGTGAGGCCGAGCCGCTGATCGCAAACGCGCTCAATCTATCGCGCGCGGAAGTGTTCGGGGTGATCTCGTTCTATCATGACTTCCGCAGGGAACCAGCGGGCCGGCACGTGCTCAAGATCTGCCGTGCAGAGGCATGCCAGGCCATGGGCGGCGTGGCGCTGGCAGACGGCCTGCTGGCAAGGCTAGAGCTGGATTGGGGCGGCAAGACAAACGACGGCGCCCTGACCGTCGAGCCGGCATTTTGCCTCGGCCTGTGCGCTTGCGCCCCGGCCGTGCTGTTCGATGGCGAGCCGATCGGCCGTGTCGGCGCGGCCGAGTTGGACCGAGTGGTCGCGGAGGCACGGGCATGACCCGCATCTTTATTCCCTACGATGCTGCCGCGCTGGCGCTCGACGCCGACAGGGTGGCCCTTGCCATCCAAACGGAGGCTTCACGGCGCGGAGTGGCGGTGGACATCGTTCGGACCGGCACCCGCGGCATGATCTGGCTGGAGCCGCTGGTTGAAGTGCAGACCGCTGCCGGCCGCATCGGCTACGGCCCGGTGACGCAGGACGACGTCGCCGGGCTGTTCGACGCACGCTTCATGGACGGCGCTCACCACGCGCTGTGCATCGGCAAGCCGGAGGCGCACCCGTGGCAGACCGGCCAGCAGCGCCTGACCTTCGCCCGGTGTGGCGTCATCGACCCGGTGTCGGTCGAGGACTACCGTGCCCATGGCGGCTTCGCCGGTTTGGAGCGTGCCCTTGCGATCGGCGGCCCCGCGATCGTCGAGGAGGTCAAGCTCTCCGGCCTGCGCGGCCGGGGCGGCGCCGGGTTTCCGACGGGGATCAAGTGGACCACAGTCCGCAACGCGCCGGCGCACCAGAAATACGTCGTCTGCAACGCCGACGAGGGTGACAGCGGCACGTTCGCCGACCGTATGCTCATGGAGGGCGACCCGTTCAGCCTGATCGAGGGCATGACGATCGCCGCTTTGGCCGTCGGCGCCACCAAGGGCTTCATCTACTGCCGTTCCGAATACCCGCACGCCTTCCGCACACTGCAGCGGGCGATCGTGGCCGCCGGGCATGCGGGCTATCTCGGTCCGGATATTCTCGGGTCGGGTCAGGCGTTCTCGCTGGAAGTCCGCCTGGGCGCAGGCGCCTATATCTGCGGCGAGGAAACGTCCTTGCTGGAGAGCCTCGAAGGCAAGCGCGGCACGGTGCGGGCGAAGCCGCCGTTGCCCGCGATCGAAGGCCTGTTCGGCAAGCCCACCATCGTCAACAACGTGCTCTCGCTCGCAGCCGTGCCGTTTATCCTAGCGCAGGGCGGGCTCGCCTATGCGGAGTACGGCATGGGCCGCTCCCGCGGGACGCTGGCCGTGCAGTTGGCAGGCAACGTCAAGCGCGGCGGACTAATCGAACTCGCATTCGGCGCGACCTTGCGCCAGATCGTGGAGGAGTTCGGCGGCGGCACCGCAACCGGCCGGCCTATCCGGGCGGTGCAGGTCGGCGGCCCGCTCGGGGCCTACTTCCCGGCGCATATGATGGACATCCCGCTGGATTATGAGGCGTTCGCCGCGGCCAAGGGCCTGATCGGGCATGGCGGCGTCGTGGTGTTCGACGACAGCGTGGATCTATCGCAGCAGGCGCGGTTTGCCTTCGAGTTCTGCGCATTGGAAAGCTGCGGCAAATGCACGCCCTGCCGGGTGGGCGCCGTTCGCGGGATGGAGGTGGTCGATCGGATCACGGCCGGGCAGCAGCCCGAAAAGAACCTCGCCTTGCTGGACGACCTCTGCACGCTGATGGCCGATGCGTCGCTGTGCGCGATGGGCGGGCTGACGCCCGTGCCCGTCATGTCGGCCCTGACGCATTTCCCCGAGGATTTCCGGCGCACGGCGTTGCCCGTGGCGGCCGAATAAGGAAAAGCCTGGCATGGCGCTGATCAAGGAACTCGACT
>CAZZVB010000077.1:0-7894 GCA_964657445.1 uncultured Burkholderiaceae bacterium | reverse complement strand
CGCGGCGTGATGGAGCTATACATCTCCGACCACCCGCTGGACTGCCTGACCTGCTCGGCCAATGGCGATTGCGAGCTGCAGGACATGGCCGGCGTGGTCGGCTTGCGCGACGTGCGCTACGGCATGGACGGCGCGAACCATTCCAAGTCGCCGAAGGACGAGAGCAACCCTTATTTTACCTTCGAATCGTCCAAATGCATCGTCTGCTCGCGATGCGTGCGCGCGTGCGAGGAGGTGCAGGGCACCTTCGCGCTGACCATCGAGGGGCGCGGCTTCGACAGCAAGGTCTCCGCCGGCGGCATGGATTTCTTCGGCAGCGAGTGCGTGTCGTGCGGCGCCTGCGTGCAGGCCTGTCCGACGGCGACGCTGACGGAAAAAAGCGTGATCGCCCTGGGGCAACCCGAGCACTCCGTCGTCACGACCTGCGCCTATTGCGGCGTAGGCTGCTCCTTCAAGGCTGAGATGCAGGGCAGCACGGTCGTGCGCATGGTGCCGTTCAAGGACGGGCACGCCAATGAGGGCCATTCCTGCGTCAAGGGCCGCTTCGCCTGGGGCTATGCGACCCACAAGGACCGCATCACCAAGCCGATGATCCGCGCCAAGATCACCGATCCCTGGACGGAAGTGAGCTGGGAGGAAGCGATCGGCCACGCCGCGTCCGAGTTCAAGCGGCTGCAAGCCACTTACGGGCGCGACAGCGTCGGCGGCATCACATCCTCCCGCTGCACCAACGAGGACACCTACCTGGTGCAGAAACTGGTGCGCGCCGCGTTCGGCAACAACAATGTCGACACCTGCGCCCGCGTCTGCCATTCGCCCACAGGCTATGGGCTGATGACCACGCTCGGCACGTCGGCCGGCACGCAGGACTTCGCGTCAGTCGCCGATAGCGACGTGATCCTGGTCATCGGCGCCAACCCGACAGATGGCCACCCGGTGTTCGCGTCGCGCATGAAGAAGCGGCTGCGAGAAGGCGCCAGGCTGATCGTGGCCGACCCGCGCCGGATCGATCTGGTGCAGTCGCCGCACGTGAAGGCGGATTACCATTTGCCGCTGCTGCCCGGCACCAACGTGGCGCTCGTCAACGCAATGGCAAACGTGGTCGTCACCGAAGGCCTGGTCGCCACCGATTACGTGCGCGAGCGCTGTGAACTCGATGCGTTCGAGACGTGGGCGCGCTTCATCGCGGAGCCGCGCAACTCCCCGGAGATGACCGCGCACTTGACGGGCGTTAACCCGGCGGACGTGCGTGCCGCCGCCCGGCTCTATGCGACCGGCGGCGCGGCGGCGATCTATTACGGGCTGGGCGTAACGGAGCACAGCCAGGGCTCCACCATGGTCATGGCGATGGCCAACCTCGCGATGGCGACTGGGAACATCGGCCGGCCCGGCGCCGGGGTGAACCCGCTGCGGGGCCAGAACAATGTTCAGGGCTCATGCGACATGGGCTCCTTCCCGCACGAATTCCCCGGCTACCGGCACGTCGCCGACGATGCGACACGCGAGATCTACCAGCAAATGTGGGGCGTGCAGCTGACCGGTGAGCCGGGCCGCCGCATCCCGAACATGCTGGACGATGCCGTCGAAGGCTCGTTCAAGGGCCTGTACATCCAGGGCGAGGACATCGCGCAGTCCGACCCGGACACGCACCACGTCACCGCCGGGCTGCGCGCGATGGAATGCGTCGTCGTGCAGGACCTGTTCCTGTGCGAAACGGCGAAATACGCGCACGTCTTCCTTCCGGGTTCATCGTTCCTCGAGAAGGATGGCACCTTCACCAACGCCGAACGCCGCATCAGCCGCGTCCGCAAAGTCATGGCGCCGCTCGGTGGCTTGGCGGATTGGGAGGCCACGATGGCGCTGTCCAACGCGCTCGGCTTCCCGATGCACTACGATCATCCCAGCCAGATCATGGACGAGATCGCGGCCACCACGCCGACGTTCAAAGGCGTTTCCTACGCAAAGCTGGACCGGCTCGGGTCGCTGCAGTGGCCGTGCAATGACGCCGCCCCCGACGGCACCCCCATGATGCACGTCGATCGCTTCGTGCGCGGGCTTGGCCGGTTCATGATCACCGAGTTCGTCCCGACCGAGGAGCGCACCGGTCCGCGCTTCCCGCTGATCCTGACGACCGGGCGGATCCTGTCGCAGTACAATGTCGGCGCGCAGACCCGGCGCACCGAGAACAGCCAGTGGCATGAGGAAGACGTGCTGGAAATCCACCCGTTCGACGCCAGCAACCGCGGCGTGAACGAGGGCGACCTCGTCTGCCTGGAAAGCCGCTCCGGCGATGTCGCGTTGCGCGCCCGCATCAGCGAGCGGATGCAGCCGGGTGTGGTTTACACCACCTTCCACCACCCGAAGACAGGCGCGAATGTGATCACGACCGACTTCTCCGACTGGGCAACCAATTGCCCGGAGTACAAGGTCACCGCGGTTCAGGTGCGCAAGACCAACCGCGTCTCAGACTGGCAGGCGCGCTTCTTCGAGGAAGATGTGGCACTCACCCGTGTCGCGCATCTCGACGCGGCGGACTGATGAAAACCGAGAAGCTGGTCGCGATGGCCGACCAGATTGCAACGTTCTTCCGGTCCTACCCGGCGGACGAAGCGGCTGCGAGCGTGCGCAAGCACCTCGTTACGTTCTGGACGCCTGTGATGGTGCGCCAGTTGGAGGACCGTGTTGCCGAGGATGCGGCCGGCGTCGATCCGCTGGTCGCCGCTGCGCTGCGAAGGGCGGACACGTCCGGCAACCTGATCGAGCGAGCAGCCGCGCCGGAGGGCCAATCGGGCGTGATGGCGAGCGATGCGGGATAACGCGGCCGTTCCCGCTTGCCAGCGATAGAAGAACCATGCCGGCTGCGTCTGGCACTGTTCGCAGGCCTTCCGCACCTGAAACGGCCGCTGCGTCCTAGACGTCCTTCGCGCTATCGCCGCCCGTGACCTGATATTCCGCACCAGTTACCATCGCGGCCGCGTCTGACGCCAGGAACACTGCCGCCGGGGAGATATCCTCCGCCTGCAGCCAGCCCACCTTTAGCGGCACGGTCGGCGCGCGGCTGTCCCAGGCTTCCTGTGGTGTCGGATTTTCCGGCGGGGTCCGGCCCTGCTCGGCCATGCTGTTGACCAGGCGGGCCTTGTATCGGGTCAGCGCGGTGTCCACCAAGCCGGGGATCAGGGCATTCACCGTGATGTTGTATTCGCCGAGTTCCATGGCGGCCGACTTCATCAGCCCGATGATGCCCCATTTCGATGCCGAGTAGCTTGCCGCGTTCTTGGTTCCGTGCAGACCCTGCATGGACGATAGCAGGATCAGCCGGCCGTGCTTCTGCTCGATCATGACGGGCGCGAAGGCGCGGACGGTGTTCGCCGTGCCGTTCAGGTTGTTCTCGATAACATCGTTCCAATCGCTATCCTGCATCTGCATCAGCGGCATCCAGCGCTGGATAGCGGCATTGGCGACCACGATGTCGATCTTGCCGTAGGTCCGCTTCACGCGGTCCGCCACGCTGCGCAGGGCGTTAATGTCGCGGATGTCGGCGCGGACTGCCTCGCCTTTGCGGCCATAGGCCTGGATTTGCTTCACGGTTTCCGCCAGCTCGTCCGGCGAGGCGGGCACCGCGTTGGACGCGGGGCTGACCGGGCCGGCAATGTCCAGCACCACCACGTCGGCGCCGTTCGCCGCATACTCGACGGCGATCGCCCGGCCGATGCCGCGCGCCGCACCCGTCACCACGGCAACCTTGTTGGTCAGAATCGAGCCGCGGCCCGGCTTGATTGGCCCGGCGGATTGCTCCGCGGACGGTTCGGGCATCGGCTTGCCGTCCAGCATGGTCGGCTCGCTCTCAATACGGCCGGGTATCGGGGCGGCGGCCGCGGCCTGCACGCCACCGGCAAGCGCCGCTCCAGCGGCCATGCCGCCTCCGAGCAGCAGGGAGCGGCGGAGCGGGTCGTGCGTGTGTTCGTCGTGTGCCATCGTCGTCTTCCTTCTCGGGCCGCATTCGCGTTGGCCTTCAGCCGGCACAAACGGAACGGGCGCAGTCGCGTTAAGCGAGCGTTCAGCGAGAGGGTTGCTACCGCCGATGCATCACATCCACCTCGATCCACTCGGCGGCGTGGCCGGCGACATGTTCGTTGCCGCTCTTCTGCACGCCTTCCCGGAGCGGGAAGATCAGGTCGTGCGCGCGGCGGCCGCGCTGTCTGGGGCGGAGTGCCGGGTCGTGCCTCACAATGACGGCACGCTCAGCGGGGCGCGCTTCGATGTGCACGACGATCACCACGATCATCACCACCACCATCACACCCGTTGGTCGGACATCCGCACGCGGATCGAACAGGCCGCGCTGGAGCCGGAAATACGTCGCCACGGCGTGGGTATCTTCGCCTGTCTTGCGGAGGCCGAAGGCCGCATCCATGGCGTAGCGCCCGATGATGTCGCCTTCCATGAAGTCGGTGCCGCGGACTCCATTGCCGACATCGTCGCTGCGGCGTGCCTGATCGCCTCGATCGGTCCCGCCACCTGGAGCGTCGGTTCGCTGCCGATCGGCTCCGGTCTGGTGAAAACCGCCCACGGCATGATGCCGGTGCCCGCCCCTGCGACGGCACTGCTGCTGGAGGGGTTCGCGACCCATGACGACGGCATACCGGGCGAACGAGTGACGCCGACAGGGGCGGCCATCCTCCGCTATCTCGGAGCGACGCCTTCTCGTCCATCGGGGGTGCTGCGTGGGTCCGGCTTCGGGTTCGGCACGCGGCGCCTGCCCGGGATCAGCAATTGCCTACGGGCGACTGTGTTCGAGACGGGTGCCGCGGATAGCGCGGGGCATCGCGAACTGGCCGTCATCGCGTTCGAAGTCGATGACCAGTCGGGCGAGGATCTGGCGGCCGGGCTCGACCACATCCGCGCGGCCGACGGCGTGCATGACGTGCTGCAGATGGCGGCTTACGGCAAGAAGGGGCGCATTGCCGTCCACATCCAGGTGCTCGCCCGGCCGGACGCGCTGGATGCGGTGATCGAGGCTTGCTTCCGGGAGACCACCACGATCGGTCTGCGAACGCACGTGGTGCAGGGCCGGGCGCTGAAGCGACGATTTGCCCAGGTGCAGGTCGATGGTCATGACCTCCATGTCAAAGTGGTGGACCGGCCCGGAGGCCCGACCGGCAAGGCCGAAGCCGACCACATGCGCAGCCTGCCGGGTCAGGCCGCCCGAACGGGGTTGCGGCGCGCGGCGGAACGGCTGGCGGAATCGGCATGACCGCGCTTGGAAGGCTGAATGAAACTCTGGCGGCGCTGGATATGGCCGCAATCGCAGTGAGTGGCGGAATCGACAGCATCACGCTGGCCACGGCAGCCCACCAGATGCTGGGCGGCAGGGTCACGATGCACCATGCCACCTCGCCAGCCGTGCCGGGCGAAGCTACCGAGCGCACCCGCGCGCTGGCGGCAGCGCAAGGCTGGTCGCTGGACGTGTTTGACGCAGGCGAGTTTGCCGATCCGTCCTATCGGGCCAACCCGGTCAACCGGTGCTTCTTCTGCAAGACCAATTTGTACGGGGCGGTGGCGCGGCGAACCACGCGCACCATCCTGTCCGGCACGAACCTGGACGACATGGGCGATTACCGGCCCGGCCTGCAGGCGGCGGCGGACCATGCCGTGCGCCATCCGTTCGTCGAAGCCGGGATCGACAAGCGCACGGTGCGTCAGATTGCGGCTGAACTTGGCTTAGGTGCGCTTAGCGAGCTTCCCTCCGCGCCGTGCCTGTCGAGCCGGATAGAGACAGGTATCCGTATCGAGGCGCCCGTGCTCGCGATGGTGCACGAGGCGGAGAAACTGGTGGGCCGATCGGTGTCGGCCGCGACGGTACGGTGCCGGGTTCGGGCAGGCGCCGTGGTAATCGAATTGGATGAGGCAGCACTCGGCGCGCTGGACGCGACGGCGTCGGCCCAGCTGACGGCCGATGTTGCCGCACTAGCCCGCAAGGCTGGTCTTGCTGCGCCCGTCATGCTGGCTCCCTATCGCACGGGAAGCGCGTTCCTGCGCACCAGCGCATGAGCGACGCCGTGCGGGAGTTCGTCCTGGACGAAGCGCGCACGGGCCGGCTGGGCTTCGGCGAGGCGGTGTATTGCCTTGGCAAATCCCCCGCGCAGATTGCCGCGATCCTGGACGGAGCGCACGCGCCCATCCTGCTGACCTTGCTGAGCCCCGAGAAGTTTGGCGCCTTACCTGCGACCCATCAGGCGGGGCTCGACTATGACCCGGTCTCGCAAACTGCCTTCGCCGGAGCGCCGGCCGCGCTCGCTGGCCCGGCGGAGATCGCGGTCGTAACAGCCGGCACGTCCGATGTGGCCGTAGCGAGGGAAGCCGTGCGGACCTTGCGGTTCAGCGGGCGGGATGCCGTGCTAATCGCCGATGTCGGCGTGGCCGGGTTGTGGCGGCTGATGCGGCGGCTGGACGAGTTGCGCAGCATGCGGGTGCTGATCGTGGCTGCCGGGATGGATGCGGCCTTGCCAAGCGTGATTGGCGGCCTGGTGGGCGGCGTGATCATCGCCGTGCCCACGTCCGTCGGGTATGGCGTCGCCGCCGGGGGCCAGACTGCGCTGAACTCGATACTATCCAGTTGCGCGCCTGGGATCGTGACCGTGAACATCGACAACGGGTACGGCGCTGCCTGCGCTGCGTTGCGGGTGCTTGGACCATTGCCGGGGTAATCGCCATGGATCGTCGTGACTTCATCACGGCCGCTGCTCTCAGCGTCGCCGCCTCCGCCGTCAGCCGCGTCGTCGAGGCGCAGGTGCCGACCGGTCCCGTCACCGCCAAGCTGCCGCGGCACCCGGACATGAAGTACCGGCCGTTCGGCGCAACTGGCGAATATCTTTCGTTAATCGGGATGGGTGGCTTCCACCTGGCCAAACCAGGCGGCGCCAGTGCTAGCGAGGCGACAAATCTCGTGCATGCCGGGATCGACGCGGGCATCACCTTCTTCGACAACTGCTGGGACTATAATGGCGGCGAGAGTGAAATCCGCCTGGGCCGCGCGCTAGCCGGCGGTTACCGCGACCGCGTGTTCCTGATGACCAAGATCGATGGGCGCACCGCGGAGGCTGCCACCAAGCAAATCGACGAGTCGCTGAAGCGCCTGCAAACCGACCACCTGGACCTGCTGCAGTTCCACGAGATCATCCGCATGAACGACCCCGAGCGGGTGTTTGCCTCTGGCGGCGCGTTGGAAGCCGTTCTGCGGGCGAGGGAGCAGGGGAAGCTGCGATACATCGGCTTCACCGGCCACAAGAGCCCGGCGATCCATAAACATATGTTTGAAGTAGCCGACCAGCACAACTTCCACTTCGACAGTGTGCAGATGCCGCTCAACGTCATGGATGCCCACTATGACAGCTTCGAACAAGGCGTGCTGCCGATAGCCAACGCGCGCGGCACGGCGGTGTTCGGCATGAAGGCGTTTGGCGACGCCTTCATCGTCAAATCAGGCGTGGCGACGCCGGCCGAGTTGCTGCACTACCCGATGAGCCTGCCGATCACGCTGCAAGTCTGCGGGATCGACAAGGCGGAGGTGCTGCAGCAGGCGCTCAACGCAGTGCGGAGCTTCATGCCGCTGACGCCGGACCAGCGGGCGGCGATCCTGGCGAAAACGGCGGCCGTCGCCGCCGACGGCAAGACGGAGCGTTACAAGACATCCCACCATTTCGACGGCACGATCAAAAACCCGCAGTGGCTGGGATAGTAACTCTGCTCATCTGCTCCCTCTTCTGAAAAAGAGTCCGCAAACGGCACCGTAGCGTTTCCAGTAAAAACGCCCCCTGGTAAAAGGGGGCGTTTCCGTTAGCGATAGTAGCCGGAGTACCCGGGGTAGCCGTAATAGGCCGGCGGCGGGGCGTAG
>CAZZVB010000076.1:0-18009 GCA_964657445.1 uncultured Burkholderiaceae bacterium | reverse complement strand
CTTGCACGATGGTGGCTGCCGCCGGGTCCAGGATCACGAGCCCGGCCGAGCCGTCCACCACTGCGAGGCCGCCCGCGGTGATATGCGCCATCAAGCCAAGCGCCCCCAGGACGGTGGGAATGCCCAAGGCGCGCAGCATGATCGCGGTGTGCCCGTCGGCGCCACCCTCCTCCGTCGCAACGCCAGCGATCCGCGACGGGTCGATCAGGGCGGCATCGGCGGGGCTGAGCCACTCCGCCACCAGCACGGCACCGCTCGGCAGCCCGGCGAAGGAGCGGAACGGCGCCCGGGTCAGGTTTCGGACCAGGCGCCGGGCAATCTCGCGCACTTCGTCGGCCCGGCGCTGCCCGGACGGGAGATCGTCCGCGTTGGCGGCGATCAGCGCGGCCGCGATCGCCTCGGCTTCGTCCGTCACCGCCTGTTCGGCCGAACGCAGCCCCTCGGCAATGCGCTGGCGCGTGCCACGGAGCAGCCGGGAGGAGCCCAGCATCTGCACGTAGGCGTCCAGCAACGGCGCGATTTCGGCCTGGGTATCCTCCGGCAGCACGTGCAATCGATGCCGCAGCTTGTTCAACTGCTTGCGGGATGCCGCGACGGCAGTTTCCAGCCGCGCCCGCTCCGCCTCGATATCGGAGGCCGCGATGCGCTGCCGCATGATGGTGGCCGGCGCTTCCACGATACCGAACACCGGCCCCACAGCGATCCCCGGGCCAACGGGAAGGCCGGCCAGGCGCCGTTCGAAGCCGGATGCTACGGGATCGGCCGGGTCAATCCTGTTCATGGAAGCCGGCCTCGACGAGGGCGGTCAATGCAGCGAGAGCGTCGGCGGCATCGTCGCCGGTGGCGCGCATCTCGATCGCGCAGCCTTTGCCGGCGCCGAGCATCATCAAGCCCATGATGGACTGGGCAGAGACCGTCTGCCCGTACGCCTCCACATCCACGGTCGCGGTGAACCGCTCGGCAGTCGTGACGAACTTCGCGGCTGCCCGGGCATGAAGGCCGCGCCTGTTGCAGATCGTTGCGTGTGCAACGAGGACAGGACCCGGCACGGCGTCCATTACGGGGCGATCAATTGGTGACGCCGTTGACCTTGCAGCCGTGCAGCACGTGCGAGGCTGCGGCGATGTACTTCCGACCCGCGGTCTGCGCGCAGTCCACGCACTCGCTCAGGGGCTGGCGGGCGCGCACCTTGGCCAGCTTCACCAGCATCGGCAGGTTGACCCCGGCGATGACCTCCACACCGGGGCGGTCCATCAGGGAGATCGCGAGGTTCGACGGCGTGCCGCCGAACATATCGGTTAGCAGGACAACGCCATCCCCCTCATCGACGGTGCCGATGCAAGCCTGGATGTCCGCCCGGCGCAGCTCCATGTCGTCGTCCGGGCCGATACAGACCGTGGCGACATGCTCCTGCGGGCCCACCACATGCTCGAGCGCCAGGCGAAGTTCTTCCGCCAGCCGTCCGTGTGAAACCAGTACAAGACCGATCATTTGATGGGCTCAGGCCTCCTGCGCCTGAAGGGATGCGGTAGCCGGTGTTGCAAACGCTACGCCCGCCTTCAGCAGTTCCCTGTGCGCAACCGTGATCTGCCAAGTGGTGTTGTCAAGAGGCATACAAGTTTGTCCACTGGACGATGCTCCGCAAAGCGACCGGAACCGCAACGCCAGCTTCTCGATGATGCGGACCGAGCGGTGTCGCCCGCCCGTGCAGCCTACGGCAATCGTCACGTATTTCTTTCCTTCCTGCACGAACCGGGGCAGGAGAAGCTTCAGCATGGACTCGATTTGATCGAAGAACGAGTCAAAATCTGGATCCGCCTCCACGTAGGCGGCGACATCCGAATCCAGCCCAGTCTTAAAACGTAGATGGGGATCATAATGCGGATTACGCAAGAACCGGGCGTCGAATACCAGGTCTGCTTCCCGCGGAAGCCCGTGCGGATAAGCAAATGACATTAGCGAGACGGTGAGCCCCGCCCAGTCGCAGCTGTAGCGGCTCTCGACCAAGCGGCGCAGCGCGGGCAGGGACGTGTCCGAGGTGTCAATCACAAGATCGGCGGCTTCGCGCAGCGGCACGGTCAGTTCGACCTCGCGGGCGATGCCGTCGGCTACGCGGCCCTCGGGGGCAAGCGGGTGACGCCGCCGGGTTTCCGTGTAGCGGCGCAACAGCGCCTGCTCATCGGCATAGGCGAACACCAACTCCGGCCGCAGCGCGCTGTTGACCTTCAACCGCTCCAGCGTGGCGAGCACGGCGGCGGCGTCGAAGCCCCGGCTGCGGGCGTCTAGACCGATCGCCAGCGGCCGTTCAGCGCGGCTGACCAATTCTTCCGTGAGTGTCAGCGGCGGGTTGTCCACCGCTTCGTAGCCGAGGTCCTCCAGGACGCGCAGGATGGAAGACCGGCCAGCCCCGGACAGCCCCGACACCAGCACAACGCGGCCCGGGATCATGCCAGCATACCTGCAAAAGCGCCTGCGACCTGCGACGTGCGGCCGAGCGCGCAGTCGAGCGCGAGCGCCACGCGCTGCGGTGCGGAGGAGGCCGCCGGATCGATATGGACCAGCGGCCGGCCGGAGCCGGAATGGGTGGCGGGTGACGGCATCCTCTCGCCCTGCCGCAACTCCACGGCCAACACAACGGGCGCCGACGACAGGTGTGGCAGCCGCACCACACCCAGGCCACGCACTTCCAGCAGACCTGCCAGTGCTGCGGGGGGCGAAGCGACACCGTCCGCGAGATCCACCCGGTCATCAGCGACCAGCGCAAACCCGATGTCGATAAGACGCAGCAGCAGGTCCGACTTCCCTGATCCGGAAGGACCTAGCAGCAGCACACCGTGACCCTCGCGGGCGGCGCAGCTTGCGTGGAGTTGCATCGAGACTGGGTTGTGAGCCGAGCCGGAACAGAAAGAAAGCGTCTTCTGCCGCAAAGCGAAGGCAACGATCCGGCGACTCGGCCTCGTTGACATGTACTGTCTAGATCAAAATATGGCTTAGCAAGCGGTTACGAGCTGATATTAAGATACTGGTGCAATCCGGTCTTTCAGGCGAAACGAGTGTCCGAGGTTGTTGCCACTGCCCTGGCTCTGCCCTAGGGGTATTGCGATCGCGACACGTTTTTCACCCGAAGTGCGGAATTTTACGTATGGCATCCACACCACTTCTCGCGGGGCTGACCGTCCTCATGCTTGGCGACAGCCATTTCGCAACCCAGGGCTACCTGGTGACCACGTTGCAGGACGCGCTGATCCAGCAAGGCGCGAAAGTCACCACGGAAGCCGCCTGCGGCGCGCCGAGCGGCGTCTGGATCGACGCCGGAGTCGCACCCTGCGGCACAGCCGAACGGGTGCAGCTCGGCCCCGTGCGCAAGAACAACGCCACGACGGCGAAAGCGCCATCGCTTGATGACCTGATCGCAAAGACCCACCCCAACCTGATCGTCATCGGCGGGGGAGACACCATGGCCGGCTACGCACAGCCGAAGCTGCCTGAAGGCTGGATCGCCGAGCAGGTGAGCGCTCTGACCCGGCGAGTCGCGGCAGCGGGCATCCCCTGCGTTTGGATCGGTCCGGGCTGGGGGACCGAAGGCGGACCCTACTTCAAGACCTACGCCCGCGTGCAGCAGATGAGCACCTTCCTGTCGGCGCATGTGCAGCCTTGCCGCTACATCGACAGCCTGAAATTCGCTCAGCCGGGCGAATGGACCACATTCGATGGTCAACACTACTCGCTGCAAGGGTATCAGAAATGGGGGTTGGCCATCGACCGGGAGATCGTGGCGCTCGCCCAGGCGCACTAACACTTGCAGGGAGGCATGCGATTAGCCGCCATTTAACCGGCTTCTGCAAAATGCCCCCGGTAAGGGGACCATTAGGACTGCTGCCGTGATTTTCGCGTCCTTCGAATTCCTGTTCCTCTTCCTGCCGATCTTCTTCACCGTCTATTACCTGACCCCCGTGCGGCTGCGGAACTGGCCGATCCTGATCATGTCCTGGGGGTTCTACGCCTGGTGGCGGGTGGACTTCCTGGCCCTGCTGGTCTGCGTCACCGGCTTCACGTTCCTGACGTCGCGCATGATGGTATCGGCCGGCCTGGGAACGCGCACCGGCAAACGCTGGCTGCAGCTTGGCTTGGTGGGCAATCTGGGCGTGCTGGCCTACTTCAAATACGCCAACCTTGGCGTGAACACCTTCAATGGCGTGCTCGCGGTCGGCGACTACGACCCGGTCGCCTGGACCGAGATCGTGCTCCCCGCCGGGCTGTCCTTCTACGTGCTGCAGTCGATCAGCTACCTGGTCGATGTCTGGCGCGGCACCATCCCGGTCAGCCGGTCGCTGCTGAATTACGCCGCCTACAAGGCGATGTTCTCGCAACTGATCGCCGGGCCGATCGTGCGCTACGCCCAGATCGCCGACGAACTGAAGCACCGCACGCACAGCCTGGCGCTGTTCGGCCTGGGCGCACGCCGCTTCATGGTGGGCTTCTGCATGAAGGTGATCATCGCCGACACGCTCAGCCCGCTCGTGGACGCGATTTTCCGGCTACCCGCTCCGACCTTGGCCGATAGCTGGCTGGGCGCGATCGGCTACACGCTGCAGTTGTATTTCGACTTCGCCGGCTATTCCGCGATGGCGATCGGGCTGGCGCTGATGATCGGGTTCCACTTCCCCGAGAACTTCAACCTGCCTTACCTCAGCGCGTCGATTCAGGATTTCTGGCAGCGCTGGCACATCACGCTGTCCTCGTTCCTGCGCGACTATCTGTATATTCCGCTGGGCGGCAACCGGCTGGGCGCCCTGCGGACCTACGTGAACCTGATGCTCACCATGCTGATCGGCGGGTTCTGGCATGGCGCCAACTGGACCTTCCTGGCCTGGGGTGCCTGGCAAGGCGGGCTGCTGGCGCTGCACCGGCTCTATCGCGCGCGCGGCGGTTCGATGCCATGGCTGCCAGGGCATGTGCTGACCATGCTGGCCGTGGTGCTGGGCTGGGTGGTGTTCCGGGCGGACAATTTCAGCCAGGCGATGGCAATGTATTCCGGAATGGCCGGTCTGCACGGCGCCGCCGTGTCGGACGATCTGGCCTGGCAACTGACGCCGGACCGGCTCTGGATGGTCGCGGCCGGGATCGCCGTGGTGTACGTGCCCTTGATCGAACGGCCGGTTGCGGCGGCATTCGGACGCACCGGAGGCGGCGTGGCGCTGGCCGGGCCGTTCTGCGGCTTCCTACTGGCGATGGTGCTGCTCTATAGCCGCGCAGCCGTGCCGTTCCTGTATTTCCAATTCTGATGGGCGCCGTTCTGCAAATCCGCCGCACCCCGTTTATCGACACCGCGCGGCTGCAGGGCTGGGCGATGATCGCCGTGCTGGGCATCGGCTTCGGCCTGGGAGTTGCCACCCTGTCGAGTTCCGGCCCGCAGCGGCGGCTGCACGACACGATGAACGCCGCGGCCTTCTTCGGCGGCAAGACGGCGGCGGCGGTCAACTACGCCATGGCGCACGACCTGCCCATCGGCGACACCCTCTCCGCCTTGGGCGGCGAGTTCCGCTGGCGCATCTTCGGCTCCGGCGGCCCGCAGGTGACGCCGGGCTGCGATGACTGGCTGTTCCTGACGGAGGAGCTGCGGCCCTGGCCCGGTGGCGACACCGTGATGAAAACGCGCGCCGACGCGGTGCGCCACATCGCCGCCGATCTCGACGCGCAGGGCATCGCGCTGCAGGTCGTGCTGGTGCCGGACAAGACGCGGGTAGAGCACGCCCATGCCTGCGGCGTTCCCTACTCCGCGCAGTCCGGCGCGCGCTACGGCACGTTCCTCGGTCTGCTGCACGGCTTGCCGGTGCTCGACCTGCTAGGCGTCTATTCCGGCGTGCGCGATGAGCTGTATTACCGCACTGACACCCACTGGAACGACAAGGGCGCCGCCATCGCCGCGGCCGCAGTGGGCGCCACGATAAGCGCCCCGATCGGCCGCGATCGTCCGTTCCACACGGATCAAGGCGCCGAAGTAGAGCGCCCTGGAGATTTGCTCCGGTTGATGAGCCTGGACCAGGTGCCTGACGCCCTGCCCGGATTAAACCTCAAGCTGCGCCCGGCGCCGGATCGCGAACGCCCAGCCAAGACCGTGGAAACCGACCCGCCTGCCCAGGCCGGGGGGCTACTGGACGACGCGCCGGTGCCGGAAGTGGCGTTGATCGGAAGCTCCTACTCGGTCAACGCGAACTTCCTTGGCGCGCTGGAAGTGGCGCTGTCGGCGCCGGTCGGGCAGTTCGCGCAGGCGGGCGGCGCGTTCTGGGGGTCCGCACGCGACTATTTCCGCAGTCCCGCGTTCCGGGAAACGCCGCCGAAGCTGGTGGTGTGGGAAATACCGGAGCGTGTGGTGAACCAGCCGATTGGCGATGAGGAGGCCGCGTTCCTGCGCAACTGGCGCGGCCAATGACCGGCCGCACACCCGAGGAGCTGACCGAGGAAGAAGCCGCCGACGAGCTGGAGCGGCTGGCGCGCGAGATCGCCCACCACGACCGCCTCTACAATACCGAGGACGCGCCGGAGATCACCGACGCCGATTACGACGCGCTCCGCCTGCGCAATGCCGCGATCGAGGCGCGTTTTCCAAGCCTGATCCGGCCCGACTCTCCGTCGCAAAAGGTCGGCGCCCAGGCAGCCAGCGGCTTTGCCAAGATCACCCACCGCGTGCCCATGCTCAGCCTGGACAATGCGTTCAACCGGGCGGATTTCGACGAGTTCTGCACGCGTGTCCGCCGCTTCCTGGGCCTCAAGGACGAGCCGCTCAGCCTGGTGGCGGAACCGAAGATCGACGGGCTTTCCATCTCCCTCACCTATGAAAAAGGCCGGCTGGTGCATGGCGCGACCCGCGGCGACGGCGCCGAGGGCGAGGACGTCACCGCCAACCTGCGGACGATGGACGCCGTGCCGCCGCGATTGAAGGGCACCGCGCCGGACCGGATCGAGATTCGCGGCGAGGTCTTCATGACCAAGGCCGATTTCCTGCGGCTGAACGAGGCGCAAGCCGCGGCAGGGCTGCGGCCCTACGCCAACCCGCGCAACTCGGCGGCCGGCAGCCTGCGTCAGCTCGACCCGAAGATCACGGCGGCTCGTGCGCTATCGCTGTTCGCCTACGCGTTCGGCGAGGCCAGCGAAACCCCGGCGCCCACCCATTGGGAGTTCCTGGCGCGGCTGAAAGCGTGGGGGTTCACCACCAATCCGTTGAACGAACGCGTCGATCAGGCCGGGGCCGAAGCATTCCACGCCGCCATGGGGGAGCGCCGCGCCAGCCTGCCCTACGACATCGACGGAGTGGTGTACAAGGTCGATGACATCGCTTTGCAGCGGCGGCTCGGCTTCGTCGGCCGCACCCCGCGCTGGGCGACCGCCTGGAAGTTTCCGGCCGAGCAAGCAGTGACGCTGCTGGAGGACATCGTCATCCAGGTCGGGCGCACCGGCTCGCTGACGCCCGTGGCCTGGCTGCAAGGCGTGAACGTGGGCGGCGTGCTGGTGACGCGGGCGACGCTGCACAATGAGGACGAGATCGCCCGCAAGGATGTGCGGATCGGCGACACGGTGCAGCTCCAGCGCGCCGGAGACGTCATCCCGCAGGTGCTGGGCCCGGTGCTGGACAAGCGTCCGCCGGGTGCGCAGCCCTTCGTCTTCCCGGATCATTGCCCGGTCTGCGGCAGCCTGGCGGTGCGTCCGGACGGCGAGGTCGTGCGGCGCTGCACCGGCGGGCTGACTTGCGAGGCGCAGGTGATCGAACGCCTGGCCCATTTCGTCAGCCGCACGGCCTTCGACATCGAGCACCTGGGCGAAAAGACCATCCGCGAGTTCCACGCGAACGGCCTCATCGCCACGCCCGCCGACATTTTTCGTTTGCGCAGCCATGAGGCCGCCATTGCCGGCCGTGAGGGCTGGGGCGAGAAGAGCGCCAAGGCCCTCCTCCGCGCGATCGAGGCGCGGCGGACCATCTCCCTACCCCGCTTCATCTACGCGCTGGGCATCCGCCGCATCGGCGAGGCCAATGCCAAGCTGCTCGCCCGGCATTACGGCACGCTCGTCCAGTGGCGGGCGCAGATGCTGGCGGCAGCGGTGGCGGGCTCGGAGGAGCGGCAGGCGCTTGGCAGCATCATGCGCATCGGCAGCGCGATCGCCGACGAACTGGCGGGCTTCTTTGCCGAGCCGCGCAACGTGGCCGTTCTGGACGATCTTGCGAGCGAGTTGACGGTTCAGGATGAGGTGGCATCCGCCGAAGGCCCGCTCTCCGGCAAATCGATCGTGTTCACCGGCAGCCTCACCACCATGACCCGGCCGGAAGCGAAGGCGCGCGCAGAGGCGCTGGGGGCCAGGGTGACGGACTCGGTCTCGAAGAAGACGGACCTGGTGGTGCTGGGGGCAGACGCAGGGTCCAAAGCCAAGAAAGCAGCGGAGTTGGGCGTGACCACGATGGATGAGGCGGGGTGGCGGGAGATTGCCGGCCTCGCGTGATGGCGCTCGCTCCGACGGAGAAAGCAGGCAAAGAAAAGGGCGGGCGCCTGTTCGGCGCCCGCCCCTCTCCAGCGTAGCCGCGGACGCTTACTTGTTCAGCGCGTCCCGGGCGGTGTCCTTGACGCCGCCAACGGTGCTCTCGGTCTTGCCGGCCAGCTTATCGGCTTTGCCCTCGGCCTGCATCTTCTGGTCGCCGGTCAGCCCGCCTACGACATCCTTCACGGCGCCCTTGGCCTGGTCGAGCGCGCCCTTGATGCGATCGGTATCCATGGAAAACTCTCCCAATACGGCATGATGCCGTGCTGTTTAGAACGAGCGAACCCGCCGCCGGTTGCATCTTAGGTGTACCAAGCATTCAGCGACGCCGCGCGCCTGCAGGATGCCGTGGATCTTCTTGGCCGCCTCGACATGACCGACGCGGGCCATGGCGGTCGTTACTGTTTCGCGAGCCGGGCGATGAAAGCCTGGGCGGCGTCCGGGGCGCGGACCTTGTCGCCGCTGATGAAGAACACGAAGCACTCACGCGGCGTCTTGGCGGCGGCAGGGGCGAGGGTTGGCAGGCCGGTCACCGGCTTTCCAGTCGTCCAACAGGCCACCCGCTTTGCCCAGGCATCCAGCGCTTCGGCCGCATAGCCCTCCGCCTCGGCGTCCGCATTGCGCTCCAGCCTCGCATAAACGAACGGGGCCGTGAGGTCGCCCAGCAGCGTGTGCTTGCCGGACTCGACGATGGCGGCGGCGACGCCGTGCTTGCGCAGCAATTCGAACCAGCCGGGCACGGCGAAGCTCTCGTGACGCGCCTCGATCACATGGCGCAGCGCGACGCCGCGGTGCTGGGCCGGCAACAGCGCCAGGAAGGCAGCGAACAGGTCCGGATCGAACTTCCTGGTGGGGGCGAACTGCCACAGGATCGGCCCCAACCGGTCGCCGAGTTCCAGCAGGCCGGACTCCAGGAACCGGCTGATCTGCGGCTCGGCTTCACCAAGCTCCTTCTTCCACGTCGCCGCGCGGGGCGCCTTGACCGAGAACACGAACCCATCCGGCGTCTCGTCCCGCCATTTCGCAAAGCTGGCCGGGGTTTGCGTGCGATAGAATGTGCCGTTGATCTCGATGGCGGTGAGGCGTTCCGCTGCGTAGGCGAGTTCGCGGGCGTGCGGCAAACCCGGCGGGTAGAACGGCCCGCGCCAGGGCGCGAAGGTCCAGCCGCCGATCCCGACATGGGCGTTTGCCGTCACTGGCTGCGTCTCACTGGGCTTGCGCGCTCGCCTCGCTGCGGGTGCCGCCGACACGGGCGGCCAGGGCGGCGGCCATGAAGTCATCCAGGGCGCCGTCCAGCACCGCGGCCGGATTGCTCTTCTCCACCCCGGTCCGCAGATCTTTGACCATCTGATACGGCGCCAGCACGTAGGACCGGATCTGGTGGCCCCAGCCGATCTCCGTCTTGGCCGCCTCGGTCTGCGCGCTCGCGGCTTCCTGCTTCTGCAATTCCGCCTCGTACATCCGTGCGCGCAGCATCTCCATCGCCGTAGCGCGGTTGCGATGCTGCGAGCGGTCGGTCTGACAGGCGACGATGATGCCGGTCGGGACGTGGGTGATCCGGATGGCCGACTCGGTCTTGTTGACGTGCTGGCCGCCGGCGCCCGAGGCACGGAACGTGTCAACCTTCAGGTCGGATGGATCGATCTCGATATGGATCGTGTCATCGACTACCGGATAGACGTAGACCGACGCGAACGATGTCTGCCGACGGGCCGCGCTGTCGAATGGCGAGATGCGCACCAGCCGGTGAACCCCGCCCTCGGTCTTCAGCCAGCCATAGGCGTTCGGGCCGGAAATCTGGAAGGTGGCGGACTTGATGCCTGCCTGCTCGCCTTCGGATTGCTCCATGAGTTGCATCTTGTAGCCACGCGCCTCCGCCCAGCGCGTGTACATGCGGGCCAGCATCTCGGCCCAGTCCTGCGCCTCCGTCCCGCCTGCCCCGGCGTTGACTTCCAGAAAAGCGTCGCGCCCGTCGGCCTCGCCGGACAGCAGGCTTTCGATCTCGCGGCGCTTGGCATCCTCCGCTGCCCGGCGCAACGCGGCCAGACCCTCGTTGACCAAGCCGTCATCGCCATCGGCTTCCGCCAGCTCGATCAGTTCGAGGGTTTCGGCAACCTCGGCCTCCAGCGCCTGCACGCCCTCCAGCTGGCTTGCGAGCTGCGTGCGCTCGCGCATCAGCGTCTGCGCCGCGGCGGCGTCATTCCACAGGTCGGGGTCTTCGGCGCGGTGGTTCAGTTCGGCAAGGCGTTCCTGGGCGGCATCCCAGTCAAAGATGCCTCCTCAGCAGCGCGACCGACTGCTTGATCTGTTCGTTGAGGGCGTCGGATTCAGTGGACATCGGGCGTTAGTAAAGTCCGCCCACGCCGCTGTCCACGCCGGTCCCCGTGCCGCTGCTGCTGGCGGTGACGCCGCCACCCTCGCCATCGCCGCCGCTACCGCCGCCGCCGATGGTCGGGCCGCTCTGGCCGGGCACCTGGCCCGGCTTGAACGCATCCGTCACGTTGGACGCCCAGGTCGCCATGGTCATGCCGTCGGGCATGCGAAATGGCAGCGCCGGGCGGTTCCTCAGCGCGACGGCCATGAAATCGTGCCAGATCGGCGCGGCGATGGCGCCGCCGGTTTCCTTGTCGCCGAGGCTCGCCGGGTTGTCGAAGCCGATCCAGACCGCCGTCACCAGGTCTGGCGTGAAGCCCACGAACCATGCGTCGTTGAAGTCCTGCGTGGTGCCCGTCTTGCCGGCGATGTCGGTGCGTCCGAGACCCTTTCCTGCCTCGAACCCGGTGCCGTGCTGCACCACGCCCTGCATCATCGTCACCGTCTGGAACACGCTCTGCGGGTCCGCCAACTGCTTGCGGATGTCGCTGAGTTGCGGCGGCTTGAACGGGTCGCCGCACCCGGCGCATGCCAGACCTGACGCACGCCAGATCACGTGGCCGTCGCGGTCCTGCACCGAATCAACCAAGGTCGGCACGACCTCCCGCCCGCCCTGGCTCAGGGAGCCATAGGCGCCCGCCTGGCGCAGCACCGTGGTGTCCACGGCGCCCAGCGCGTTGGGCAGGAAGTGGCTCATCTGGTCCACCACGTGGAAGGCGATCGCATTGGCGGCGACCGAATCCATGCCGATCTTCTGCGCCAACCGCACGGTCACCAGGTTCAACGACCGTTCCAGCGCCTGGTGCAGCGAGATCGGGCCGGCGTAACCCTGCTCGTAATTGCCCGGCCGCCACACGCCGGCAGCGCCCTGATCGAGCGAGAACGGGCCATCGAGCACTTTCTGGCTCGGCGAGATGTTCTGCTGCATCGCGGCCAGATAGACCATCGGCTTGAACGAACTGCCGGGCTGACGCGCCGCCTGGGTGGCGCGGTTGAACTGGCTCGCGTCGAAGCTCCAGCCGCCCGACATCGCCAGCACGCGCCCGGTGATCGGGTCGAGCGACACCAGCGCGCCTTGCACCGTGGGGACCTGCCGCAGCAGCAGATGATCGCTGACGGCCGCACCTTTGGCAGCGGCCGCCGCCATCGGCTCGGCCATGACCACATCGCCCACCTGCACCACGTCCGCCATCTTGCGCGGTGTGCCGCCCATTGTGCCATTGCGGTTCGGCCGCGCCCAGGTCGTCTCGCTCAGCAGCATCGGGGCGACGTGGGTCGCGCCCGCGGCATCGATCCAGCCGAACTTCGCATCCCCGGCGCTCACTTCCAACGCAACGGCGAGCCGCCAGTCCGCCAGCATGCCTGGCGGCCGCGGCAAAGCCGCGAGGGAACGGGCCCAGCCCGCCTTCAGCGTGCCGGAGGCGTCGAGCCTGGCCACGGGGCCGCGGAAACCGCCATGCGAACGGTCATACGCCATCAGGCCCCGCCGCAGCACGTCGTCCGCGGTGGTTTGCAACGCCGGGTTCAGGCTGGTGTGGACGACGAGGCCGCCCTGCGTCGTGGACTCCACACCGAAGCGGTCCACCATCTGGCGCCGCACTTCTTCCCCGAACCATTCGGAACCGGGGACGACTTCCGGCCGATGGAACTGCCCCGTGACGACTGGGCCGACCCTCGCCGCTGCGGCCTGGTCGGCGGTTATGACCTTGTCGTCGAGCATGCGGTCGATCACCCAGTCCCGCCGCGATCGCGCCGCTTCGGGGAAGCGGAACGGGTTGTAGTTGTTGGGCGCCTTGGGCAGCGACGCCAGGAATGCAGCTTCCGGCAGCGTGATTTGTTCGAGCGACTTGTTGAAGTAGGTCTGCGCGGCCGCCGCCACGCCGTAGGATTGCAGGCCGAAATAGATCTCGTTCAGATACAGCTCGAGGATCCGCTCTTTCGAGAGCGTCTGCTCGACCCGCATCGCCAGCACCGCTTCCTTCACCTTGCGAGAAAAGGTGCGTTCGTTGGTGCCCAGAAGCATGTTGCGGGCGACTTGCTGCGTGATGGTGGAGGCGCCGATCGGGCGGCGGTTCTGGCCGATCTGGATCAGGTCGGTGAAGGCGGCGCGGGCGATGGCGCCCGGATCGACGCCCTTGTGGCTCCAGAAATTCTGGTCCTCGGCGGATACGAAGGCCTGCTTCACCACATCGGGGATCGCGGTGAACGGCACGAAGATACGCCGCTCCTTCGCGAGTTCTGCAATCAGCCGCTCATCGCCGGCATAGACACGGCTCATGACAGGCGGCTGATACTGACGCAGCCCGTCCACCGTGGGCAGATCCTCCGACAGGACCTGGAATTGATGGTAGGCGACCGCCGAACCGAGGATGGCGGCGACCAAAACCAGGGTGACGCCGATCCCGACCAGCCGGCCGATCAAGCGCAGGGGTGAGCGGCGTGGCCGCGCCGCAGCGCGCGCGGCGGAACGCCCGCTATTCGCCGGCTTCATGGGCCCTGGCGGGGGTTCCGGGGGCAGCATGCGGTCGCCCGCCCTAAGATCGTTCATCGTGTACGCCCCTACCACGCGCCTCAGCCAGCCATCCGCACTCCCGGCCCGGCAAAGAAGGCGTCAACCGCGCGTTTCATCGCTGCGGCAACAACTGCGCGGTGCTCAGGCCGACGTAACGCGGCCTCGTCCTGCGCGTTCGACATAAATCCCATCTCGACCAACACGGACGGGATGTCAGCTGCTTTCAGCACGACGAAGCTGGCGTGCCGGGCTGGGTTCTGCAGCATCGGCAGTTGCTGGTCCAGCGTAGAAACGAGCCCGCGCTGAAGCCGAGCCGAGCCGACGCGGGTTTCTTGCCGGACCAGGCTCGCGAGGATGCGGGCGACTTCGGGCGGCTGGTCCCGGAATGCGGCGCCGGCGAACCGGTCGGCGCTGTTCTCCCGCCTGGCCAGCGCCGCGGTCTGCGGATCGGACGCGGTCTCAGCCAATGTGTAGATGCTGGCGCCTCGCACGCTGTGGTCGAGCACCGCATCGGCATGCATCGAGACGAACAAGGCAGCTCCCTTCTGCTGCGCCCAACCGACGCGGTCTTCCAGCGGGATGAACCGGTCGGCGGTGCGGGTCAGTTCGACGCGGAAGCGCCGGCCGGCAAGCAACTGGCGCTGCAGTTCATTCGCGGTCGCGAAAGCGACGTGCTTCTCGTAGGTCCCTGTAATGCCGATGGCCCCGGGGTCCTTCCCGCCATGACCGGGGTCGAGCACCACGAGCGGGAGTTTAGGCGCCGGTGCCAACCGCTGGTCGCGCCCCGGGGGAGCGGTGCGGGCCGCCAGGCTGGACGTGAGGGCGAGCGCACCGGCAGACCCCAGAGAGAGCCTTATGACCGCTCTGCGCGTCACGCCTGCGTCGTCCATGGCATGCCTCCTGGCCGGTGGCTTCTAACACGCCGGTTACGGCAGCAGACATTGGGCCTTGATTAAGGCTGAACCATGTTGCGGCGAAGCCACGCCCAGGAACCGGTTCCACAGGCTTGCGGGCCACGATGCTTTGCGTCATGGTCGAAAGCGCTGCGATGGGATCGCCCTCGTCGGCCGCTGACGTTGCCATTTGGGCGGTAGCGGCCACGGACGGTCGGCACCATCACCCAAGTCGCGCGGCACGCGCGTAAGGGGCTGGTCAAGAATGATCAGGCGGCGCTCTACCCCACTCGGCTGCGCAGCGCTGGCTCGCGCGGCCGATCGCTTAAGGACAGTTCCAGGCCGAATGAGCGCCGCCGTATCCGTCTGCCGCCTCCACAGCCTGATCGCCACGTGCGACGGTCCTGGGCGGCGCGACGGTAGGCGCTTGCTCCGGCCGGGGACGTCCCATTCCCTTGCTGTATTCAGCCGCCCCGGCACCGCGCTGTTTGCGCGCGACCGGCAGGCGCACCGGAGTTCTTTGACCAATGACGAAGCGTATGCTGATCGATGCGACCCACGCGGAAGAAACCCGCGTGGTGATACTGGACGGTAACCGGCTCGAAGACTTCGATATCGAGACCGCTGCCAAGAAGCAGCTCAAGGGCAACATCTACCTTGCCAAGGTCGTCCGTGTAGAGCCTAGCCTGCAGGCCGCTTTCGTCGAATACGGCGGCGGACGCCACGGCTTCCTGGCCTTCGGCGAAATCCATCCCGACTACTACCAAATCCCCGTCGCCGATCGCCAGCGGCTGCTCGAACTGCAAGAGGCCGATGCCCGCGCCGAGGAGGAGGCGGAAGATGCCGCCGCGGCCGCCGCCGAAGCCGCCGAGAACGCGCCGCAGTCAGCCGGACCGGAGAGCGACGAGGATGACAAGAGCCGCGAGACGCCCGGCGTGTACGAGGCGGACGAACCGCCCTTGCCGCTGGAAGAGCGTCCAGCACAGACCAGCCAGGCCGCCGCGATCGCGCAGGACTTCATCGTCGCACGAGAGGAAGCCGTTGCTTCTGACCTCGGGTCCGACCTGCTGCCGGAACCTGCCGCCGAGGAAGCACGCGGCGAACCCGCCTCCAGCGAGGATGCGCAACCCGTCGAGCCCGAGGCGTCTGGCGAGCTGTTCCCAGCCGAGGCCAGCACCAGCCATGTCGAGGAACTGCCGCCCGCGCCACCGCCGGAGGAGCTTGGCGGTGCGGACGTCGTTACGGCGGAGGGCGCCGACCTGCTCGCGCGCGAGGACGAGAACGAGGGCGGCGACCTAGCCGAACCTGGCGAAGATCACGGCTACGAACAGCACACCGGCCATGACGAGTCCGGTCAGGATGACGAGGACGCGGCTGAGGACGAGAATGGCGGACGCAGCAGCGAGCGCCGAGAGGCTCGCCCGCCGGCGCGCTACATGCGCTCCTACAAGATCCAGGAAGTCATCCGCCGCCGGCAGATCCTGCTCGTCCAGGTCGTCAAGGAGGAGCGTGGCACCAAGGGCGCGGCGCTGACCACCTTCATCTCGCTCGCCGGCCGCTTCTCCGTGCTGATGCCCAACTCGCCGCGCGGCGGCGGCATTTCCCGCAAGATCACCTCCGCGGCCGACCGCCGCCGCCTGAAGGAAGTCACCGCCGAGCTGCAAATTCCACGCGGCATGGGGCTGATCGTGCGCACCGCCGGGGCAAACCGCCCCAAGGCGGAGATCAAGCGAGACTGCGAATACCTGCTCGAACTCTGGGACAGCATCCGCGAGACGACGATGGCGTCCATCGCCCCGGCGCTGATCCACGAAGAAGCCAGCCTGATCAAACGCTCGATCCGCGACAATTACTCGCGCGACGTGGACGAAGTGCTGGTGGACGGCGAGGCCGGCTGGCGCGCGGCGCGCGACTTCATGCGCATGCTGATGCCGGCCCATGCCCGCAAGGTCATTCTCTGGACGGAACCGCAGCCGCTCTTCGCGCGCAACACGGTCGAGGCGCAGCTCGATGGAATGCTGCAGCCGACAGTGCAGCTCCGTTCCGGCGGCTACCTTGTGATCAACCAGACGGAGGCGCTGGTTGCGATCGACGTCAACTCCGGCCGGTCCACGCGCGAACGCGGGATCGAGGAGACGGCGCTCAAGACCAACCTGGAAGCGGCCGATGAAGTGGCGCGCCAGTTGCGGCTGCGCGACCTGGCCGGGCTGATCGTCATCGACTTCATCGACATGGAAAGCCGGCGCAACAACGCCGCCGTCGAAAAACGGCTCAAGGATGCGTTGCGCGACGACCGCGCCCGCATCCAGGTCGGCTCGATCAGCCATTTCGGCTTGTTGGAGCTGAGCCGTCAGCGGCTGCGCCCCTCGCTGGCGGAAACCAACTTCACCATCTGCCCGCATTGCGGCGGCTCCGGCCACGTCCGCACGACGGAAACGGCGGCGCTGGCCGTGCTGCGCGCCGTCGAGGAGGAGGGTGCGAAACGCCGCGCCGCCGCCATCGTGGTGCACGTTGCGGGCGCCGTGGCGCTCTATGTGCTGAACCACAAGCGGGTCCGGCTGGCCGAGATCGAGCAGCGATACGCCATGAGCGTGGCCTTCGCAGCTGATGAAAGCCTGTTGCCGCCACAGACCCGGATTGAGCGTGTGCGCCCGCAGATCGCAGGCGAACTGCCGCCACCCGCCGCCGCGATCCCGATGGCCGCCCGCCCGATGGAAGACGACGACGCGGTCGAGGAAGCCGACGTCAGAGGCGACGAAGAGGACGAGACCGATACCGAGGCTGCCGTCGAGAACGGTCTCGAGGCGGGGGCCGACGTGCCGGTGGCCGGCGAAACCGCCGAGGAAGCGGAAACCCGGCGCCGCAAGCGCCGCCGCCGGCGTCGCGGTGGCCGTCGCGAGGACGGCCCGGCTGCACAGGCAAGTTCGCCACCCGGCGTCGATCCGGCTGCCGCCGACCAGCCCGACCTGGGTTTCGGGCCGCCGGCCGTCACCCCGGACCTGGAAAGTGAGCTGGCCAGTGCGTCTGAAGAGGGCACTGCGGTGGCCAATCCGGATGCGCCTGCTGCCGAAGCCTCCGGCGACGAGGACGCCCGGGGCCGCCGCAGAGGCCGCCGTGGCGGCCGCCGCCGCCGTCGTGACCCGGCTGATGGGGAAGCCCCGGCCGAGGGATCGGCGGAGGAGCCGGCGTCGTTCGAGCAGTCCCCTGCCCCGGTCTATGCCGGCCCGACTCCGGCCGATCCGTTCGGCGGCCAGGCGTTCGACATCTTCGACATGATGGACGAGCACGAGCAACGCGCTGCCGCGCCCGAGCCAGCACCAGAACCAGCAACGCCACCGGCACCGGCACCGGCGCCCAACGTCGTGGAACCGGTGGAGGCGGAAGCAGCGCCCGGACCGGCGCCGGTTGCGGCGCTGGCGGAGGACCATTCCCCGGCCATCGTGGCGGAGGAGCCGCCGCTGATGAATGGGCATGCCGCGCCGGCGGCTGCGCCAGCCCCCGAGCCGGCGCCGGAGCCGGTGAGTTCGCCGGTCCCGCCACCCGTCATCGTGGGCAGCGAACCAGCGGCAGAAAAGAAGCGAGGCTGGTGGCGGCGCTAGAGAGCATCACATTCGATCATCTTGCTATCTGATCGGATAAAGATGCTCGCCCGAACCAGAAGCTAGAGCTTTTCTCCGATCCAGTACGATCGGAAAACGAGTC
>CAZZVB010000075.1:0-18281 GCA_964657445.1 uncultured Burkholderiaceae bacterium | reverse complement strand
GGCACCTTCGCCAATATCCGCATCAAGAACGAGATGCTGCACGGCGTTGAAGGCGGCCTGACCAAGCACTACCCCGATGGCCGCGAGATGCCGATCTACGACGCCGCCATTGCCTACGAGAAGGAAGGCGTGCCGCTGGTGGTGTTCGGCGGCAAGGAATACGGCATGGGGTCGTCGCGCGACTGGGCGGCAAAAGGCACGATGCTGCTCGGGATCAAGGCCGTGCTGGTCGAAAGCTTCGAGCGCATCCACCGCTCCAACCTGGTGGGGATGGGCGTGCTGCCGCTGACCCTGCCGGAGGGCGTCACCCGCGCCACGCTCAACCTGACGGGTGACGAGGTGATCGATGTCACCGGCATCGAAACCATCACGCCCCGGATGCAGGTCCCCGTGACCATCCATCGCGCTGACGGCACGTCCGAGACGATCCATGCGCTGTGCCGGATCGATACCGATGACGAGGTCGAGTACTACCGCCACGGCGGCATCCTGCAATACGTCCTGCGCGGGATGGCGAAGGCGGCTTGAGGCTACGGCGGCTGGGGTGCGAACCCTCAACCCGCCCTCTCCCATAAGGAGAGAAAGACGTATGGAAGCGAAGCCCTCTCCCCTCGGGAGAGGGTTGGGTGAGGGGCCAGTCCGCACCGCACTCCGCTAAATGAGGCTGCTCGCCACCACGCCGGAGGCGAATCTCGCGCGATTGCCGATCGCGTTCGATCTGCGTGCGCTTAGCTTCGCCGAGGGATTCCGGGCTGCGCTGTCCATCGCCATGATCGTCGCGGCCGACGAGTGGGCGCATTGGCCGCCGCTGCTGGAGGCGGCGCTCGGCGCGTTGCTGACCTGCCTGTGCGATTCGGGCGGCCCGATCCGCCGCAGGCTGCCGGCGCTCACCGCGTTTGCCTTGATCGGGTCGGCCATCACGATCGGCTTCGGTCTGCTGCGTGCGCATGGGCTGGCTGTGACCGTTCCCCTGGTGTGCATCGGAATCTTCGCTTGCTCGTTCGCGCGGATCTGGGGTCAGGCGTCGCTCCAGGTCGGCAACCTCCTGGTCGTCGTGCTTGTGCTGGCGGTGGACGAACCACGGGCGCTCGGCGATGGCGTGGTCGCAGGATGCGTCTTCGCGGCCGGCTGCGCCTGGGCGGTGCTGCTGACCATGGTCATCTGGCGCATCCATCCGTTTCGCCCCGCGCGCCGGGCCGTGTCCGACGCCTACCGGGCCGTCGCGCGCCTGGCGGCCGATCTGCGCATCCTGGTGCAAACCAATGCCGGACAGTCCGAGTGGGAGGCGCATGCCCGCGGACACCGCCGGGCGGTCCGCGACACGATCGAGCGTGCGCGGACAGCCGTGCAAGACACGGTGCGCGTCCGCGGACAGGCTAGCGCGCGGTCATTCCAGGCCCTGATCCGCATCGAAGCCATCGACCAGTTGTTCGGTGCGCTGATCGCGCTTTCCGACCTGCTCGAAGCGGACTCGACGCCGGCCGTGCGTGAGGCTGGCGAACGGGTGCTGCGGCTGCTGCGTCCGGCACTCCTGGTGCTGTCCGTCGCCATCCGCGCGGATGATCCGGGCCGCGGCAAACATCGCGCGCTGGAGCGCCTGTCGCGCATCGGCCCCGCGCTGGACCTGCTTAGCGCGGCGGGCGCCACACCGCCGCTGGCCGCGATCACCGACGCCATCGTCGAGCGGCTTCGCGTGGCCGTGACGCTCACCGCCCCTGCCGGCTGGACGCCGGGTGCGCTGCCCGACAACCCGGCCGCAGGACGCTGGCAGCAGCGGCTGCTGGCGCCGTTGCGGGCCAATTTCGACTGGGGTTCGGCAGCCTTCCGCCATGCCCTGCGGACGGCTGTGGTGGCCGGACCGGCTCTGGTGTTCACCCTGTCGCTGTCCGGCCGCTACCAGCACTGGTTGATCATCACGCTCGTCCTGACCATGCAGCCGTTCTACGCGCTGACCTGGCAGCGTGCGCTGGAGCGGATCGGCGGCACGGTGCTGGGCGGCGTGCTGGCGGCCGCTATTGCGCTGGTATGCACCTCGCCGCTGCAGATCGCCGCCGCGCTCTTCCCGTTGGCGGTGTTGGCCTTCACCGTCCGCGCGGTGAATTACGGCGCATTCATCGCGCTGCTGACGCCGCTCGTCGTCCTGCTGACCGAGTTCAGCCGGCCCGGCACAGGCGAGTTCCTGATCGCGTTCTACCGCGCGCTCTACACCGTCGCGGGTGGCATCCTGGCGGTGCTCGGGTGCCTGCTGCTTTGGCCGAGCTGGGAGCCCGACCGGTTAAGGCGAGAGTTGCAGGCGGCGATCGAGGCCCATGCCGCCTTTGCCGAAGCCGAGTTGAACGCGCTTCTTGAGGATGGTCCGCCCGAGGCGGTCGATCGCACCCGGCGGACGGCAGGGGTGGCCAGCAACAACCTCGAGACGTCGATCTCCCGGGCGTTGAACGAACCGCGCAGGCTGCAAAAAGCCGAGCTGCAAGGGGCGATGATCACGGATGCCGCTTTGCGGAGGATGGCCGGGCGGCTTTCGGCGCTGCAGCTCGATCCCCACGGCGCCGATGGCTTCGACCGCGCCACGCTGCGCACCTGGCGGGACTGGATCGGCGGTTCGCTCCGGTCCATTGCGGACAACGGTGATCGCGGAACCGCCCGGCCGGCGGGCCCGGCGCCCGACGCGCTGCTCCGGATCGCGCGGCAGATCGAATTGTTGGAAGGCGCCCGCGCATCCATTTGGAGCAGCGCGGAAGGGATTAAGCCCACGCTCCAGCATCGGACCTAGGCTAAGGCCAGCCGTTCCCTACCAGCGCGCTCAGAGCACATCGTGGCGAATGGCCAGGTCCGGTTACAATCTGAAGTGGCGTCACGCGCCGCTATCTGGGCGGCTGATCGTGCTCATTGCGATATTGATCGTGGTTGGCGTGGGAAGCAGTGCGCTTGCGGCCTGGAAGCTGTGGAGCGATGCCAACAGCAGCGCCAAAACAGCCGCGCACAACCTCGGTGTCGTTCTTGCCGAGCAGACTGTCCGTTCCGTGCAGGCGGCCGACTTCATCCTTCAGGAGATTGAGGGCGACATTCAGAACGCCGGGGTGACGACGCCGGCCGGCTTTGCGGACAAGCTCGGTTCGCGGGCGTTCTTCGACGCCATGTCGGAACGCATGAAGGACCTCCCCCAGGCATCGGCGATTTCGATCTTCGCGCCGGACGGTTCGCTGATCAGCTTCACCCGGCGCTGGCCGACGCCCGCGCTCAATTTCCAAGATCGCGATTACGTTCAGTACTGTCAGCAGCCCAGCCACGACGGGCTTTTCATCAGTTCGCAGGTTCTTAGCCGTGCTGCCGGCCTTTTGCTGTTCTATGTCGCCCGGTGCGTGACGGGGCCGGACAACCGGCTGCTCGGTATCGTGGCGGCGGCCATGAAGATCGAGTATTTCATGAACTTCTACGCCAGCATCGGGCTGCCTGACCGTACCAGCGTCGCGATCAGGCGGCTTGGTGGCGACGCACTGGTCCGCTTCCCCAACACCGGGCCGGATGCCCCCAGCCGCAGCGCCAGCGCCGGCAGCGACGGCCGCTCCATCCAGCAGATACCGCTGTCGTCCTATCCGCTCACGATTGACATCGGGCTGTCGCGCCAAACGGCCTTCGCGCAATGGCGGCGGCAAGTCATGTGGATCGGGGTGGCACTGGCCTGCGGTATCCTGTGCCTGCTCATCCTGCTGAACCGCTTGCTCGCCGTGGTCGGACGGTTCGAGCGTTTGCAGGTTGCGTTAATAGATCGCAACAACGCGCTCAAGGCCGCCAAGCACAGCTTGAAGGGCCAGACACTGACGCTGACCCGCACGGCTGACGCGCTGCGGCAGAGCGAGTCGCGGCTGGCGAAGCAGTCCGAGGTTCTGGAGACGACGCTCGAACACATGAATCAGGGCCTGATGATGATCACCGCCTCGCGCGTGGTCGCCGTTTGCAACAAGCGCGCGATGGAGATGCTCAACCTGCCGCCGGCCCTGATGCTGTCGCAGCCGTCGTTCAGCGATGTGCTGGCCTATCAGTGGCGGCACGAGGAGTTTTCCGGCAGCCCGGCCGACCTTAAGGAGTTCGTGCGGGCCGGTGGCATCCTCGACCAGCCCCAAACCTACGAACGGGTTCGGCCCGATGGAACGATCCTGGAAGTCTGCAGCCTGCCGCTCGAGGCCGGCGGCATCGTTCGCACCTACACCGACATCACACAGCGGCGGGCGGCCGAGGAGCGGCTCAGGTTCCTCGCCTATCATGACGAGCTGACCGGACTGGCGAACCGGCACCGCCTGCACCAGGCCTTGCAGGATTGCGTCGATGGCGCGGCGCAGACTGCCACCGGGCTGGCCTTGCTGTACCTCGACCTGGACCGGTTCAAGCTGGTGAACGACACCCGCGGCCACGAAGCGGGCAACGCTCTGCTCAAGGACGTGGCGGAGCGTATGGGGGCCTGCGTTCCGGAGAACGCGACCATCGCACGGATCGGTGGTGACGAGTTCGCCGTCGTGCTGCCAGGCGTCGATACCAGCGCGAGCGCAGTTGCAATCGCCGAGGATATCAAGCGCCGGGTCAGCGAACCGTATGTGATCGGACACGAACTGTCCCGGGTCGGCGTCTCGATCGGCGTCGCGCTATACCCGCAGGACGGAGCTTCACCGGAGATTTTGCTCAGAAGTGCCGACTCGGCGCTGTACCGGGCCAAGGACATCGGCCGCAATGCGGTGTGCTGCCATGAAAGCGCCCGCGAACTCGATGTCCGGGGCCGCTTGCTGCTGGAGCAGGATCTGCGGATTGCCGTCCAAGCCGAACAGTTCGAGCTGGCCTATCAGCCGATTTTCGACATCGAAACCGGTCTGCCGCGCAGCATGGAGGCGTTGATCCGGTGGCGTCATCCGAGCCGGGGCTTGCTGTCGCCCACGACGTTCATCGAGCTTGCCGAAACGACGGGCGCGATCAATGACATCGGCCGATGGGTGCTGCAGACGGCCTGCCGGGAGGCTGCTACGTGGGCGCTTCCCGCCCGGCTCGCGGTCAATCTGTCCTCGGTGCAATTTGCCCAGGCCGATCTGGAGGCGCAGGTCGTCGCTGCGCTGGCCGCCAGCGGGTTGCCCGCGGACCGGCTCGACCTCGAAGTGACGGAAAGCGTCCTCATCAGCGACACCGAGCAGGTGCGCGACACCATGCTGGCGCTGAGGCGCCGGGGCATACGGCTGGTGATGGACGATTTCGGCACGGGGCACTCCTCGCTCAAGGCGTTGCAGGGCTTCCCATTCCAGCAAATCAAGATCGACCGAAGCTTCGTCGCCTCGATCCATGACGAGGCGGGCGCCGGCGCCATCATCCGCGCGATCCTGTCGATGGCTGCGAGCATGAAGCTCGACGTCGTGGCGGAGGGGATCGAAACGCCGCAGCAACTCGAGGCCCTGCGCGGCCTGGGCTGTCGCTACTTGCAGGGCTACCTGCTGGAGCGTCCCCGCACGCCGCAATGGATCCGCGACTTCTTGTGGCGCTGCACCACTGTCCGTGTGGACGAATGGTCCGAGATGACTGCCTCGCCCGGCAACCGGCTGGCGTCGGCGCGGGAGACCTAGCCGGGCACCCGCTGCAGCACGCGGGCAAGCGGCCGCACCACGAAAAACGCCGACGCGCCGATTGCGGCCATCGGCAGGAAGACCAGTCCGCCATACCGGGCGTAGCAAAGCCCCACCAGCCAGATCAGCAAGCCCGTGGGCGCCGAGAACCCAAGCGCCGAGTAGAGCGACTGCGCTCCGGCGGATCGCGACGGCGGCACGGTTTGGCTCAGGGTGCCCATGCCTGACAGATGCTGCATGGCGAACGTGCCGGCGTGCAGCACCTGGACGGCGATCAGGATGGGCAGCGTGGTCGTGACGGCCAGAACGGTCCAGCGAACGGCACACGCAGCAGCCGCGAGGCCGGTCAGGCGCGCCGGGCCAAGCCGCGCCACCCACGCTCCGCCCCAGACGAACAGGACGATCTCCATGACGATACCCTCCGCGATCAGGAAGCCGATCGTCGTGTCGCTCAGCCCGGCCGCGCGCCAGTGGATGGCGGCGAACCCGTAATAGGCCGCGTGCGACCCTTGCACCAAAGCGCTGGCGCAAATCGCCAGCCGCAATCCGGGCAGCCGCAGCAAGCCACCGATCCGCTTGGGTGCGGCGCCGATTTTCGCCGCCTCCGGCAACGCGATCGCCACGGCTGCGGCGGCGCCGTAGCTCCCGGCCACCAGGCCAGGCAGCACCCAGCTTCCGGCCCATCCCAGCACGGGCCCGGCGGCGGCGGTCGCGAGCATGTAGGCTGCCGAGCCCCACGCCCGGGTGCGTCCGTAGGACAGCCGGTTCGCCATCGCGAGCGCAAGCGTGAGAGTGTCGGTGAGGGGAGTCAGCGCCGCAGCGGCAGCCCCTTGCAGGCTGACGAGCAGCAGCAACGGCGCGAAGTCACGGGCCAGCGGAAAGCACGCGACGGTCAGCCCGGCCGAAGCTGCGCCGAGCAGCAACAGGGGCTGCCGCCTGGCAGCCCGATCTGCAGCGAAGCCCCAGAGCGGCACCGCGAGCAACCGCACCAGCGATGCCAGGGCCAGCAAGGTGCCGACCTGGCCGGCGTCGATGCCGCGATCAATCATCCAGACCGGCAGGAACGCCGTTGTCATGGCGGCCCCGGCATACAGCGCGCCGGTGAAGCTGCCGACCCGGACGCCTGCGGACGGGTAGATCGCCGCGGTCAGGCCGGTTGCGGAGGGGTTGCCAGTTGGGCCTGGGCGACCTCGCGTATGGCGCGCACCATCGCGGCGATGCCGTTGCCCCGATTGGTGGACAGGGCTTCGAGCAGGCCCAGGTCACGGAGGAAGACCGGGTCCGTGGCGACGATCTCCGCCGGGGAACGGCCGGAATAGACGCGCAGCAAGAGCGCGACGAGGCCGGAGACGATCGCCGCATCGGAGGCGCCGGCAAGCCGGATAAGGTCCCCCTGCTTCGCCGCCTCCATCCAGACTTTGCTCTGGCAGCCCGGCACCCGGTGGGCGTCGTCTTCCCACTCCTTGGGAAAACGCGGCAGCTTGCGCCCTAGCTCGATGATGTACTGGTAGCGGTCCATCCAGTCATCAAAGACGCTGAGTTCGTCTCCGATTGCCGCGATCGCTTCGGCAGCGCTAGATTCGGGGGGGTCAACGTATGGCTCTGTCATCATGCGGGGATGTGACGCCGGGTCAGGCCTTCGTCAATCTTGCCTGTCGCGCTTGAAGTGTGGCGTATAAAGAAATGGACACCTCGTCTAAAACGATCCCAGCCCTTGTTGGGCCGGTGAGCGACTTCGACATCGAAGTCGCTGATGACCCGGTCACGTCGTACAACGTGCTGCGGCATAGCGGCCTGAAGGTCGCCGACCTCGATTCGACGGTGATCGAGGCGCAGTTCCGCCTGGAAGACGGCAGCACGGTCGTGCTTGCGAGCGACAACACGCAGTTCAAGGAGAAGCTGACCATCTTGCTGGTGGGTCCCGACCTGCGCGTGCGTGATACCTGGACGCAGGCCGGCGTTTACACCCCCGGCTTCCTGACCTACGCCTCCATGCGCACGCCCACGGAGATTGCGTTCTGCTGGCATGATCGTGATCAGGTGTTGACCGTGACGCCCCGCCGCGAGTGGTTTGGGCTGCGCACGCGCTGGCTCAAGGTGCGAGACTTGCTGCCTCAGCGAGATCCGGACACACGTGCTCACAAACCCACGCGGTGAATTCGGCGTCGGTCAGCTCGCCGGCCGCCATGTCCAGCATGGCGACCACGGCTTCGGCCTCCGACGCCTCCAGAGTTGAGCCGTTCAACGACAGGAACAGGACCATTGCCATAAACCCGGCACGCTTGTTCCCATCAACGAACGGATGGTTTCGAGCAATCGCGATAGCATAGGCCGCGCCCAACTCGCCTATCGAAGGCTCGCCATACGCTGCGAGGTTGAGCGGCCTGCCCAGTGCGCTTTCAAGCAGGCCGCCATCTCTCATCCCGGGGGCGCCGCCAAATGTAGCGACCTGTTCATCGTGGATCAGCTCAATGAGGAGGCGATCAACCCAAACCGTCACTTCGCGAGTTCACGGAGCACGTTCCGCCACTTGTGCATGAGCTGCCGCGCGACAGCCATCTGCGCGTCAAAATCCGCACTCGGCACTTCGAGGTGAACACCACCCGGACCGTCGGTCACGATGAGCGTATCGCCTTTCTGCACACCTAGCTTGAGCGTCAATTCCTTCGGCAGAACCACGCCCAGCGAATTGCCGACTTGAACCACTTTCAATTCCATATCACGCCTCCGCGCGGCGTAATAACATGGTAATTACAAGGATCAAAGGATAAACCGGCTCAGGTCGCCCCGTGCCGCCAGTGGCGACACCTTCTCATGCACGTAGGCGGCATCCACCGCGATCGTCTCACCCTGTCGGTCGCTCGCTGAGAAGCTGATCTCCTCCAGCAGTTTCTCCAGCACCGTCGCCAGACGCCGGGCGCCGATGTTCTCCACCCGCTCGTTGATGTCCGCCGCCAGGTCGGCCAGCGCGTCCACCGCATCCTCGCGGAACTCCAGCGTGACACC
The DNA here is from genome assembly GCA_964657445.1 of uncultured Burkholderiaceae bacterium. Lineage (GTDB taxonomy): Bacteria > Pseudomonadota > Alphaproteobacteria > Acetobacterales > Acetobacteraceae > LMUY01. The sequence continues at coordinate 9,675 of CAZZVB010000075.1, read as the reverse complement.
CTCCGTGGCCATCAGGGCAGCATACTGCTTCAGCAGGCTGTGTTCCGGCTCGATCAGGATCTGGCGCAAATCGGCACGGGACAGCGGCGCAAGTTCGACCCGGATCGGCAAGCGGCCCTGCAACTCCGGCAACAGGTCCGACGGCTTGGCCAAGTGGAACGCGCCCGAGGCGATGAACAGGATGTGGTCGGTCTTCACCGGGCCATACTTGGTCGAAACGGTGGTGCCCTCGATCAGCGGCAGCAGGTCCCGCTGCACGCCCTCTCGCGACACGTCGCCGCCGCGGAAGCCGCCCTCGCTGGACCGTGCGCACACCTTGTCGATCTCGTCGATGAAGACGATGCCGTTCTGCTCGGCGTGGAACACGGCGTCCTTGGTGACCTGCTCGGTATCCAGCAGCTGGTCTGCCTCGTCCCGGGTCAGCGCGGCGCGGGCGTCGGAAACCGTCATGCGCTTGGTTTTCTGCGCACGGCCCATCATGCCCTTCATCATCTCACCGAGGTTGATCATTTGCCCCGATGGCATGCCGGGAATGTCGATCGAGCCCATGGGCGAGCCGCCGCTATCGGCGACCTGCACGTCCACTTCCTTGGCCTCCAGCTCGCCATCGCGAAGCATGCGGCGGAACTTGGCCCGCGTGTCCCCGCCGGCGCCCTCGCCCACCAGCGCGGTGACCAGCTTGTCCTCCGCCTGCTGCTCCGCACGCGCCTGGACGGTCTTGCGCGACGTTTCCTTCAGCATGGTGATGCTGACCTCGACAAGGTCGCGCACAATGCTTTCCACGTCGCGGCCGACATAGCCGACTTCGGTGAACTTGGTCGCCTCGATCTTCAGGAAGGGCGCCTGGGCGAGCTTGGCCAGGCGCCGGGCAATCTCCGTCTTGCCGCAGCCGGTCGGGCCGATCATGAGGATATTCTTCGGCACGACCTCCTCGCGCATGCCCTCGGCCACGTGCTGGCGGCGCCAGCGGTTGCGCATGGCGATGGCGACGGCGCGCTTGGCGTCATTCTGGCCGACGATGAACCGGTCGAGCTCGCTGACGATCTCGCGCGGCGAATAGGTAGGAACTTCCATGGCTTACAGTGTCTCGATGATGACGTTGGCGTTGGTGTAAACGCAGATCTCGCCGGCGATCCGCATGGCCCGGCGGGCGATTTCCTCGGCGGACAAGCCGTCGATGTCCATCAGCGCGCGGGCGGCCGACAGGGCGTAGTTGCCGCCCGATCCGATGGCGATCACGCCGTCATCGGGCTCCAGCACGTCGCCATTGCCGGTCAGTGTGAATGACCGGTCCGCGTCGGCCACCGCCATCATCGCCTCTAGCCGGCGAAGGTAACGATCCGTGCGCCAGTCCTTTGCCAGCTCGACACAAGCGCGCTCAAGCTGGTTGGGAAACCGCTCCAGCTTGGCCTCGAGCCGCTCCAGCAGGGTGAAGGCGTCCGCAGTGGCGCCGGCGAACCCGGCAAGCACGCGATCGCCGGCGCCGATGCGGCGAACCTTGCGGGCGTTGCCCTTGATGACGGTCTGTCCGAGGGTGACCTGGCCGTCCCCGGCCATGGCCACGTGCCCGTCGCGCCGCACGCACAAGATCGTTGTGCCATGCCAGCCGATCGGGTCATGGGGAGTGTTTATCTTCATGGGACCGCAAATGGCGTGCCACCCCCCTGTTCTCAAGCACGCGGCTGTTTCAGCGTTGTGCGCGTGGCCCGGCCGCTTCTAGGCGCAGAGCGTCAGGGTGGATCGCCTGGGGGGCTTTTCACGGTATTGACCGACCAGGCGCTCCAACTCACGGCAGGCACAACCTCCGTTGCGCAGACAAAATCGACGGTTCCCCCGCTGTTTATGCTGTCGGGATTGTCGGCGATCGAAACATTGATGCTGCCGGTCAGGTTGTTCTCGCCATCGGGCCACACGCTGTACTGATAGACTTTGATGAACCCGGGGTCTGCCTTCTGACGCTCCTCCCGGCCGGACCACTGCACGATTTTGCCGACTTCGCTTACCGGAGCGAGGATAGAGAAGCCGCCTTCGTAGAACTTGACCCACGGCTTGCCGTCGGGCGTGCGGAAGAAGATGGCCTGTGCCCAAAACGGCACGCCGTAATTGGGATGGTTCCTGATCCCCTGCTTGACGACCTTCCCGGTGCAGGTCCTCTGCAGCATGGTTTCCAGGATCGGCGACTTGACCGGGTCGTTTGCGATGGTGAAGGCCGCTTTGGACGCCGCGGGCGTGACACCGGCGGCCACCGGCTGGTCATGCCGGTGTGCCAGCACGTAGTGCAGCGTGAGGTCGATGTTGGCGTCCGGCGCGCCGGCCGGGAACGGCCGGACGAAACCGTCGCGGAACGTGGCGAGGCCGGCCTTGTCGAGTGCAGCCGACCCCGAACTGTCCACCACATCGACCTGCCAGATGTTGCCATCGGGGTGGATCAGCAAATGCAGTTTGACGTTGCCGCCCTCATCGTTGTTCGAGGCGTGCCGGGGATAATAGCCATGGAGGTCCCACCACGCCTGCAACTGCCGCATCACGTCGCGGCGGCTGCCATCCGCTGGCGGCTCGATCTGGTTCGTGATGCTGAAATCCTGCGACGACGCGGGTGCGTAACCAACCGCCACCGGCGCCAGAAGCAACGCGACGATGAGGGCGAGGGGCAACCGCATCGACTATCTCCAGCGGTATGCCGTTATGGCGGATCGCCTTCTGGACTCAGGATTTTGTTCACGTACATGGCGTTCCACTCGACGGCCGTAACATGGTCTGTTGCGCAGCTCAAATCGACCGTTCCCCCACGATTGATATTGATGTTGTCGTTGGCGATGTCAGTGCTGATGTTGCCGTTGAGTTGGTTATCGCCTTCGGGCCAGACGGTGTATTGGTAGAACTGGCTCACACCACCCTTAAGTCGCTCTTCCCGGCCGGTCCATTGTACCACTTTGCCGACCTCGGTCACCGGTGCAAGAATGGAATAACCGCCCTCATAGAACTTGACCCACGGCGTGCCGTCTGGCCGGCGGAAGAAAATCGCTTCGGCGAAGTAAGGAATGCCATAAGCGGGATGATTTCTGACCCCCTGCTTCACGACCTTGCCGGTGCAGGTCCTCAGCGTCATCGTCTCGAGGATGGGTGACTTGACCGGATCGTTCGTGATGGTGAACGGGGCCTTGGACGGTGTCGATGTGTAATTGGCCGCGACCGGCTGGTCATGCCGGTGGGCCAGCACATAATGCAGCGAAAGGTCGATGGTGATGGCCGGCGCGCCCTCCGGGAAGGGCCGCACGAACCCGCTGCGGAACGTCGAAACGGCCGCCGTGTCGAGCGAACTCGACCCCGAGCTTTGCGCGACATCGGCCATCCAGATCCTGCCGTCCGAGTGGATCAGCAGATGGAGTTTAACGATGCCGCCCTCATCGTTGTTGGAGGCGTGCCGTGGATAATACCCGTGCAAGTCCCACCACGCCTGCAGTTGCCGCATCACGTCGCGATTGCTGCCATTTGCCGGTGCAACTTGGTTCGTGATGCTGAAATCCTGCGACATCGCGGGCGCGTAGCCAGCGGCCAGGGGCGTCAGGACGAACGCCACGGCTAGAGCGGCGGAGGTGACCGGCAACCGCATCGAACATCCCCCTCATTGCGAGATCAACACCAGCTTTCGCTGGAGCGAGGCGACAGGCCAGAGCATTTGCCCCACCGGACGCCATGTCCAGGAGTTTCTGCACCGGCGGCATTTTGCCTGCGCAAATACATACGAGCGTCATGGTCGCTTGCGGATGTCAGCCGCCAGTGTCGGCCGGGTGGTAGTGCAGCGTCACCGTCACTTCAGCCGGCAACGGGGGCGTGCCCGGTGGGAACGGCGGCAGATGGGCATTGCGGAACACCGCGAGCGCCGCGGTATCGAGAACGCCCGAACCCGAGCCTTGCACCACGTCGATCGACGTGACCTGGCCGTCAGCGGCGATGATGATGTGGACCCGTACGCTGCCGCCTTCATTCGTCTGCGAGGCCTCCTTCGGGTAGAAGGAGTGTTGATCCCACCACTGCTTGAGCTTGCCCAGCCAAGCCGCGCCGTTGCTGGCCGCACTTGCGTGGCTCACCGCGTCCTGTCCCTCTGGGTGCCCAGGCGGCCCGGCCGGCGCCGCAGCGGCGCGCGCGACCGCAGGCTTCGGCGCCGGACGCGGTGCTGGCGGCGGGTGCGGCTGCACGACCGGCGCAGGTTTCGGCGGCGGCGGCGGCGGAACTGGCGGCGAAGGGGGCGGCGGCACTGGTGGCGGCAGAACTGGCGGCGTCGGCGCGGGCGCCGGTGCGGGTGGTGGCGGAGGCGGCGGCAACTCGGCTGGCTCGGCCGGCGGCGGGGGAGTCTCCACAGGCGGTGGCGGTATCTGAGGCGGAACCGGCGGCGGTGGCGGGACCTCCATAGGCGGCGGCGTGGGCGGCGGCGTCTCAGCCTGCTGCACTGGCGAGGCCGGAGCGGCGGGCGCCTCCGCCGGGGCAGCCGGCGCCGGCGCCGCCGCGGGTGGCCCTGCCTCCGCAATGAGGTCCAGCGACAGCGGCTCCGGCGGATCGACCGGCAGCGGCGCCGGAGGGATCAGCAGCAAGCACAACACCAGTGCCAGGTGCAGGCCCAGCGAGAGCAAGACAAGCCAGCCCAGCATGTCGCGCTGACGCATACGGTTGGCGAGCCGCTGGCGGCTGTCTAACATCGGTCGGACGGGCTTGGGCGGCGGAGCCTCTCACGATCCGGCATGGTGTGCTTCATCCAATCGCGAGATGGCAGGCGGTCTTTTCTACAAGCCGGCTGTGCAGCGCTGCAACTAACCTGGCGCGGCTAGCCCCGAAGCGGCGGCGCACGTTGAGGGATGGAGGGCTCTCAGCCAACCCTAACACAAGGCGCAATGATCGCTACCTGTGCCGCCCTGGGGCGGGGACAATACGACCAGATGGGCGTTGCTGAGGTGAAACCTAAGGGCCGGGCAGGATATGCCGATCCGCGACGCGATCCGCTGCTGCCCTAGCTCTGCAGCCTGATGCACGACTCACGGGCCGGGTTGCTGGTTCGATGTTTGGTCCAGGGCGGCGTATGTATCCGGACCACGGTGACGATCGCAGCCCGCTTGACCGGATGCCGCTGCTCTGTGATGCCGGCGCAATCCGGCCGATGCGGCGCCGTTGAGGCAAGTCAACACGCCTTTGCGTCCAACTGGAGGCCATGCCGATGCCCGACGCCATCCTCGCCCTCAATGCCGGCTCATCCAGCATCAAGTTCGCCCTATACGGGCTGGGCAGCGAGCCGCGCCTTGCGGCGCTCCTGCGCGGCCAGTTGGAGGGTATCGGCACAGCGCCACGCTTCAAGGCGAAAGACCCGTCGGGGGCCACGCTGGCTGATCAGGCATGGGGCGACGCGGGCCAGAGCCATGAGGCGCTGCTCGGCGGTTTGCTCGGCTGGATCGATACGCACCTCGGCGGCGACGGGCTGGTCGCGGTTGGCCACCGGGTGGTGCATGGCGGGCGGGACTTCACGGCGCCAGTCCTGATCGATGCGGACGTGCTGACCAAGCTCGACGCGCTGACGCCGCTGGCGCCGCTGCACCAGCCGCACAGCCTGGCGCCGGTGCGCGCCATCATGGCGGCGAGGCCCGGCCTGCGGCAGGTCGCCTGCTTCGACACCGCGTTCCACCACACCATCCCGGCCGTGGCCACGCGGCTGGGCTTGCCGTTCGCCTATGAGGACGCCGGCGTGCGGCGCTACGGCTTCCACGGCCTGTCCTACGAGTTCATTGCCGGGTTGCTGCGCCGGGATCACCCGGCCTTGGCGGGCGGCCGCGTCGTGGTGGCCCATCTCGGCAACGGCGCCAGCCTGTGCGCAATGCAGGACTGTCGCAGCGTGGATACCACCATGGGGTTCACCGCCCTCGATGGTCTGGTCATGGGCACGCGATGCGGCACGCTCGATCCCGGCGTGGTGCTCTATCTGTTGCAGGAGAAGGGGATGGCGGCGGAGGCCGTCGAGCACATGCTCTACAGCGAATCCGGGCTGCTCGGGGTGTCCGGCGTGTCGAGCGACATGCGCACGCTGCTCGCCAGCACGGAGCCGCGCGCCAAGAACGCCATTGACCTGTTCGTATTCCGCGTCGCCCGCCAGACCGCTGCGCTGGCGGCAAGCCTGGGCGGGCTGGACGGGTTTGTGTTCACCGCCGGGATCGGCGAGCACGCGACCGAAATCCAGGATGCCGTCAGCGAGACGCTACGCTGGCTGGGCGTGACGCCGGGCCGCCGGGCCGGGCAGGGCGCCCGGATCAGCGCCCCGGACAGCCGGGTCGAGGTGCTTGTCATCCCGACCGATGAGGAGACGATGATCGGCCACCATACCCTGGACGTGCTTGCGGGGGCTTATTGAACGGCGCGGCCGCGCCACGACATGTGCGCCAGACGCTAGGAGACAAAGCATGTCCTGGTCCAGCACCATCCCATTCGCCGACCATGCCGACATCCAGACCCGCCTCAAGCGGCTGCGCAGGATGGCGTGGCTGATCGACGGCGCGTTCCGGCTGCCGGGCACCCGGTTCCGCTTCGGTCTGAACAGCGTGATCGGCCTGCTGCCTATTGGTGGTGACGCGGTGCTCGGCGCCCTGTCGCTCTACATCGTGTACGAGGCCGCGCAGCTCGGCGTACCGCGCCCGCAGATTGCCCGCATGATCGGCAACATCGGGCTGGAGGTGCTCGGCGGCAGCGTACCCATCCTGGGCGACGTGTTCGACATGGCATTGAAGGCCAATTTGCGGAACCTGGCGATCATTGAACGGCACGTCGGCGCCCGGTTTTAGGTTCCGGCCCGCCATGACGGGTGGAGGTTAGGGCAGCGTTGCCCAACCCGGTACAGACGGCCGTGCGCGCGGCGATGGAAGGCGGCGTGGAGCTGGTGGCGGCCTTCAACCGGCGCCGCCTGCCCAAGACCCCGAGCCCGTTCGTCGTCGGCATTCACCAGCCGATGCAGGCGGAGCTGACACTCGATACGCTCGAGGTCACCGGGGTGATCCCGCCGGGTCTGGACGGCCGCTACCTCAAGATGGGGGCGAACCCGGTCATACACGATCCGCTCGGGCATCATTGGTTCCTGGGCGACGGCATGGTGCACGGCATCGCCATTCGCGATGGCGCAGTGCGATGGTATCGCAACCGTTGGATCCGTTCCCGCCTGGCCGCGGCAGCACTCGGGCGGCCGGCCGCACCAGGGCCGCGCCGGGGCCGCAACGACACGGTCAACACCAACGTGGCGCCGATCGCCGGCCGGGCCTTCGCGCTGGTGGAGGCCGGCAGCTTCCCCGTCGAATTATCCGAAAGCCTGGACGAGCAGCGCTACAACCCGTTCGACGGCACGCTCGGCGGCTCGTTCTCCGGGCATCCGCATCTTGATCCGCTGACCGGCGAGCAGCACGCGATCGCCTATGACGGCAGTATCTGGGACACCGTCCGCCACGTGGTGGTATCGCCGGCCGGCAAGGTCGTTCGCGACGTGGCGATCCCGGTGAAGCATGGTCCCTGCATCCACGACTGTGCGTTTACGGCGCGGTTCGCCGTGGTGCTCGACCTGCCGGTGACATTTTCCATGCGCGCCGTGCTTGGCGGGCATCTGTTCCCGTTCCGCTGGAACCCGGCGCATCGTGCCCGCGTCGGCTTGCTGCCGCGCAACGGCGATCCAGAGGCGATCATCTGGTGCGACGTCGATCCGTGCTTCGTGTTCCACGTGGCCAATGCGTTCGACGAGGAGGACGGCCGGGTGACCCTGGACGTCATCGCCTACGCCAAGATGTTCGCGTCCGGCGGCACGGGGCTCGACGCGCTTGGGCGGCTGGAACGCTGGACGATCGACCCGGCGGCGCAGCGCGTGGAACGCCGCGTCACAGACGCCACGCCCCAGGAATTCCCTCGCATCGATGAGCGCCGCTTCGGACAATCCTACCGCTATGCCTACACGGTATCGGTGCCTCCGGACGGTGACCCGCAACTCCGCGGCGCGACCAAGATCTACAAGCACGACCTGCTGACCGGGACCGTGCTGGTGCATGATTTCGGCGACGGCCGCGTGCCGGGCGAGTTCGTGTTCGTTCCGGCGAACCGTGACGCGGGCGAGGACGAAGGCTGGCTGGTCGGGCTGGTGATCGATACGGCGGCCGACGTCACTGATCTGACGTTCCTGGACGCACGCGCCTTCGAATCAGCGCCGGTCGCGACCGTCCGGGTGCCGCACAGGATCCCGCCGGGTTTCCACGGGAACTGGTTTCCAGCGGCAGGCTAATCACCGCCCGAATGGTGAGCGCTTACTCCAAACTCACCGCCGTCAGATCGACGAACCAGCTTTGTACCGGCACGAACCCCTTCACGTGCTTGGTCATCGCGCGGGGGTTCAGGTCGTGCACGATGTAGAGCCAGGGCGGGTTGTCCACCAGGCGCTCATGGGCGTGCTGGTAGGCAACCGAGATCTTGGCAGGATCGGTCGCGTTGGAAAGCTCCGTCATCGCGGCCTCGAACTGGTCATCTTTCCAATGCTCCCAGTTGAAGCCCTGCGGCGACCAACTGCTCGCAAGGAAATAGCGCGCCAGCACGCCGGCATCCGAGGAGGGGGAACTGGTGTTGAGCGAGACGGCGCCTTGCAGCGAGGGGCTGTCGGGCGCCTGGCGGCTGGCGGTCAGCAGCACCTGCCACTCCACCACGTCGAAGCTGACCTTCACGCCGCAGGCTTGCTGTAGGTTTTCCTGCAGGAACTCGTTCATCGGCAACGGCACCATTTGCCCGCTGCCGCTGTTGCTGATCATGACCTTGAAGGCCAGCGGTTTGCCCGGGCCGTAGCCGGCGGCGGCCAGCAGCGCTTTGCCTTTCGCCGGGTCGAAGCCGTAGTGGTTTTCCGGGTGGCCGAAATTCGGGTCGTTGGGCTTCAGCCAGCCGACCGCCGGTTCCGCCGTGCCGTTCAGCAGATCGACCAGGCCCGCCCGGTCCACGCAGTAGTTCAACGCCTGCCGGACGCGTACGTCCTTCAGCGGGCTGTTCTCGCCCAGGCCATAGAACCAAGGCCAGACATGCGGGTAGGACCCGGTTGTCACAACGATCCCGGCTTCTTTCAGGGACGGAATGCCATCCGGCGGCGGCACCTCGATCCAGTCCACCTGCCCCGACCGCAACGCGGCCATCCGTGTGTTCGCCTCGGGGATCGGCAGCAGCAGGATGTGCCCGACTTTGGCCTTATGGCTCGGATCCCAGTAGCCGTCCCAGCGGGCAAACGTCACCGACTGGCGCGGCACGACCGTTTCGATCTTGAACGGCCCCGTGCCGGCCGCCGGCAAGGTCGCCACCTTGCCCCAGTCATGCCCCGCTTTCTCGAACGAGGCCGGCGAGGTGAACAGGATATAGACGGCTTGGTACGGGAAATAGGATGCCGGCACCTTGGTGCTGATCGCCACCGTCATATCGTCGATCTTGCGGTAGGTATCGAGCACGGGGTTGCGCGCCCGCATCAACCCGGCGCCGGCGGGCTCGAACTGCGGGCTGTCGTTCTTGAAGTAGCGGTCCAGGTTCCAGATCACCGCATCCGCATCGAGCTTCGTGCCGTCATGGAAGGTGACGCCAGGGCGCAGATGGAAAATCCAGGTCTTCTCATCCGCGCTTTGCTCCCAGCTTGTTGCCAGG
>CAZZVB010000074.1:0-18393 GCA_964657445.1 uncultured Burkholderiaceae bacterium | reverse complement strand
AAGGCTGCGTTGTGGCTGGTCGATGCGTCCCGCCGCAGGCCATCGCGCGGCGGAGATTGGGTGCGCGTCACTCCGGCCGTGCGCACGCCATCGCCCGCGCGCCCTCGCGAACTCGCCACCCACTCCTAAGGCCGCTTAGACCTGGCGGGTGACCGCCGCCGCCGTCACGCGCAGGCGGGCCACGACGCCCCGTGGCTCTGCACTCATCACGCGGTTGGCGGTCTGGCGTAGGTCATGCCGCGCAAGGACCGCGGGCAGTGCTGCCGCAATAGCGCTATCGAACCTCGCCCGGCGTCCGAGCAAATCCCGACCCACCCCCGCCAAGGCTGCGACGACGGGAACGAGCGCCGGGTCGGCGGGGTTGGCGATGACCGCGTCGGCAGACAGGCCGTGCGCCGCCAGCACATCGCCGGGAAGCAGGCAGTGGCCTGCCCGCGCCATGGACACGATGCTGCGCAGCACGCCTGCCGCGCCATAGCCGGCCCCCAACTCGCGCAGCCGCGGGGCTTCCCCCACGTCGCCGAGCAGGCGGCCGGCCGCGACGGCGAGCGAGCCCGGGCCGGACAGCAGCCAGGCCCGCCACGCGTCGATGGTCGGAAGCTCATCCACCTCACGGGCGTCCAGCACCGAGAGCAGTTCGCCGGCCGGCAGGCCGCCGCTCTCCAGCAGCGCGCTGAGCGGTGTCGCGACCTCGTGCTGCTTGCGGGCGCCCTGCACGACCTCCCGCCACCACTGCAGGCGTATCAGCGCCATCATCGGCTCATGCGCCACCGCGCGCGCACGGGCCGTCTCGTAATTGAAGGCGTAGAGGGTAAACAGCGCCTCCCGCCTGGCTGGCGGCGCAAACAGGGCCGTCAGGAAGCGATCCGGATCGGCGCGCCGGACGATGGCGCCGGCTGCCGACAGGCCATTCGGCGCCGGGCCGGTTACAAGATCAGGCATGCAACGCAGATAGGGGCTGGCGCGCTTGACGCGAGTGGTGCCGGGCAGGAAGGTCGCCCTCCCGCGCCGGCGACGCGCCGGGCCGCAAGGACCGGACGCACCCGCGCCGGCAAATCGCCGCATTTGACCCCAAGGAGAATGCCCATGGCTTTCGAACTTCCGCCGCTGCCCTACTCGCATTCCGCGCTCGCCGAAAAAGGCATGTGCCAGGAGACGATGGAACTCCATCACGACAAACACCACCAGGCATACGTCACGGCGCTGAACGGCTTCGTCGAGAAGGACTCCGCCTTGCAGGGCAAGTCCCTCGAAGAGATCGTCAAGCACACCGCCAAGGAAGGCGGCCCCGTGTTCAACAACGCCGGGCAGCACTGGAACCATATCCTGTTCTGGCAGGCGATGAGCCCGACCGAGGGCGGCAAGATCCCCTCCAAGCTTGAGCACAAGATCACCGAGGACCTCGGTGGCGTGGACAAGTTCAAGGAGGCGTTCAAGGCCGCTGCGACGACGCAATTCGGGTCCGGCTGGGCGTGGCTGGTGCTGGGCACCGACGGCAAGCTGAAGGTGACCAAGACGCCGAACGGCTCCAACCCGCTCGCCACCGGCGAGGGCCACGCGCTGCTCGGCATCGACGTGTGGGAGCACAGCTACTACCTGGACTTCCGCAACCGCCGTCCGGACTACGTGACCAACTGGCTCGACAAGCTGGCGAACTACGAGTTCGCGGAAAGCCAGATGTCGGCCGCCTAAATCCCGGCAGCGGGGCTGGCGAACCCGCCACGCCCCGCAGTCGTTCAGATCGTATGACAATGCATCCTGCACTTCGCGCTGGCCTGTTCTGCCTCGCGCTCACGTCCCTGACGGCCTGTGATCTGCAGGTCGGCGGGCCGCCGCTCATCTCGGGCCAGTCGCCCGCCAGCGTGCTGTCGCGCAACAGCGAGCCGGAGCCGGCCGGCAGCTTGCCGCCGCGTGCGATGGGCCTCGCGGGCGGGCCGAACTCGATGACGCCGAACTACGCCAGCGTGACGTTCCCGACACCGTTCTAGCAGGCCTGACTCTCCCTCTCCCAAGGGGAGGGCGAGGAAGCTTGCACTATCGCAGCGCCAAGGCCAGACAGCGGCCATGGCTCCTCCCCTTCTGCTGCTGCAAGACATTCGTGCGACCCTCGGCACACAGGCGTTGCTTGACGGGGCCTCGATCGGCGTAAGCGCGGGCGAGCGAATCTGCCTTGTCGGGCGCAATGGCTCCGGCAAGTCCACGCTGCTGAAGATCGCCGCCGGGCTGATGAAGCCGGATGGCGGGACGCGGTTCGTGCAGCCGGGCGCCACCGTCCGGTATCTCCCGCAGGAGCCGGACCTTTCGGGCTTCGCCACCACCCTGGACTACGTTGAAGCGGGGCTCGGGCCGGGCGATGACGCGCGCCGGGTGCCGCCGCTGCTGGACCGGCTCGGCCTGACGGGGATGGAAGACCCGGCGCATCTGTCGGGCGGCGAAGCCCGGCGCGCCGCCCTGGCCCGCGTGCTCGCCCCCGCGCCGGACCTGCTGCTGCTGGACGAACCGACCAACCACCTCGATCTGCCGGCCATCGAGTGGCTGGAGAAGGAACTTGCCGCCTCCCGCGCCGGCATCGTGCTGATCAGCCATGATCGGCGCATGCTGCAGACGGTTGGCCGCACCGTGGTGTGGCTGGAGGGCGGCATCACCCGGCGCATGGATCGCGGCTTCGAGCATTTCGAGAGCTGGCGCGAGGAGGTTGCCGAACAGGAAGCGCGCGACCGCCAGAAGCTGAACCGCCAGATCGTGCGGGAGGAGCACTGGATCACCTACGGCGTCACCGCCCGGCGCAAGCGCAACGTGCGCCGCGTCGCGGAACTGGCCGGGCTGCGGCAGAAGCGGCGGGAGATGGGCGGCCCTGGCGCCGGGTTGAAGCTGGCGGCGGCGGAAGGCGACCTGTCGGGCAAGCAGGTATCGGTCGTGGAGCATGCAAGCAGGGCCTATGGCGACCGGGTCATCGTGCGGGATCTGTCGCTGCGGGTGCTGCGTGGCGACCGGCTGGGCATCATTGGCCCGAACGGGGCGGGCAAGACCACCCTGCTCCGCCTGCTGACCGGGGAGGACCCGCCGGATCGCGGCAGCGTCGTGCTCGGCACCAACCTGCAACCCGTGACATTGGACCAGCAGCGCGCCGCGCTCGACCCCGCCACCAGCCTGCAGGACACGCTGACCGGCGGCGACGGCGACCAGGTGACCGTCGGCGGGCAGAAGCGCCACGTGATCGGCTACATGAAGGACTTCCTGTTCAAGCCGGAGCAGGCGCGAACGCCGGTCGGCATGCTGTCGGGCGGCGAGCGCGGCCGGCTGCTGCTGGCCTGCGCGCTGGCCCGGCCGTCCAACCTGCTGATCCTGGACGAGCCGACCAACGATCTGGACCTGGAGACCCTCGATCTGCTGCAGGAGTTGCTGGCCGACTATCCCGGCACGGTGCTGCTGGTCAGCCATGACCGTGACTTCCTCGACCGGGTGGTGACTTCGACCCTCGCCGCCGAGGGTAGCGGTCAATGGACCGAATACGCGGGCGGCTATAGCGACATGCTGGCGCAGCGTCCCCCGCCCGCGCCGGAGGAGCCCGCCCGGCAGGCCGGCAAGCAGACATTGAACCGCACCAACGCCAACGGCGGCGCGAAACCAGCGAAGATGTCGTTCAAGGACAAGCACGCGCTGGAGTCGCTGCCGGGTGAGATCGCCCTGCTCGAGACCAAGCGGGACGCCCTGCAAAAGGAGCTTGCCGATCCGGACCTCTACCGACGGCGCCCCGACCGCTACAGCGACGCCACTGCGGCCCTCGCGGCGCTGGAGACGAAACTTGCCACCAAGGAAGAGCGCTGGCTGGAGTTGGAGGGTATGCGGGAGGAGCTGGAACGCAGCCGATAGCCATCGCTTATCGGTTGGTTGGCGGGTAGTCTTTCGCTGTCGTGCAAAGTGATGGGCCGGTGATCGAAGGGCGTCCGTTTCCGATTGTTGGCGTGGGCGCATCGGCCGGCGGGGTGGAGGCGCTCGAAGGGTTCTTCCGCGGCATGCCCGAAGACCCGGGATTGGCGCTCGTCATCATCACCCATTTGAGCCCGGATCGGGAGAGCATCCTTCACGAGATCATCGCCCGCTACACCAAGCTTGCCGTAGCCGTCGCAGTGGATGGCGCCGAAGTCGAACCGAACTGCGTGTACGTGCTGCCGTCCGACGCCATCATCACCATCCGGAACCGCCGCCTGGTGGTGAAGAAGCAGGATGGCAGCCGGCGGGAGCGCAAGCCGATCGACATCTTCTTCAGCGCCTTGGCCATCGATTTGGGGGAGTATGCGGCGGGCGTCGTGCTGTCGGGCGGCGATGGCGACGGAACGCTGGGCGCAAAGGCCATCAAGGAGCGCGGTGGCCTGACCCTGGCGCAAACCGCCGACGATTACGGCCCCGGCCACTCCGACATGCCCCAGGGCGCGATCGCTGCCGGGGTCATCGACCTCGCGGTCCCGGCCGAGCGAATGGGCCATAAGCTGGAGGAGTTCGCCCGCGGCCAAAGCGCGCTGGAGGAAATGTCCGGCAATCCCGTGCTCTCGGATGATGGCGATACCAGCGACCACGCTCGCGGCGAGATCTACGCCATCCTGCGCAGCCAAATCGGCCATGACTTTGCAGGCTACAAGATCAAGACGTTCCTGCGCCGGGTGCAGCGGCGCATGCAGGTGGTGCAGATCAACACCATCCAGGCCTATGTCGAGCGCCTGCGGCAGGACGCGACCGAGGCAAGCGCCCTCTTCCGGGACCTGCTGATCAACGTCACGAATTTCTTCAGGGATGGCGAAGCCTTCGAGAACCTGGCCGAGCTGGTCATCCCGAAGCTGTTCGAGGGCCGCACCACGACCGATACCGTGCGGATCTGGGTTCCGGGTTGCGCCACCGGCGAGGAGGTCTATTCCGTCGGCATTCTGCTGCGGGAGCACATGGACGGGCTGGCCGCCCCGCCGCGCGTGCAGATCTTCGCCACCGATATCGACGAACATGCGCTCGGCGTCGCGCGTTCGGCCCGCTATCCGGAAGCGCTGCTCGACAGCGTTTCGCCGGAGCGGCGCAAGCGCTTCTTCGTCGAGGATGGCGGCAGTTCGGTCATCGCGAAAGAGGTCCGCGACCTGTGCATCTTCTCGCCGCACAGCGTCATCCGGGATCCGCCGTTCTCACGCATGGACCTCGTGTCGTGCCGCAACCTGCTGATCTACTTTGGCGCGGACGCGCAAAGCCAGGTGGTTCCGACCTTCCACCATTCGCTGCGATCCAACGGATATCTGTTCCTGGGCACGTCGGAGAACGTCAGCCAATTCCGCGACCTGTTCACGGCGATCGACAAGAAGCACCGCATTTTCCGCAAACGGGACGATGTCACGGCGTCCATCAGCCTGCCGTTGATGGTTCGCAACATGGGGCCGCCCGGCCAGATCGGCGAAATGCGGCCGCGCAAGCTGGGCGCAGGGGCGATGGCCATGCGCCAATCGGTCCAGGCGCAGGTGCTGGAGCGGTTCAGCCCGCCGCACGTGGTGGTGAACCGGGAAGGCGACGTGGTGTTCTACTCGTCCCGGACCGGCAAGTACCTGGAAGCGGCGCCGGGCATTCCCACGCGGCAACTGTTGATCCTGGCGCGCCGTGGCTTGCGCCTGGACCTGCGCACCCTGTTCCGGGAGGCGATGGAGCGCAATCAGACCGCGGTGCGCGAGGGCGTCGCCGTCGAGACCGACGACGGACGGGTCCAGCTCGTCACATTGACCGTGGACCCGGTGGCCGATGGGCTGGATGAGCCGCTCTACCTCGTCCTGTTCTCCGACGAGGGCGGCATGCTCAGCCGGGAGGAGGCGGCCAGCCGCTCGGTGACCATGCGCGATGGCGCCAGTTTCCAGATCGAGCAGGAACTCCGCGACACGCGGGAGCGGCTGCAGTCGCTGGTGGAGGAATATGAAACCGCGCTGGAGGAGCTGAAATCGTCGAACGAGGAGCTGCAATCCGTCAACGAGGAGTTCCAGTCCACCAATGAGGAACTGGAAGCCTCCAAGGAGGAGCTTCAGTCGGTCAACGAGGAACTGCACACCGTCAATGCCGAACTGACCGGCAAGGTGGACGCGCTCGACCGCACGAACAATGACCTGCAGAATCTGTTCGACAGCACCAACATCGCGACGATCTTCCTCGACCGCGCGCTGGTCATCCAAAACTTCACGCCGGCGATGTCGCAGGTCTTCAACATCCTGCCGGGTGACCGCGGGCGTCCGCTGACCGACTTGTCGAGCCGGATGCAACTGCCCGATCTGCGCGACGACGTGGCGGCGATCCTTGCAGGGAGCGACCTGATCGAGCGGCGGATCAATCCCGAGGATGGCAGCGCCCACTATCTGATGCGCGTGACGCCGTATCGCGGCGAGGATCATGCCACGGCGGGCGTGGTCGTGACGTTCGTGGACGTCACCGGGCTGACCCGGGCGGAGGCTCGGCTACGCGTGATGGTCGCGGAGTTGCAGCACCGCACCCGCAACCTTCTGGGGGTGGTGCAGGCCATTGCCCGCCAGACGATCGGCAAGGGCGGCTCGCTCGACGACTTCAAGGAACGCCTGTCCGCTCTGGGCCGGGTTCAGGGCCTGATCAGCCACGCGACCGGGAACAGTGTCGAACTGGGTGAGATCCTCACGCTCGAGTTGAAAGCCCACGGAGCGGGCGAAGGTGAACACGTCCATCTCAGCGGGCCGCGGGTGGACCTTCGGCTGGAAGACGTTCAGGCGGTCGCGCTGGTGCTGCATGAGCTGGCGACCAACGCCGTCAAATACGGCGCGCTCAAGGCCGGTGATGCCGCAGAACAGCGGGCCCGCTTATCCGTCACCTGGAAGGTCGAGCAGCGCCGCGACTCATCGACGTTGCTGCTCGACTGGGTCGAAACCGGGGTCGCTGTCCCGGCCGGCGCGAACCGGATTGGCTTCGGCCGCCGCCTCATCGAGGACTCCTTGACGTCGGCACTCAAGGCCAAGACCACATTCGTCCTTGGCCCAGGTGGTGTGTCTTGCAGCATTGAACTGCCGCTCGACTATTGCGCAGGCGATCACCACATCCCGAGCGCCGCGGGAGGTTGACATGGACAGCGCAGACGGCAGGCCGCTGCTGGGAAAGCGTATCCTGGTGGTCGAAGACGACTACATGATCGCCTACGACATGGTTGATGCATTGCGGGCAGCAGGGGCCGTTCCTGTCGGGCCGGTTGGCCGGATGGGCGACACGCTCAAGTTGCTCCGGACCGAGGCGGCGCTTGATGGCGCGGTCCTGGACGTCGATCTGCACGGCACCCCATCCTATCCGATCGCCGACGCCTTGATCGCCAACGGCGTGCCATTCGTCTTCGCGACCGGCTTCAGCGCCGAAGCCCTGGACCCTGCCTACCGGCATCATCCGCGGCTGGAAAAGCCGATCAGCGAGCGGGCGCTGGCGGCTATCCTCCTGGCGCAATCGACGGTTTAGGCGGCGCTGCCGGCATGCTCGCGGAACCGCGCCTTATCCCAGCCATCCACCCGATCCGCAGCACGAGCCCCGGGGCGCTCGCCACGCTGACGATCCTGCGGGGCAACGCGCTGGAGATGTGGGGCCGCCGGGCCTACGAACGCCCGGCCGTGGTCGGCAGCTTCCTGGGCCGAATGCAGGTGCTGCTGAACGATCCGGAAGCGATCGGGCACGTCCTGGTGCGCAACGTCGCGAATTACCGGCGGCCGGGTATCTCCCGCAAGATGCTGGCGCCGCTGCTGGGCGAAGGCCTGCTGCTCAGCGAGGGCGCCGCGTGGCGCCACCAGCGCCGCACGATCGCGCCCCTGCTGGCGCCCCGTTCGATGCCCGTGCTGACCAGCCACGTCGCGACCGTGGCGGCCGAGTGCCTGGAGCGCTTGAGCGGGCGGAGCGGCGTCGATCTGCTGCCGGAGATGCAGCGCACGGCGCTGGAGATCGCCGGCCGGTCGATGTTCTCGCTGGAAATGACCCTGCACGGCGGCCCGATGCGCGATCTGCTGATGCGCTTCGCCCTGCAACTCGCGCGGCCGTCTGCCTGGGACATGCTGGCGCCGAACGGCATGCCGGGCCCGCATGATGGCGCACGGCGGCGGTTCCGCAATGAATGGACCCGGCTCATCGGCAGCATCGTGGACGCCCGCGCCCGCATGCCGGCCACGGACGGGCCGCGCGACCTGTTCGACATGCTGGTCGCCGCGCGCGACCCTGAAACCGGGGAGGGATTCAGCCGCGAACAGCTATGCGACCAGGTTGCGACGATGATCCTGGCCGGGCACGAAACCACGGCGCTGACGCTGTTCTGGTCGATGACGCTGCTCGCGCAATCACCGCTGTGGCAGGGCCGTGTCGCAGACGAGGCGGCGGCCAACCCGTTCGGCCCGGAGGATGCGTCCGCCGTATTGCAGCGCCTGCCCGTCACGCGCGCCGTGGTGAGCGAGGCGTTGCGGCTGTTTCCGCCCGCCTTCCTGGTGACGCGGGAGGCGATCCAGCGCGACGCCGCCAATGGCACGCTGATCCCTCGTGGCGCCACGGTCGCCATTGCGCCCTGGGTGCTGCATCGCCACGCCCTGCTATGGCGTGACCCGGCGGTGTTCGATCCCTCCCGCTTCATGCCCGGCGCCGAGCCGCCGCCCCGTTTCGCCTACCTGCCGTTCGGCGCGGGACCGCGGATTTGCGTCGCTGCGCAGTTTGCGCTGGCGGAAGCGGTGCTGGTGCTGGCCAAGCTGCTCGGCTCGCTGACGGTGACGGCCGCGAACGCCGCGTCGGTGCGGCCGGTCGGGCGAGTGACGACGCAGCCGGACCGGGCGGTGTTTTTCGATCTCGCCCCACACCGCTAAAGGGCGCGCCGCACCTGTGGCGAGACTGGCGTCTGCTGGCCCCTCACCCCGGGCCTCTCCCGGAGGAAGAGGGAGATGAACCGTCCTTCTTCTCGTCGGCCGAGCCACGATTGCCCCAAACCACAGCGCATCGCTAAAGTCTGCCTGCAGGAGCCATCCCATGCCCGACACCGTTCCGGTCACACTTGAGGTTGACGCGACCGCCGCCGCTGCATTGGCCGACGCTGGCACACGCGCGGCGATGGGCCGGCTGGTTAGCCGCGTCCTGCAGCCGCGGCCTGGCCCCAGCGACCTGGCAGTGGCGATTGCCGAGGCCAAGGCCGAGGCCCGCCATGCGGACTTGACCGATGCCGACATCGACGCGGAACTCGAAGCCTACAACGCGGAGCGGCGAACCGCCCCCGCGGGTTGATCGTATTTGACGCCTCCGCGGTCATCAGCGCCGCCCTGCGCGCGGACAGCGTACCCGAACGAGCACTGTTGCACGCCCAATTCGCCGATCTATTTGCGCTGTCGGATGCGGTGGACACGGAGATTGCCGAGGTGCTTAACAGGCCACGTTTTGCCCAGGCAGTCTCGCCCGTGCGCCGCAAGCGGATCCTGGAGATCTTGCGCGGCGAGGCAGTGTGGTTCACCCCGGCCAAGCGCGTGACCGACTGCCGCGACGCTAAGGACGACAAGTATCTCGAACTCGCTTTGGCCTCGGGCGCTGGCATCATCGTCAGCGGCGACGCCGACTTACTCGTTCTGGACCCGTGGCGCGGAGTACGCATCCTTAAACCGGCCGCCTACCTCGCTGCTGCCGAGTATGCCCGCTGCTGAATGCCGCGCTCCTGCCCCTATCTCCAGGGCACGCAAACCCGAGCGGCTGAAGGGAGCATTTACCCGCCCTTGTCGTCCGAATTCACGCCCAACTGCTTCAGCTTGCGGTGCAGCGCGCTGCGCTCCATGCCGACGAAGCCTGCCGTGCGGCTGATGTTGCCGCCGAAGCGGACCAGTTGCGCTTGCAGATACTGCGTTTCGAACAGGTCGCGCGCCTCACGCAGCGGCAGGGCCATGATGTCGGCCGTCGGGTCGAAGTTCAGCAGCGCCGGGGCGCCCTGCCCTATCTCTGGCGGCAGCATGTCGGCGCGGATCGCGTCGCCGGTTCCGCCGGGCGCCATGATCAGCAGCCAGTCCATCAGGTTCCGCAACTGACGGACGTTGCCGGGCCAGTCGTAGGTCTGCAGCGCGGCCAGCGTGTCGGCCGATAGCTCGCGGCCCGGGATGCCCGAGTTCTCGGCCGAGCGGGTGAGGAAGTAGCGCGCCAGCTCCGGAATGTCCTCGCGGCGCTCCTTCAGCGACGGCATCCGGATCGGCACCACCGCCAGGCGGTAATACAGGTCCTCCCGGAAGCGCCCGCCGGTGATCTCCACCTGCAAGTCCTTGTTGGTGATCGCGAGCACGCGGACGTCCACCTTCACGCGGGCATTGCCGCCCAGGCGCTCGAACGTCTGGTCCTGCAAGGCGCGCACGATCTTGCCCTGGGTCTCCAGCGGCATGTCGGACACTTCGTCGAGCAGCAGGGTGCCGCCATGCGCACGCTCCAGCACGCCGGCGCGGCGAGGCGTCGCGGGCGCGTCATGGCCTGCCTCGACGCCGAACAACTCCTCCTCGAAGCGGCCCGGCGCCAGCGTGGCGCAGTTCAGTGCCACGAACGGGCCATCGGCGCGGCGGGACTTGGCGTGCACCATGCGGGCCACGACCTCCTTCCCGGACCCGGCGGGGCCGTGGATCAACACCCGCGAGCCCGTGGGTGCGACCCGGTCTATGGCCGTCCGCAAGCCGCTGACCGCGCTGCTCTCGCCCGTGAGCGCGTTTTCGGCGCCGGCGCGAAGCCGCAGTTCCGCGTTCTCCCGCGCCAGCCGCGCCGCCTCGAGCGCGCGGCGCGCCTGCAGCAGCAGCCGGTCGGACTGGAACGGTTTTTCCAGGAAGTCATAGGCGCCGTGCTGGATGGCAGTCACCGCCATCTCGATCGTGCCATGGCCCGAAATCATGACCACGGGGATATGCGGTTCCTCCGCGTGGATCGCCTGTAGGATGCCGAGCCCGTCGAGCCGGGAGTTCTGCAGCCAAACGTCGAGGATCACCATCGAGGGACGCCGGGCACGGAACGCGAGCAGGGCGGAATCGGAATCCGCCGCCTGGCGCGTCTCGTACCCCTCGTCGCGTAGAATGCCGTCGATCAACAGCCGGATGTCGGGCTCGTCGTCAACGATCAGGATCTCATGCGCCATGCAGGGGTCTTTAACAGTTATGCCGGTGGGGCGTGACTCATCAGGCTGCCGCGGCCATCGCCGGCAGAATGAGACTGGCAACCGCTCCAGGTCCTCCAACCCGGTCTTCCAGCGCTAGGCGCCCATGGTGATCTTCCATGATCTTCTTGACGATGGCGAGCCCAAGGCCGGTCCCTTTCGGCTTGTGGGTGACGTACGGTTCCGTGAGCCGGTCACGATCTTCCTTGGGCAACCCGATCCCATCATCGCTCACTGACAGCGTGACAGCATCGTGATCGGCCGCGACCGAGACGATGATGGCGTGCGGCTGCCCGGCATCGTCCTGCGGCCGCATGGCGATCGAGTCGGCCGCGTTCATCAGCAGGTTCGTGAGCGCCTGGCTGACCAGCCTGCGGTCGCAAGCCGCGATGGGGCCGCGGTCGGGCAGGTCGGTCACCCAGTTGATCTCCGGATGCGCTTGCCGCTGCAGGATCAGCGCCTCGCGCGCGATGCGGCCGACGTCTTCCGGCTTGATCACCGGCTGCGGCATGCGGGCGAAGGCGCTGAACTCGTCCACCATGCGGCCGATGTCGCCGACGTGGCGGACGATCGTGTCGGCGCACTGGGCGAAGGTCACCGGGTCCGACTGGATTTCGCGCGTGAAGCGCCGTTTGAGCCGTTCCGCCGCCAATTGGATCGGGGTGAGCGGGTTCTTGATCTCATGCGCGATCCGCCGCGCCACGTCGGACCAAGCGGCTTTGCGCTGGGCGGCGAGCAGTTCGGTGATGTCGTCGAAGGTGACCACGAAGCCGTCGATGCCGCCGCCCTTCATCTCCGTCCCGATCCGCACCAGCAGGGTGCGGCGGTTGGACGCCGGGCCGACCTGCACTTCGGCGGTGCGCGGCTTTTCCGGCGCCGCTTGCACCTCATGCAGCAGGTCGCCGAACTCGGGCACGACGTCATCCAGTTTCAGGCCGATCGAGGCCATCAGGTCGGTGCCCATCAGCTCACTGGCGGCGCGGTTGGGAAGGTCCATGCGGCCCTGCCCGTCCAGCCCGATCACCCCGGCCGAGACGCCCGCCAGCACGGTTTCGGTAAAGCGGCGGCGTTCGTCGATCTGGGCGTAGGCGTCCATCAGCTCGTTGCGCTGCGCCGCCAACTGCCCCGTCATCCGGTTGAAGGCGCGCGACAGGCCGGCCACTTCGTCCTCGCTGCGGATTTCCGGCACCCGGACCGTGAGATCGCCCGCACGCACGCGCTCGGCGGCATGGATCAGCCGCCCCACCGGCCGGGCGATCTGGTTGGCGAGCACCAGCCCGGTCAGCACCGCCGCGAACAGCACCAGCAGCGCCACCAGTGCGAAGATGACGGCGAAGGTGATCTGCAGCTTGCTGCGGTTGTCGTCCAGCCGGTGGTATTGCGCGACCAACTGCTCGGTGCGTTCCACCGCGGCGATGATCTGCGTATCCACGGGGCGGTCGATCATCAGCATCAGCTCGGGCGTGGAGCCGAGCTTCACCACGGCGCGGACATGGTTGTCGCTGCCGCCGCCAATCACCGCGACAT
The DNA here is from genome assembly GCA_964657445.1 of uncultured Burkholderiaceae bacterium. Taxonomy (GTDB): domain Bacteria; phylum Pseudomonadota; class Alphaproteobacteria; order Acetobacterales; family Acetobacteraceae; genus LMUY01. The sequence continues at coordinate 5,714 of CAZZVB010000074.1, read as the reverse complement.
CGCCGCGGCGCGCCGGTTCGATCTCCTCGTTGGACGGCAGATCGACGAAATTACCGCTGAGCACGCCTGACGAGAGGATGATCTCGTGCGTGTAGGGGTCGTAGATCACGGCCTGGATCAAGCCATGGAACGTCGTCTCCTGGTCGAGCACCTGCTGGAACAGGCCGGGCCGGTTCGCCAGGAAGGCGCCCGCGCGGTTGAGCGTGATCGCGACGCCCAGCGCGTCGGCCTTGATGTTGTTGCGATGCTCCTCCAGCGAGGACTGGGCGGACACCACGCTGGAGTCGAGTGCGGCGCGGATGCGGTCGTCGAACCAGCTTTGGATGCCCAGGTTGAAGAATGCCGCCGCGAACACCGCCACCACGATGGACGGCGTGACTGCGACGACACCGAACATCAGCACCAGCCGCACGTGCAGCCGCGCCCCGGCCGAGCCGCGCCGCCGTTCGACCCAGACCCGCGTGAGCCGCCCGGCGAGCACGGCGCCGAGCAGCAGAAGCACGGCCGCGCTCGCCAGGATCGCGGCGAAACCCAGATTGGGCCGCAGCGTGATCGGGGCACCCCCCGACAGCAGCACGAAGGTGCCGATCGCCAGCACCAGGGCGACCGCCGCCAGCACCAGCGTCATCACCTTGCCGAGCAGGATGTCCATCATCCGCCCCATCCAGGAGCGGGACGGCGGCGGCGCGGCCAGCAGGTCAGGCGGGAGCGAATCCATGGGCTGTCATCCGATGCCACGCACGACGGGGATTTCGAGGTCGCGTATCTTCTTGCGCAGGGTATTACGGTTCAGGCCGAGCATCGCAGCCGCCTTGATCTGGTTGCCGCGGGTCGCCGACAGCGTCATCTGGATCAGCGGACGCTCCACCTCCGCGATCACCTTGTCGTAGATGTCGCGCATTGGGATATCGTCACCTGCGGTCGCCAGGAAACGGCGGATATGGCGCTCGACCGCGGCGGCCAGCGGCTCGGACTGGCCGGACGCTACGGGCGCCTCCGTGTCGTCTCCGCCAGCCGACAGCTCGGCCGTGATGACATCCTCGCCGATGATCTCCTGCGGATACAGCGCCGCCAGCCGGCGCATGAGGTTCTCCAGCTCGCGCACGTTGCCGGGCCAGCGATAGGCCCGCAGCCGCTCGATCGCGCCGGCGTCCAGCGACTTGCCCGGCAGCCCCATGTCCTTCGCCTTGTCCAGGAAGTGCCGGGCGAGCACGGGGATGTCCTCCGACCGTTCCCGCAGCGCCGGCAGCCGGATCGGCACGACGTTGAGGCGGTAGAACAGATCTTCGCGGAACTGGCCGGCGCGGATCGCCTGACGCAGGTCGCGATGCGTGGCGGCGACGATGCGCACGTTCGCCTTGATCGGCTGGCGTCCGCCGACGGTGGTGAACTCGCCTTCCTGCAGCACCCGCAATAGCCGGGTCTGCGCTTCATGCGGCATGTCGCCGATTTCATCGAGGAACAGCGTGCCGCCGGCCGCCTGCTCAAACCGGCCGAGGTTGCGGTTGTGCGCGCCGGTGAACGCGCCGCGCTCGTGGCCGAACAGCTCGCTTTCGATCAGCTCGCGCGGGATCGCGGCCATGTTGATCGCGACGAAGGGCGCGGCGCGGCGGCGGCCGTAATCATGCAGCGCCCTCGCCACCAGTTCCTTGCCGGTGCCGGACTCCCCCGTGACCATCACCGTCAGGTCGGCGGTCGTGAGGCGGGCGATGGTGCGGTAGATCTCCTGCATCGCGACCGAGCGGCCGATCAGCGGCAGCTTCTCTTCTTTCTCGAGCGGCTCGCTCGGCGGGGGCAGCGGCGGCGGCGCGGCCAGCGCGCGGCCGACGACGGCCAGAAGTTCTTTCAGATCGAACGGCTTGGGCAGGTATTCGAATGCGCCGCGCTGGGCGGCCTTGACGGCCGTCATCAGCGTGGATTGCGCGCTCATCACCACGACGCGGAGCTCCGGCCGGACCCGGCGGATACGCGGGATGAGATCGAGGCCGTTCTCGTCCGGCATCACCACGTCGGTGATCACCAGATCGCCCTCGCCATCCTCGACCCAGCGCCACAGCGTGGCCGCGTTGGAGCAGGACCGCACCTGATAGCCGGAGCGGCCCAGCGCCTGAGTGAGCACCGTCCGGATCGAACGGTCGTCGTCGGCGACTAACACGGTGGGGATTGTCATGTAACCCTTTGATCACGAGGGATTTCTGTCCCTCGGAAAAGCAGTGTCTAGTCCTCCGCCTCGCCTGTTTCCTCGCTGATCACAGGCAAATGGAGGGTGAATTCGGTGCGCCCGGGCCGGCTCTCGACCTCAATCAGGCCGCCATGGTCGGCCACGATCTTGGCGACGAGGGCGAGGCCGAGCCCGCTGCCGGACGGCTTGGACGTCACGAACGGCTTGAACAGATGCGGCCGGATGTCGTCGCCGATCCCCGCGCCATTGTCGCGCACGGTGACCACGAGGGGGAGGTGTACGCGCTGGGTCGAACCCGGCACGGTGAGGCGAACGCCGTGGCGATACGCCGTCGTCAGCGTGATCTCGCCATCGATGTCCATGGCGGTCACCGCCTCGGCGGCATTCTTCACCAGGTTGAGCAGCACCTGGATGAGCTGGTCGCGGTTGGCCAGCACTGGCGGCAATGAGGGATCGTACGCCTCGTGAAAGCGCAGATGCGCTGCGAAGCCGCTCTGCGCCAGGCGGCGGACGTGTTCCAGCACGCGGTGGATGTTGACCGCCCGGCGTTCGATCGGCTTCTCGCCGAACACCTCCATCCGGTCCACCAGGTCGCGGATCCGATCGGCTTCGTCCCGGATCAGCACGGCAAGCTCGCGGTCGCTCTCGCCCACGCTGCCTTCCAGCAACTGCGCGGCGCCGCGAATGCCGGACAACGGGTTCTTCACCTCATGCGCCAGCACCGCGGCCATGCCGCTGACGGATCGGGCCGCCGAGCGGAAGATGGTCTGCCGGTCCAGCGCCCTGGCGGCCGATGCGTCCTGCAAGGTCAGCAGCACCGCATCCGGATGCTCATTCAGCGGGGTCGCCTGCACGGCGATGGCTTGCTTGTGCAGCCGCGGACTTTCCAGCGAAAGGTCATGATCGGCGATGGTGATGCCGTGCTGACGCACCTGGCCGACCAGCGCAAACAGCGGGTGATCGGCCGGCAGCAAGTCTGCCATTCCCATGTGCGAGAGCTGCTGCATCGACAGGCCGAGGAACTGCTCGGCCGCGTGGTTGGCGAACAGGAAGCGGTTCTGGCCGTCAACCAGCAGAACGGGCACGGGCAACGCCCCCAGCATCACGGCGGCATCCGGCGGCGCGGCCGGCGCCATTCCCACCACCTTGAGAACGCTGCGGGCGACGACGCCCCTCATGCAGCGATCGCCACCGTGGGCGTGTTCTCGATGAGCGGATCGTAGAAATCGTCGATGAGGCGGCGGACCGAGGGCACGTCGTCACACCGCATCACCGCCGCGCGGAACTCGGCCGAGCCATGCAGCCCGCGCGAGTACCAGGCGACGTGCTTGCGCGCCAAGCGCAGTCCGGGCTGCACGCCGAAATGCGCCAGCATCGCCTCATAATGCTCCAGCAGGATGGCCTTCTGAACGGCCAAGGACGGGTCCGCAACCCGGCGGCCCCGCAGGAACGCCGCGACCTGCGCCGGGAACCAGGGGCGGCCGTAGCAGCCGCGCCCCACCATCACCCCATCCGCGCCGGAGCGGGCGCGCGCTTCCAAGGCATCTTCGACGGTATTGATGTCGCCGTTGACGATCACCGGGATATCGACCGCCGCCTTCACCTGCGCCACGAAATCCCAATCGGCGGTGCCGGTGTAGAATTGCTGCCGGGTGCGGCCGTGCACCGTGACCATGGCGATGCCGGATGCCTGCGCAATCTGGGCGAGCCGGGGGGCATTCAGGTTGGCGTGGTCCCAGCCCATGCGCATCTTCAGCGTGACCGGGACCGGGACCGCACGCACCGTCGCCTCCAGGATGCGCGCCGCACCGACCTCGTCCCGCATCAGCGCCGACCCGGCGCTCTGCCCGACCGCCACTTTTTTGACCGGGCAGCCGAAATTGATATCGATCAGGTCGGCGCCCCGGCCTTCGGCGATCCGCGCCGCCTCGGCCATGGCCGCCGGGTCACACCCGGCGAGTTGGATGGAGTTGGGGCCGTCGCCGTCCACGCTCGCCATGCGCAGCGTCGCCTGATTTTCACGCACCATCGCCCAGGACGCGATCATTTCCGAAACGACCACGCCTGCGCCGAGCCGCTTGGCCAGCCGGCGGAACGGCAAGTCGGTCACGCCGGACATCGGAGCGACGATGACTGGCGTGCCAATCGTCACGGCGCGCGCGCCGGACCCGAGTGTCAGGGCCTTTAATTCATTGCCTAGCATTTGGGCAAATTACGCGCCGCCTTGCCGTATAGCAATCGCGCGATCGACAGATTGACGGAACCGCATGCGCCGCGCATTGGTCCGTCATCATGCGCATTGCCGCCATCCTGGTCGCCGCCGGAACGGGTCGCCGTTTCGGTGGCGAAACGCCGAAGCAGTTCACGCTCGTCGCGGGCAAACCGGTGATCCGTCACGCCGCCGAGGCGCTGTTGCGTCATGTCGCCACCATCCAGCCGGTGGGCGACGCGGAGGCGATCGCGGCCGCGCTCGACGGGCTCGGCGTGCTGCCCGCCGTGCCCGGCGGCGAAACCCGGCAGGGCAGCGTGTCGGCCGGGCTGCACGCGCTGGTGCCGCACTCGCCGGACATCGTGCTGGTGCATGACGCCGCCCGCCCTTTCCTGCCGCCGCAGACGATCCCTGCCCTGCTGAACGCTTTGCGCACCCATGACGGCGCGATCCCGGCCGTGCCGGTCGCGGACACGCTGAAGCGGGTGCAATCGGGCCGCATCGTCGCCACCGTGCCGCGCGACGGCTTGTTCCGCGCCCAGACGCCGCAAGCGTTCCGCTACCACCTGCTGCGCGCCTTGCACTCGACCGGCTCGGGCGCCGCCACGGACGATGCGTCGCTGCTGGAGATTGCCGGCCACCCGGTCGCAATCGTCCCTGGCGACGACGACAACATCAAGCTGACCTTTCAGGAGGACCTCGTGCGGCTCGAACGCGCCCTTGCCCCGGCTGGGCTGATGCCGCGCACCGGCAGCGGCTACGACGTCCATGCGGTCGAAGCCGGGCGCCCGCTGGTGCTATGCGGGGTGACCGTGCCGCATGACTGGGGCCTCGCCGGCCATTCGGACGCCGATGTCGGCATCCACGCGCTGTGCGACGCGATCTACGGCGCGCTGGCGGAGGGCGATATCGGCCGGTTCTTCCCGCCCAGCGAGGCGGCCTGGAAGGATGCGGACAGCGCCCGCTTCCTGGTGCATGCCGGCGAGCGCATCCGCGCCCGTGGCGGCATGCTCGTGAATGCGGATGTGACGCTGATCTGCGAGCGGCCGAAGATCGGCCCGCATGCCGAGGCGATGCGGGCGCGTCTCGCCGAACTGCTCGACGTGCACCGCTTCGCACACGACTGGGAGAAAACCGCCAGCCTGCAGCTGCGCGCCGGGAACCCCGCCGTCATCGACACCTACCTCGCCCACGACCGGGTCCACGACGGCGACCGCGAGATCATGCTCGACGTCGCCTACACCGCCTGGCTCACCGACCAGCAGGCCGGCCTACGGTCGATGCTGCTGGCTGTCGACACCGCCACTGTCACCGACCTCAACC
>CAZZVB010000073.1:0-18691 GCA_964657445.1 uncultured Burkholderiaceae bacterium | reverse complement strand
ATGGGCGGGAGTGATGGAGGACGGCGCGCGCCCCCGGGTCCGCCCGCCCACCCGCGCCGTGGCCAGCGTCATCGGCCTGTTCGGCGGCGTCGTGCCGGCCGTGCTGGACGCGCCGATCGATGAGGTCTGGGCAGGGCTGATCGACAAGACGCCGGACTCGTTGCCCGTGCTGCAAGCCGCCGAGGACCCGGTTGGCCTGGTGATCGCCATGGGCTTTTCCGGGCACGGCTTCTGCCTCGGCCCGCTTACCGGCCAGATTGCGGCGGCCATGGCGCAAAACCAGCCGATCGAGCTGCCGCTCGAGCCATTTGCGCTGTCCCGCTTCGACCGCTGGAACGCGGCGCCCGAGCCGATGACTCTGCACGGATGATCGGCTTCATCCTCCGCCGTCTCGGGCAAAGCCTGGTGCTGCTGGTGTTGGTGTCGATGGTCGGGTTCGCGCTGCTGCACCTCGCACCCGGCGGGCCGCTGGCCCAGTTCGCGCTGACGCCGGGCATGTCGCAGGAGTCGATGCAGTTGATCGCGCACCAGATGGGGCTCGACCAGCCATTGCCGCTGCAATACCTGCAATGGCTTCGGCACCTGCTCGCGGGCGACTGGGGCCGGTCCTACCGCGACAGCCAGCCGGTGCTGTGGGTAATAGGCACGCATTTCGGCGCCACGATCGAGCTGATGGCCAGTTCGACCCTGCTCGCCGTCATCCTCGGCACCTGGGTCGGCGTGCTGGGGGCGGTGCGCCGCTACTCGCTGGCCGACTACACCGCCACGGTCGGCGCCATGATCGCGCTGTCGATCCCGACCTTCTGGTTCGGGCTGGTGATGATCTACATCTTCTCCGTCCGGCTGGCCTGGCTGCCCGCCGGCAACATCGTGACCGTAGGCGACGGTTCGCTGCTCGACTACGCGCGGCATCTGATCGAGCCTTGCATGGTGCTCGCGCTGGTCACCGTTGCGACATGGAGCCGCTACATGCGCGCCTCCATGCTGGAGGTGATCAACCAGGATTACGTCCGCACCGCCCGCGCCAAGGGGCTGCGCCGGGTCCAGGTGCTGCTGCACCACAGCCTGCGTAACGCGCTGCTGCCGATGATCACGGTCGCCGGGTTGCAGATGCCCACCCTGCTCAGCGGCGCGCTCGTGACGGAGACGGTGTTCACCTGGCCGGGGATGGGAAGGCTGTTCTTGGATTCGCTCGGCTATCGGGACTACCCGGTCGTGATGGGCATGCTCATGGTGTCGGCGGTGATGGTGCTGCTTGGCAACCTGCTGGCCGACTTGCTGTACGTGGTGGCCGACCCGCGGATCCGCCTGGCATGAGCAGCACCGCCGCCACCCTGGCACTCCCGGCGGGGCGGTCCACGGGCGCCGTCTCCCGCTTCATGCGGCACAAGCTGGCGGTGGCCGGTTTCGCCGCCGTCGTGCTGCTGATCGCCGCCTGTGCGTTCGGCCCCATGCTCAGCCCGTGGGGGCCGCTGACCATCGACCTTCGCCACCGGTTCCAGGCGCCGCTCGCCGGGCCACACCCGTTCGGCAGCGACCAGTTGGGGCGGGACCTCCTGGTTCGGCTGCTGATGGCGGGGCGCATTTCGCTGACGGTGGGGTTCGTCGCGATGGGGATCAGCACGGCGGTCGGCGTCGCGGTCGGGCTGCTCGCCGGGTTCTATCGCGGCTGGATCGGCACCGCGCTGATGCGCCTGGTCGATGCCGTGCTGTGCTTTCCGTCCATCTTCCTGCTGCTGACCCTTGCGGCGCTGGTCAGCCCTAGCCTCGCCACCATCACGCTGATCATCGCATTGACGGCGTGGATGGAGGTCGCGCGCGTGGTGCAGGGCCAGGTGATCTCCTTGCGGGAACGCGACTTCGCGGTGGCGGCCGAAGCGATCGGCGCCGGCGACGGATACATCATGCTGCGTGAGTTGCTGCCCAACATCATGGCGCCGATCATCGTCGCCGCCACGCTCAACGTCGCCCGCGCCATCCTGGCCGAATCCTACATCAGCTACCTCGGCTACGGCATCCAGCCGCCCACCGCGAGTTGGGGCAACATGCTGAACAACGCCCAGGAATACCTGGAGAGCGCGCCCTGGCTGGCCTTGCTGCCGGGTGCGATCATCACGGTCGCGGTTACCAGCTTCAACTTCATCGGCGACGGCCTGCGCGACGCGCTGGACCCGCGGCTGGACCGTTCCGCATGAGCCTGCTGGCCGTCGAGAGCCTGACCGTGCGGTTCGGCGGCGTGTCCGCGATCGAGGATGTCAGCTTCACGCTCAACCAGGGCGAGACGCTGGCCATCGTCGGCGAGTCCAGTTCCGGCAAGAGCGTAACCGCGTTGGCCCTGATGCGCTTGCTCGATCCGCGTGCGGCCCGCGTCACCGGGCGCGCGATGCTGGACGGACAGGACTTGTTGGCTTTGCCAGAGCACGCGATGGCCGATTTGCGCGGCGCGGCTCTGGGCATGATCTTCCAGGAGCCGATGACCTCGCTGAACCCGGTGCACACCGTCGGCGACCAGATCGCCGAATCGCTGATCCGGCACGAACGGTTGTCCAAGCGCACCGCAGCTGGCAGGGCGGTCGAATTGCTGTCCCAGGTCGGCATCCCCGAACCGGCCCGGCGCGCAGCCGCCTATCCGCACCAGCTTTCCGGCGGCATGCGGCAGCGCGCCATGATCGCCACCGCGCTGGCCTGCCGCCCCCGCATCCTGATCGCCGACGAGCCGACCACGGCGCTCGACGTCACCATCCAGGCGCAGATCCTCGACCTGCTGCGGCACCTCCAGGCGGAAACCGGGATGTCGGTGATCTTCATCACCCACAACCTCGGCGTGGTGGCGGAAATCGCCGACCGTGTGGTGGTGATGTACGCCGGGCAGGTGGTGGAGGACGCGCCAGTGGCTGCACTGCTAGGCCGGCCGATGATGCCCTACACCGCCGGGCTGATGCGATCCGTGCCGCGGCTGGACGCCGCACTCCACCCCGGCCGCCGCCTCGCCGCCATTCCCGGCAACGTGCCCGATCCGCGCCACCGCCCCGCCGGCTGCACCTTCCACCCGCGCTGCCCGCATGCCCAGCCGGACCCGTGCGAGCAGGCCCGCCCGGCGCTGGAATGGGCGGCGCAAGAGCATCAGGTACGCTGCGCCCGCTGGCGGGATATCGCGGCATGAGCGAGGCATTGGTGCGGGTCCGCGGCCTCAGCAAATGGTTCGCCCTGCCGCGGCGTACCCCGTTCCGCCAGCGCGAGCACATCCGCGCGCTGGATGGCGTGTCGTTCGACATTTTCAGGGGTGAGGTGCTCGGCCTGGTCGGCGAGTCCGGTTCGGGCAAGACCACCGTCGGCCGCACCCTGATGCGCCTGACCGAGCCCACCAGCGGCAGCATCCACTTCCGCGGCGCCGACATCACCCACCTGACCCGGCGTCAGCTCCGCCCGGTGCGGCGGCACATGCAGTTGGTGTTTCAGGATCCGTTCGGCTCGCTCAACCCGCGCATGAGCGTCGAGCGGCTGCTCTCCACGCCGCTGCTGGTGCACGAGCCGGCGCTGACCCGCCCGCAGCGCCGCGCCAGGGTCGAGCAGGCGCTGGAGCTGGTGGGACTATTCCCGGCGGCGGCCGACCGCTACCCGCACGAGTTCTCCGGCGGCCAGCGTCAGCGCATCGGCATCGCCCGCGCGTTGATGGCCAATCCGGAACTGCTGGTCGCCGACGAACCGGTCAGCGCGCTGGATGTGTCGGTGCAGGCGCAGGTGGTGAACCTGCTGCTCGATCTGCGCGAACGGCTCGGCCTGACCATCCTGTTCGTGGCGCATGACCTGGCGGTGGTGGGCACCATCTCCGACCGGGTCGCAGTCATGTACCTGGGCCGCATCGTGGAATTGGCAGAGACGGCGGCGCTGTTCACCGGCCCGCGCCACCCCTACACCGAGGCGCTGTTCTCCGCCGTGCCTACAATTGATCCGGCGGCCCGGCAAAAGCGCATCTTGCTGCAAGGTGACGTGCCCAGCCCCATCGCACCCCCCACCGGCTGCACCTTCCGCACCCGCTGCCCGTATGCGCAGCCGCGCTGCGCCGGGGAGGTGCCGGAGCTGCGCGAGGTCGAGCCGGGTCACTGGAAAGCCTGCATCCGCGACGATCTGACTCTGGCCGCCCCTGTGTCCAGCCCACGGCAAAACACCCTCTCCCTCCGGGAGAGGGCCGGGTGAGGGGCCAACCGCACATACTTAGGAGCCACCTTTGGGCCCAAACATAGACCCGTTCATCCCCGACGACCGCCAGCCCACCCGTACCGGCATCGTCGTGATCGGCGGCGGCATCATCGGCATCTCCACCGCGCTCGCCCTCGCCAAGGCCGGTGTCGCCGTCACGCTGTGCGAGAAGGGCGAGCTGGCCGGCGAGCAGTCCAGCCGCAACTGGGGCTGGGTGCGCAAGACCGGGCGTGACCAGCGGGAGATCCCGCTGATCATCGAGGCGCTGCGAATGTGGAAGGACATGAACCGCACAGTCGGCGGCGAAACCGGCTGGCGCGAGTGCGGCGTGCTGTATGCCAGCGACGACGACAAAGGGCGCGCCGCGCATGAAGCCTGGCTGGAGCGCGCCCGGCCTTACCAGATGGCGTCACGCCTGGTCGCGGGCGACGAACTGGCGGCGCTGATGCCGGGGGCGACGAAACGCTACCAATCCGGGCTCTACACCGCCGATGATGGGTGTGCGGAGCCGCAGAAGGCCGGCCCCGCCATCGCCCGCGCTGCCCAGCAAGCCGGGGCCGTGATCCTGACGCACTGCGCCGTGCGCGGGCTGGACCTCGCGGCCGGGCGCATCGCCGGTGTGGTGACGGAGCATGGCCGCATCGCCTGCGAGGGCGTCGTGCTCGCGGGCGGCGCATGGTCCCGCCTGTTCGCCGGCAGCCTCGGCTTGCGGCTGCCGCAGTTGAAGGTGCGGTCGTCCGTCTTGCGCACGGCGCCGATATCGGGCGCACCGGATGTGTCGGCCTGGACCGGCCAGTTCGCCTACCGCAAGCGCATGGATGGCGGCTACACCATCGCGAACGGCTCGGCCAACATCGTGCCGATCGTACCGGACACGCTGCGTTTCTTCCGCGAGTTCACGCCGGCGGCGAAGGCCACGCGAAAGGCGCTGCGTTTGCGGCTGGACAACCGCTTCATGACGGAACTGCGCACGCCGCGCCGCTGGGCGCTCGACAAGGCGAGCCCGTTCGAGGAGGCCCGCACGCTCGATCCTGACCCGGTGGACAGCATCAACGATGGCGCAATGAAATCGTTGAAGGCCGTGTTTCCGGCTTTCCGCGACGCCCAGATCGTGCAGCAATGGGCCGGGCTGATCGACGTCACGCCGGACGCGGTGCCGGTTATCTCCCCGGTGGACTCCATGCCGGGCCTGGTGATCGCAACCGGGTTCTCCGGCCACGGCTTCGGCATCGGGCCTGCCGCCGGACGCCTCGCCGCCGACCTCGTCACCGGTGCGCCGCCTTTGGTGGACCCGGCGCCGTTCCGCTTCTCCCGCTTCAGCGACGGTTCGCCCATCGTTGTGGAAGCGCCCGCCTGATATTCACCCGTAGGAGCCGACCATGACAGAGCATTCCGCCTCCGCCGGCCTGCCGCGCCGTAGCGTCCTCCAACTCGGCATCGCCGGCGCCACGCTGCCGCTGATCGGCACAGGCGCACGCGCACAGGCCAAGCCTAAGCCCAGCGGCCAGGTCATCATCGGCTACTCGCAGGAACCGACGGTGTTCAACCCGCTGCTGCCGCATATCGAGGTGGATGACGGCATTTACATGTCGCTGTTCAGCCCGCTCTGGGCGGTCGATCCGGCAGGCAACTTCCTGCCCCGCCTGGCCGTAGAAGTTCCCTCCGTCGCCAATGGCGGCGTGTCGGAGGATGGGCTGTCCTGGAAGGTCAAGCTGCGCGAGGGCGTCACCTGGCATGACGGCAAGCCGTTCACCGCCGACGACGTGAAGTTCACCTTCGACCTGATCAACGACAAGAATTTCCCCGCGGGCAGCCGGTCTGGCCATGAACTGCTGCGCGACATCGCGGTCGTCTCGCCGACCGAGATCACGTGGAAGATGGCCAAGCCGTTCTCGCCCTACGTGTCGATCCTGGCCTGGACCTGGATCGTGCCGCAGCATCTGCTGGCCGGGCAGGGCGACCCACGATCCTCCCCGTTCCTGCGCGCGCCGGTTGGTACCGGGCCGTTCAAATGGGCTGAGCGCGTGCCCGGCGACCACATCACCCTTGCCGCCAACGAAGCCTATTTTGGCGAAGGCCCGTTCCTGGAGCGGGTGATCTACAAATACATCCCGGACCTCACGGTGCTCTACACCCAGTTCCGCACCGGCGACATCGACTATATCGGCCTGCAAGGCATCTCCGCGGACCATTACCAGGAAGCGAAGGCGCTGCCTAACCGCACGATCGTGCAGATCCCGACATCGAGCATCGAGAATTTCTACTTCAATCTCGGCCTGCCGCAGTTCAAGGACCCGGCGGTTCGGCAGGCGCTCTACCTGAGCATGGACAAGAAGAGCATCATCGACGAACTCTATTACGGCCTGCCGAAACCGACTGAGTCCTATCTGCCGCCGGGTTCGTGGGCGTTCGACCCGGACCTGCCGAAACAGGCTTATGACCCGGACAAGGCCAAGGCGGTGCTGGACGCGGCAGGCTGGAAGGCCGGGGCGGGCGGCGTCCGTGAGAAGGACGGGGTGAAGCTGCAGTTCACCAACTCCACAACCGCCGGCAACCATCTTCGCGAACAGGCCCAGCAGCTGCTGCAGCAGAATTGGCAGGATATCGGCGCTGGAATGACGATCAAGAATCTCCCGGCCGCCGTCATGTGGGGCGATTATTGGATACAGTCGCATTTCGAAACTGCCATCGTTGGCCTGAACTTTATGACGGGCCCGGATCCATCGGCGAACGACTACTTCAGCAGCAAGGCGATCGCCGCGCAGGGCGGTTCCGGGTCGAACACGATGCAATATGCCAACTCGCAGCTGGACGACCTGCTGCAGGAAGGGGCGACAACGCTCGATCGCGCCAAGCGGACCGTCGCGTATCGCGGCGTGCAATCGTTGCTGCGGCAGAACTTACCGTTCCTGCCGATCTTCGAATACGTCGTCACGGAAGGCACCAAGGCGGGGCTGACCGGTTACACGCCGAACATCAACGTCCGGGTGAACGCCTGGAACGTCAACACCTGGCGCTGGGTTTAGCGAACGTCATCGTGAGCAAAGGCGCGGCGATCCGGAGCAACGCGGCAGGTTCTCTTACGGCTTAGTTATGACAGGACGAACTGGACGAGAAGCTGCCTGCGTTCGGGCCGCTGGTTGACGTGCCGCTGCTCGTGCAGCGCATCTGGCTGAGGTCGGGCATTGCGCTGGCGCGCTGAGCATCGATCTGCTCCTGCTGATGCTGCTGGTAGGCGGCGCGCTGCGCGTCGTCGGACGCGCTGTGTGGGTTCGGGTCGTAATTCCTGTCATTGAACGGAGAGCTGCCGAAGCCGGGACCGCCGCTCATGCCCGGCATCGGCAAGTTGCCGTGCGGCAACGACGAAAGATCGCACCCGGCGAGCAGGGGCATCAGGATCGCCAAGGCGAGACGTCTGCTCATGGGGTCAGCATCCCGGCGCGGTCCATCTTGTCCATGTCGGACTGTATGGAGTTGCGCACCGCGTCCACCGGGCTTGCGAATGGCGGTGACGAAGTGGCGGAAGCGCCCCACGAACCGCCGGAGTAGGCGCCTTGGTGAGTCGTCCGGTCCCAGGCGTCACGGTCGGCAGCGTCTTTCTGGGCCTTGAGCACGGCGTCCTGCCGGTCGGCGGCCGCCTGCCGCGCGGCTGCGGCGCGGCGATCGGCGGCCTGCTGTGCGTCACGCTGGGTCGCTGTGTTCATCATGCAGTGGGCGAACGCGTCCGTCCCGGCCTGGAAGCCATAGCTCATGCAACGGTTCTGGTCGTCGAAACGCTGGGCGGCGTCCATGGCGGCCTGCTGCTCCGGCGTTGGACCGCACGCGGCGAGCAGACACAGCGCAGCCAGGACAGTGCCAGTTGGCAGGCTTCGCATGCTGTAAGCATCCAGAAATGTCTTTACGCACGCCAGCCATTTTCGGTGCGAACACCTGCGCAACGACTTTCCTGGAACACGACCGTAAGATCAAGTCGTTTTCGCATCATTCGCAATCGTCTCGTCAACGTGCCGAACTGCGCTCGACCTCCACTGCATATGAGCCGCCGCCTGGTCAGACGTAAACGCCTGCCATGCCTCCCGCCGGGTAGCGTGTACCTGCCACGGCGTCCGGCGGCACGGCGGCGGCAAGCGCTGCTACCTCCTCCGGAGTCAGGGTGATGTCGAGCGCGCCCATATTTTCGTCCAGCCGTGCCGGGTAGCGGGTGCCGGGAATGGTGACGACGTCATCGCCCTGGGCGAGCAGCCAGGCCAGCGTGATCTGGGACGGCGTGCAGCCTTTGGCGCCAGCCAGGGCCTCCACCGCCGCCACCAGCGCGCGGTTGGTGGCGAAATTCGCCGCCTGGAAGCGCGGGTGGGCCGCTCGCCGCCCATCGATGTCGTCGAGCGAGCGGATCGCGCCGGTCAGGAAGCCCCGCCCAAGCGGCGAATAGGCGACGAAGCTGATGCCCAGTGCCGTGGTAAGGCGGCGGGTCTCCTCCGCCTCCTGCCGGTACAGCAGCGAGTATTCCGTCTGCACTGCCGCGATGGGGTGCACGGCGTGGGCGCGGCGGATACGGTCCGGATGCGCCTCCGACAAGCCGAGGAAGCGCACCTTACCCTGCTCGACCAGCCGCGCCATTGCGCCGACCGTCTCTTCCACGGGCACCGCCGGGTCAACGCGATGCTGGTAATACAGGTCGATTACCTCGACCCCTAGACGGGCCAGGCTGGCGTCGCAGGCTTGCGCCACGTACTCCGGCCGGCCGTCCACGCCGTTGGCCCCAACATCGCGGCGAACCTGGCCGAACTTCGACGCCAGCACCACGTCGCTTCGCCGCCCCTTGATGGCGCGGCCAACCACCGTCTCGTTATGGCCCCAGCCATACATGTCGGAGGTGTCGAGGTGGTTCACGCCTTGGTCGAGCGCGTGCTGGATCAGCGCCTCGGACTGCGCATCGTCGGCCGCGCCATAGATGCCAGAGAGGGACATGCAGCCAAGCCCGACCGCCGATACGGCCAGATCGCTCTGCCCCAGGGTGCGCCGTGCGGTCCGGGTCTTCTGTGACATCGCCGTGTCTCCTTTCTGTGCTGCCGCCCTGCCAACCTACACCCAGGACAGTGCCGAGGTAGTTCCCGCGCCAAGCAGGACGACCAGCCAAGGCGGCACCTTCCAGAACACCAGCAGCAGGAACGCCGCCAGCCCGAGGGCGAAGTCTCGCGGTGACTGGATGCCGCTGGTCCAGACCGGGTTGTAGAGCGCGGCGAGTAGGAGGCCGACGACCGTTGCATTGACTCCGCGCAGCGCCGCCTGGACGTCCGTCCGCCGGCGCAACCCGTCCCAGAACGGCAGCACCCCCAGCAGCAACAGGAAGGACGGCAGGTAGATGCCGGCCAGGCACAGCAAGCCGCCTGCCCAGCCGTTGGGCCTGGGCGTCATCGCCGCCCCGAGATAGGCAGCGAAGGTGAACAGCGGGCCCGGCACCGCCTGTGCGGCGCCATACCCGGCGAGGAACCGATCTGCGCCGATCCAACCCGGCGGCACGACCGCATCCTGCAGCAACGGCAGCACCACGTGCCCGCCGCCGAACACCAGCGACCCCGAGCGGTAAAATCGGGAGAACAGGTCGAGCGCATGGCTGCCCGCTCCAGCCGCCAGAAGCGGCAAGCCAATCAGAAGCACTGCAAACGCGCACAACGACGCAATCGCCCCGGTGCGGCTCAACGTGATGCCGAGCGTGACGTCCCCCGTGCGCGCCGGTTCACGGAACAACCGCCAGCCGATCAGGCCGCCGGCGGCGATCACGGCGACCTGCCCCAATGATGTCGGCACCGCCAGGGCGAGAATGGCGGCGCAAAGTGCCAGGGTCACGCGCGGCCGGTCCGGACAGAGGTTGCGCGCCATGCCCCAGACCGCCTGGGCCACGACCGCCACGGCCACGATCTTCAGCCCGTGCAGCCAGGGCGCATGGCTGACATCGCCGGCTATCCCCACGCCATAGGCAAACAGGATGAGCGCGATGGCGGATGGCAGCGTGAAGCCGAGCCACGCCGCCAGCCCGCCGGGCACGCCCGCACGCAGGATGCCGAGACTGACCCCGACCTGGCTGCTGGCCGGGCCGGGCAGGAACTGGCACAGCGCCACGATATCCGCATAGACCGCCTCATCCAGCCAGCGGCGGCGGCCGACGATCTCCGCGCGGAAGTATCCAAGGTGCGCGACCGGGCCGCCAAAACTGGTCAGGCCCAGCCGCAGGAAGGCGGTGAAAACCTCGGCGACGGTACCCTGGTCCGGCCGCTCACCGAGTGGAGCGGCCACGCCGACGATGACGTCCTTGTGCGTGCCGGCGATCAAGGATTCGTCTTGCACGCGAGACATGGCCGGGCGCTCCTGTCCGTGTCCGCGGAGTTTAAGCACGGGCACGTGTCCACGCCAGCGAACCGGATACCGCGGTGGTGTACTTTCTTTGACGCGCCGCCAATGGCAAGCTTGAGGCTGAGCAGGGGCAGGATGGCCATAACCGAGGACGCTTACGATCTCGCCATCATCGGTGGGGGCATCAATGGCTGCGGCATCGCCCGAGACGCCGCCGGGCGCGGCTGGTCGGTTTACCTCTGCGAACGCGACGATCTTGCGTCCGGCACCTCCAGCGCGTCCACCAAGCTGGTCCATGGCGGGCTGCGCTACCTCGAACACCACGAGTTTCGCCTGGTGCGGGAGGCATTGATGGAGCGGGAGGTGCTGTGGGGCATTGCGCCACACATCGTCTGGCCCTTGCGCTTCGTGCTGCCGCACCATCGCAAGCTCCGCCCGGCTTGGCTGCTAAGGCTTGGCCTATTCCTCTACGACCATCTTGGTGGCCGAAAAGGTCTGCCGCCGACCCGGACCGTACGGCTTCGCAACGATCCGGCCGGCGCCATCCTCAAGCCGGAGTTCTCGCTCGGTTTCGAATACTCGGATTGCTGGGTCGAGGATTCGCGCCTCGTCGTGCTCAATGCGCGCGATGCCGCGGACAAGGGCGCCACCATCGCACCGCGGACGAGTTGCGTGTCCGCGCGGCGGGAGGGTGAGGCCTGGGTGCTCGACGTGCGGGACCACGCGAGCGGCGGAGTGCGGACAATCCGGGCACGCGCGCTGGTGAATGCAGCCGGCCCTTGGGTGTCCAACGTGGCGGCGGGCGTCATCGGGTCGAACGCACGCACCGGGGTGCGGCTTGTCCAGGGCAGCCATATCGTGGTGCCCCGCCTGTATGAGCACGACTCCTGCTATATTTTCCAGAACGCCGACAACCGGATCTTCTTTCTGATCCCGTACGAGCGCGACTTCACGCTCATCGGCACCACCGACCAAGATTTCGAAGGCGATCCGGCTGGCATCCAGGCCAGCCGAGCGGAGATCGAGTACCTGTGCGAGGCAACCAGCGCCTATCTTCGCCGTCCGGTCACCCCGGACATGGTGGTGTGGACCTATTCCGGTGTCCGCCCGCTGTATGATGACGGATCGACCGCGGCGCAGGAGGCGACGCGCGACTACGTGCTGACGCTGGATGCGCCCGCTGGGTCCGCCGCTTTGCTGTCGGTGTTCGGCGGCAAGATCACCACTTACCGCCGCCTCGCCGAAGCGGCGCTGGCTCAGTTGGCGCCTCATTTGCCGGCGGCAACCAGCCGCCAGACGGGCTGGACCGGGCTGCACCCACTCCCGGGCGGGAATTTCGCGACCGACGCCTTCGAGGACCAGGTGGGGAGCGTGGCTGCACGTTATCCCTTCCTGCCCGCGCCCATGGTTCGCCGGCTTGTGCGTGCTTATGGCACGCGCGCCGGCGTTTTGCTGGGTGATGCGGCGCGGACCGCCGATCTCGGCCGGGATTTCGGCGCGACGCTGACCGAGGCGGAACTCCGTTACCTCGCCCGCCACGAATGGGCACGCACCGCCGAGGACGTGGTCTGGCGGCGCAGCAAGCTCGGGCTGCGCCTGTCAGCCGCGCAGATCACAGAGATCGACGCGGCGATGAAGGTGATTTTGCAGGAGGGATTGGTTGCAGCATAGGATCGCAATCCCCGCGGCCTAATAGGGTTGGCTCGCCTAGCCATGGTGGTGCGGGAACGGCTGGTGGGATATCAAGACATGGCTCGGGATAGGGCCCAACAAAGCGTGGCACGGCATATCCTGGTGATAGACCAGGGCACCACATCGACCCGCAGCATGGTGTTCGATGAGTCGTCCATGCCCGTCTCGACGGCGCAACTCGAGTTCGGCCAAATCTATCCGCGGCCCGGCTGGGTCGAGCATGACCCTGAGGAGATCTGGTCCAGCGCCCTCACCACCGCCCAAGATGCGCTCGCCAGGGCAGGCATCGGGGCTGCCGATATCGCCGCGATCGGGATCGCCAACCAGCGCGAAACCGCCGTCGTGTGGGACCGGCGGACCGGGCGCGCCATCCACAACGCCATCGTCTGGCAGGACCGCCGCACCGCCGCCGAATGCGCCCGGCTGGAGCAGGAGGGCGCTGGCCCCCTGGTGACCGCCCGCACCGGCCTGCGGCTGGACCCATACTTCTCCGCCACCAAGATCGCCTGGATCCTCGACACTGTAGAGGGGGCGCGGGCGGCGGCAGAGGCGGGCCATCTGGCCTTCGGCACCGTGGATAGCTTCCTGCTATGGCGCCTGACTAACGGCGCGGTGCATGCGACCGACGCCACCAACGCGTCGCGCACCTTGCTGTTCGACATCCATCGCGGCCGCTGGGACGACGAGATGCTGGCCCTGTTTCGCGTTCCCCGGGCGATGCTGCCGGACGTGTCTGACAGTGCGGGCCGGTTTGGCGCGGCAGCGGCATCGCATCTAGGCCGGGAAATACCGATCTGCGGTATCGCCGGCGATCAACAGGCGGCGCTGATCGGCCAGGGCTGTTTCCAGCCCGGCATGGTCAAATCGACCTATGGCACCGGCTGCTTTGCCCTGCTGAACACGGGAACCACCGCAATCGCCAGCAGCCACCGCCTGCTGACCACCATCGCCTACCAGCTTGGCGGGGTGCGGACCTACGCGTTGGAAGGATCGATCTTCGTCGCCGGCGCCGCGGTGCAGTGGCTGCGCGACGGGCTCGGCCTCATCGCCACGGCGGCCGATACCGGCGAGTTGGCTGAAACCGCCGACCCGGCGCAGGAGGTGTATTTCGTGCCGGCCTTCGTGGGCCTGGGCGCGCCGCATTGGAACAGTGAGGCGCGCGCCCTGCTGGTTGGCATGAGCCGCGGCACGACACGGCGCGAACTCGCCCGCAGCGCGCTGGAGAGCGTCGCCTATCAAACCCGCGACCTCCTGGACGCGATGCGGGCCGACCTCGGCGAAAGCTGGACTGGCTTCGACGCGACGGTGATCCGCGTCGATGGCGGCATGACGGCGAGCGACTGGACGATGCAGTTCCTCGCCGACATGTTGGCCGCCCCGGTGGACCGGCCAAGCTGCCTCGAGACGACGTCGCTGGGCGCCGCTTACTTGGCCGGCATGGCGGTCGGACTATACCCGGACACGTCGGTCCAGGCGGCTAAATGGGCGGCGGCACGGCGGTTCACCCCGTCGATGCCGCAAGCGGTCCGGCAGGCGAAATATGCCGGCTGGAAGGATGCTTTGGCGCGGTCGCTGTTGCAGACCTGACCGGACTTACGAGAAGATTTCGTAGCCGGCAAAGATCAGCAGCCCCCAAAGCGGGATCGAGAGCGCCACACCCAGCAGAATGCCCTTTAGGGGTGCGACTGGGTCATGCAGGTGGAACGCTTCGCCAGCGTCGCTATCGTCGGGTTGCCCCAGGGCGGGCTCACGAAGCAGGCCGACGAGGGACGGGCTGACGTCCATTCGGCCCGGGCGACGACGATCGAATAGCGTTGAGACGTCCTCGACGGTATCTGGACGAAGGCTGTTCTCGGTCTGTAGGGCCTGGGACATCAACCGCAACCATCATTCTAGGAAGGACGCACACTATCGTGGCGGCTCGCCCTGCGAATTCGGCTATTCGGCTTGGTATGGCTTAGACCAGTGGTGACGTTCTGCCCTAGCGGCAGCGATAGTTAGGTGGAGGGACGGCATGGGCGGGGTGATGATCAGCGGCGGCCGGGTAGTGGACCCGGCCAGCGGGATGGACGCAGTCGGCGACGTGGCCCTGCTGGACGGCAAGATCGCCGCTGTCGGCACCGGGCTTGGCGGGGCCGAGCGCGTGATCGACGCCACCGGGCTGGTGGTGGCGCCCGGCTTCATCGACCTGCATGCGCACGGCCAGTCCATTCCCGCCGACCGCATGCAGGCGTTCGACGGCGTGACCACCACTCTGGACCTGGAGGCGGGAGTCATGCCGGTCGGGTCGTGGTACAAGCGCCAGGCCGCGCAGGGCCGCGTGCTGAACTACGGCGCATCCACCAACTGGGCGTTCGCCCGCATCGGCGCCATGACCGGGTCTAACGAGGAGTCGTCGCTGGAGGCGTTCGGCCGCGCCATGCGGGATCGCCGCTGGGTGGAGAACGTGGCCAGCGAGGCGGAAACCGCCGGCATACTGGACCGCCTCGGGCAAGGGCTGGACGAAGGCGGCATTGGCATCGGCATCCTGAACGCCTACGCACCCGGCGCCGGCGTGCAGGAATTGACGGCAGTCTGCCAGCTCGCCTTCGCGCACAACGTGCCGACCTTCACCCACGTCGCCTACATGTCGCGCATCGATCCGGAAAGCGCGGCCGAGGCCTACGTCCGGCTGATCGGCTATGCCGGCGCTACGGGCGCGCACATGCACATCTGCCACTTCAACAGCTCCAGCAAAACGGACGTGGAGCGCTGCGCCAAGCTGGTCGCCAAGGCGCAGGAGCAGGGCCTGCCGATCACGGTCGAGGCCTATCCATATGGCACCGGCTCCACCGTGCTGGCCGCGGCGTTCTTCAACGAGCCGGACTTCGAGGCGCGCAACGGCACGGGATATGACGCGGTGCAGCGTGTCACCGACGGGCACCGTTTCCGCGACCGCGAGGAATTGCTGGCCGCGCAGGCGGAGGAACCCTCGACCTTGGTGCTGTGGCACATCCTGGACACCGAGAACAACGAGCATCACCGCACCTTGCTCGACCTCTCGGTGCTGTATCCTGGCGGCGCCATTGCGTCGGATGCGATGCCCTGGTCCATGCCGGATGGCTCGACCTACACCGGCGACGCCTGGCCGCTGCCGGAGGATGCGACCTCCCACCCCCGCTCCGCCGGGTGTTTCACGCGCTTCATGCGTCACTGGGTGCGGGAGCGGCAGGCGGTGTCGCTGCTGGACGGGATCCGGAAGTGCACGCTGATCCCGGCGGAGATCCTACAGGCCAGCACGCCCGCGATGGCGGCCAAGGGGCGGCTAAAGCCGGGCGCGGACGCCGACGTGGTGGTGTTCGACTTCGAGGCGCTGTCCGACAAGTCGGAGTTCACCGCGATGAACCGCCCAGCGGAAGGCGTGCGGCACTTGATCGTCAGCGGCCACCCGGTGATCGCGGATGGCGTGATGGACGTCGCCGCGCGTCCCGGCCAGCCGGTGCGGCGCCCCGTCGCCGGCGGCTGACCCGACGTGCCCGTCCCGATCCTGTTGGTCGCCGGATTCCTGGGGGCGGGCAAGACCACGGTGGTGAACCACCTGCTGGCGCATGCCGGGGGACGGCGGATCGCCGCCGTGGTGAACGATTTCGGCGCGATCAACATCGATGCCGAGCTGATCGCGGGCGCCAGCGATGGCGTGATCAGCCTGGCCAATGGCTGCATCTGCTGCTCGCTGGAGGGCGACCTGCTGCGCACGCTGGCCGCCATCCTGCGCCGGGACCCCCGCCCGGATGCGATCGTGATCGAAACCAGCGGCGTCGCAGACCCAGCCGATATCGTGCGCAACCTGATGGACCCTGTGATCTGGCGGGAGGCGCCGCTGGAGACCGTGCTCTGCGTGGTGGACGCGACAGCGCCCGCTGCGTCGCTGAGTGATCCGTTGCTGCGGTCCCAGGTTCGGGCCGCGGACGTGGTGGCGCTGACCAAGACGGATCTTGCGCACAGTGCCGGGCTGGCGACGGTGCGTGACGCGGTGAAGGCCCTCAAACAAGCGGCGATCGTGGTGGACGCGCTGCATGGCGAGGTGCCTGTCATGCTGCTGTTGCCCGGCGATCCGGATCGTTCGCCGGCGCCGCGCGACCCCGGCCGCCGGCGCCCGGCCGCCGACCGGTTTGAGACGCTGAGCTGGACGTCCGACACGCCGCTATCGCTGCCTCGGCTGCAGTCCGCGATCAGCCGGCTCGCCCCCAAGCTGGTCCGCGCCAAAGGCCTGTTCGAGGCGGTGGACCCGCCGGGCCGCCACTACCTGCTGCAGTTCGCCGCGGGGCGAGCCACCTTGGCCCCGGCCGGGCCGCGCCCGCCGGGTGCGCCTAAGGCACGGCTGGTGTTCATCGCCGAGGTCGGGCTGCTGTCGTCGGGTGAGATTGCGCGGGTGATGGAGGATGGCGCGAATAGCTGATTGCCCAACGCGCCGCTGTCAGGATATCAGACCTGTTCGAGGAAATACGACCGAAGTTTACGGCTGCGCTGAAAGCCCAAGCCGCAGCTGCTATCACGCGACCATGACGCACGCACAGCATCAGCGACTCAAAGCGCTCCGGTAAACCTTCGTCATCCCGTCCGCCATCTGCGCGCTCGAAAACACCGCCTTCCGGATTTCGCCACGCGCGATAAGGCCAGACCTAAGCGATTTATCCTGCCGCAGCGATACCATGGCCTCGGCGATCTCCGATGCGCTGACAGGGGAAACCAGCATGGCTGCGTCGCCGGCGACTTCGGCCAGCGGATCGACCGTCGAGGTGATAACCGCCGCGCCGAAGCCGAAGCCTTCGATCACGGGCAGGCCGAAGCCTTCGAACAGGCTGGTTGCGACAACGGCGACGCTGCCCTGATACACCGACGCCAGCTCCGCGTCGGAAATGCGGGGCAGGAACTCGATCGTGGCATCTCCCTGGGTGTGCCACACCTCGGCGCCGCCCGGGGCACCGACGATCTTCAGCACCGTGTCATCCATGCGGGGCCGCGCCAGCTTGAACGCCTCGATGACGCGGCCGGTGTTGCGGTGTTCGGCGAAGCCGCCGCGGTGGAATAGGTATGGGCGAGGCGCTTCCGCCTTCGTCTTGGGCATGCAGGTGGCAACGAAACCGTCCACCGTGTTGAACACCGTCGTCGCCTCGATGCCCAGCGCCTCCAGCGCTTTGCGCGTCGTGTTGCTGACGGCGACCACGGAGTCCCCGCGCTGCTTCTTTAGCCGGCTGGTGCCGTTGCGGAAAACGAACTTGCTGTAGCGGGAGGCGACGAAATCCTTCGGCCGGCGGAGCGGCTTGTGCTCGTCCAGGAACATCAGGTCATGCACCGTCACCACCGTCGGCACCCCGCCCGTCCGCAACGCCTTCGTGTTGTAGGGGAAATGAATTAGTTTGCAGCCGAGCGAGCGGGCGAGCCGCGGGATACTGAATTGCTCCCACACGATGAAATTGGCGTCGGCCAACGGTTGCCAGCGAATGGCTGGGTAGCTCGGCAAGGTTGCTGGATCGATCCGGCTCGGCACCGCGACGATGAAGTCGAGCCCCGACGTGGACGACCCAAGGGCGCGGCAAAGTTCGGAGATGAACCGTCCGAAGCCATAGGGCTTTTCCAGGAAGTAGCCGTCGATCAGCACCTTGGTCATTGGTCCGGCGTTCTCCAGGTTAGCCCCCCGATCCAGGAGTGGCATATCGGTTGCACGAACGCAGCAACAGCGGCGGAGATGCCCGATGGATCGTCGTGACTTCCTGCGCGGATCGGCCGCCTTGCTGGCTACCCCCGCGATCACCCGGGCGGCGGGCGCCTCGACCTTGCGCTTCGTGCCCTACACCGACCTCGCCATCATCGATCCCATGGTCACCACGGGCCTGGTGACCCGGACCCACACGCACATCGTCTTCGATACCCTCTACGGGCTGGACGAGACATTGACGCCACGCCCGCAAATGCTCGCCGGGCATGATGTCGACGAGGACAAGACCACCTGGCGCCTGACCTTGCGGGACGGCTTGCGCTTCCACGACAACACGCCCGTGCTGGCGCGCGACGTCGTGGCCAGCCTGAACCGCTGGATGAGCCGTGACCCCTTCGGCGGCGCCTTGCTGGCCGCGACCGATGAGCTATCGGCGCCCAGCGACACGGTGGTGCAGTTCCGCCTGAAGCGGCCATTCCCCTTCCTGCCGGCCGCCCTGGCGCGCACCACGGGCTACATTCCCGCCATCATGCCGGCGCGTTTGGCCGCGACCCCGGCCGCGCACCCGGTCTCCGAGCTGATCGGCAGCGGCCCGTTTGCCTGGGCGCCGGACGAGCGGGTCGCCGGGTCGCTAGCTGTTTATAAGCGCTTCGCCGGCTACGTCCCGCGCCAAGACGGCGTGGCCAGCTTCACCGCAGGGCCTCGCATTGCCCATTTTGACCGCATCGAGTGGCACACCCTGCCGGACCC
>CAZZVB010000072.1:0-18768 GCA_964657445.1 uncultured Burkholderiaceae bacterium | reverse complement strand
CAAGGGCGACACGGTCGTGACGGAGGACGAGTATATCCGCCACGACTCCTCGCCGGAGATGATGGCCAAGCTGCGCCCTGCCTTCGCGAAGGACGGGACGGTGACGGCCGGCAACGCCAGCGGGATCAACGATGGCGCGGCCGCGCTTGTCGTGATGTCCGCCGCAGAGGCATCTCGCCGCGGGCTGACGCCGCTCGCCCGCATCGCCAGCTTTGCCACGGCCGGGGTTGATCCGAGCGTGATGGGCACGGGGCCGATCCCCGCCAGCCGCAAGGCGCTGGAGCGTGCCGGCTGGAAGGTCGATGCGCTCGACCTGATCGAGGCAAACGAAGCCTTCGCCGCGCAGGCCTGTGCGGTGAACAAGGACCTTGGTTGGGACACCGGCAAGGTCAACGTGAACGGCGGCGCGATCGCGATCGGCCACCCGATCGGCGCGTCGGGCGCCCGCGTGCTGGTCACGCTGTTGCACGAAATGAAGCGCCGCGACGCCCATAAGGGCTTGGCGACGCTGTGCATCGGCGGTGGCATGGGCGTGGCGATGTGCGTCGAGCGCTAGGCGTCGGGATGCGGTGAGTTCGAATTCGACGTAACTCATTGCGGTAGGCGCGTTGCGCTCTACCCAGTGGCGGGTGAGACTGATGGCTCGGGGGTGTGCGGAGCGAACCGCACATCCAGCCGCAATGAGGGAGGATTGAATGGCACGAGTAGCCCTGGTGACAGGTGGGACGCGCGGCATCGGTGAGGCGATCAGCGTGGCCTTGCACGCAGCCGGACGCACGGTGGTGGCCAGCTACGTCGGCAACGAAGTCGCCGCCAAGCGCTTCAGTGAGGCTACCGGCATCGCCGTCGTAAAGTTCGACGCCGGCGAATTCTCGTCCTGCGAGGCTGCCATCAAACAGATCGCCGAGCAGCACGGGCCCGTCGAAATCCTGGTCAACAATGCCGGCATCACCCGCGACGGCACCATGTCGCGCATGACGCGCGACATGTGGGACGCGGTGATGGATACCAATCTCGGATCCTGCTTCAACCTGTGCAAGCTCACGTTCGACGGCATGCGGCAGGCCAAGTTCGGCCGCGTCGTGAACATCGGTTCGATCAACGGGCAGGCCGGTCAGTATGGCCAGGTCAACTACGCGGCCGCCAAGTCCGGCATTCATGGCTTCACGAAGGCGCTCGCGCAGGAAGGCGCCCGGTTCGGCATCACCGTCAACGCGATCGCGCCAGGCTATGTGGATACGGAGATGGTGCGCGCCGTGCCGCCGGACGTGCTGACCAAGATCGTCGCCCGCATCCCGATGGGGCGCTTGGGCCATGCCAGCGACATCGCCCGCGGCGTTGTCTTCCTGACGAGCGAAGACGCAGATTTCATCACCGGGTCCACGCTGTCGATTAACGGCGGCCAGCACATGTACTGAGCCTGGCGAAAGGCGGCTAGTACTCGAACTGGTAGCTCAGCCCGACCGTACTGCCGCCTGACCCGGCGCCGACATCGGTTTCGGCCTTCAGGCCCTTGTAGATGTCGATCTGCACCACGGCTTGGGTCTGGTTTCCCGATGTGCCCTGCTTGGCGCCCAGATAGACGCCGTTGGCCACGTATTTCCCGGCCTCGATCGTTGCAGCGCTATTGTTGGCGGAGCCGTTGGCGTTGGTGGCGCCGCCGACCGAGAGACGGTCGAGCCCGAGCCCCTTGCGCACCGTCTCCAGCGGGCTTCCGCCACCGGTGGTGCCCGACAGCTCCGCCAGGGCTGCCGCGATCTGCGCATATTGGAACGGGCTCAGGCTGCCCGCGCTCTGCCTGAACAGCAATTGGGCGAGCACCTGGTCCTGCGGCAGCGGGGGCGACGACGTCAGCGTGATCTTCGGCGCGCTCGCATACCCGCCCACCAACAATGATGCGGTGCCCGTGGTTGTCGGCGAATCCGCCTCGAAATCGAGCGACGGGTCGATCTTGTTGGTTACGCCGGCGCCGTTGAACCCGATATTGCCGCGGCTGAAGGTCAGCGTCGTGCCGGCCAGGCTGAAGGTGCCGTTGCGCATCTTGAATGCCCCGCTGACCTGCGGCGCCGCTGTCGTTCCCGCCACATGCAAGCTGCCGCCCAACACGGCATTCAGCCCGCGTCCCCGAACGAAGATCTCGCCCGGCGTATCGAGCTGCAGGTCAAGCCGCACGACGGCGCCGGGTTTCGGCGGCGGGGGCGTCGGCGCGCCCGCGATGCGCACCGGCAGAACCGCGATGGACGTCGGCAGGTGTTCCGGGATGTTGATGTCCGCCCGCTTGATCGCGATCTTGCCGCCGACCGCGAGTTCGCTCGCGAGATTGCCACGTACCGCCAGGTCGGCGTCCAGGTCGGCGGTCAGCCGGTCGCTGGCGAGCGGCCGCGCGTTTCGCATCGTCAGCGTGAGATCGACCGGCATATCGCCTTGCAGGCCGATGCTGCCAGTGGCGCCGATGGTCCCCGCACCGGCCTGACCAGTGAAATTGGCGACCCGGATCGTCTGGCCCGAGCCCTCGATGGTCGCGGCGATGGCGTTGATCCGGACACCCTGGCCGAAATCCTGGACCTCGCCGTTCGCCAGGGTCAACGAGCCGTTGACCAACGGCGCGGCGACGGTGCCGTTCACCCCGGCATTCAGCGTCACCTGCCCGCGCGCGCGGCGGCCCTGCGCTGCCAGAATCGGGTCGAGCATGGCCAGATCCACGCCGCCTGTCGCTCGCAGTGCCAAGGCGCCAGCGCCCAGCGGCGCCCGGCCGGTCACGGCCAGGTTGGATCGCCCCGCAGTCAATCGAGCGTCCAGCTCCGCGGCCTTGCCTTGCAGTTGAACCGTCGTGGTCAGATTCGCCGGCGGCAGCGACCGGGCAGGTCCGGTGCGCATGCGCACCCCGGTGGCGGTCAGCCGGACGGTGCCGGACGGTTCGGCTGGCGTTCCGGTGAGATGGGCGTCCGCGCTGATGTCCCCGGCCGCGTCCACGCTGGGTGCGAACGGCTTGGCCAGGTCAGGCGTGACGCCGCGCAAGGTCGCGGTCAGGTTCAGCGCGGGCGTTGCCCGGCCCGCGACGTCGAGCACGGCTTGCTGCAGCCCGATGCGCAGCCGGTCCACTGCCACGCCGTCACCGAAGCTCACGCGCGCCGGCGCCAGCAGTCGCACGGCCTGGCCTTTCCAGTCGGCGGTCAACGACGCCAGTTGCACCACCTTGCCGGTGACGTTGACCGTCGCAGTGGTCGCGATGGTCGCATCCGCGCCGGCGAGGTTGGTCAGCGCCGCGTTGAGCCGGACTGCCAGAGCGTCCTCTGGCCCGTTCACCGCCAGCTTGGCCGAGCCGCCGATCCCGCTGGCCTGGATGCCGGTCGCGTCGAGCGTCGCGGCGACGACGGGGTGGGTCGTGGGGTCGTTCACCCGCGCGCTCAGCACGGCCCGTCCCACGGAACTGCCGGGGATGCCAGCGCTATCCGCCTCCAAATCGAGCTTGGCGATGCCTGCGTCCAGCTCCGCCGATGCTTTCACGCTGCCGCTGACCGCCTGGCCGATAATCGCCCGCAGATCGTCCAGCCTGGTCATGCGCAGATTGATTTTGCCGTCCGGCAGCGTGGCGCCTGACGCCATGGTGACCGCTCCGTCGGCGTGCAGGCTCTTCCAGTCGGCTTTTTGGATCGTCGCGTGCAGCGTGCCGGCGGCGTCCCGGTCCGCAATCACCGCGAGGTTTAGCTGCGAGCCCTCCAGCGTGCCTTCGGCAGTGATGTTTCCGGCAGGTTTCCCAGGCAATCCGCTCGCGTCGATCGAGACCCGTACCGGGCCTTTCGGAACACCCTTCGTGCCCACCTCGCCCGTCAGCTCCGCTGCAACAGCCAGGTTGTCCGTCGGCCCTTTGGCCGTGCCGGCCAGGTTGATCGCGCCTTCGACCGTCGGCGTGACGGCTACAAGGTCGCTCAACCCGATCTTGTAGCCGACATCCAGCACACCGCTCTTGTCGGCGCCGCTCGCGTCGAGGCTGAGCGTGCGGCCGGCCAGGTGTGCCCGGCTGATCGTGATGTCGCTCCCGGCCAGTGCGGCGCTGATGCCGATCTTGGCGGTATCGCCCAGCAGGGCAGGCACCGGCGCCTGTCCCCCCGTCACCCCGATCGTTCCGTCCAGGGTGACGCTGGTCGTCCCGTTCACCATCGCGGCCGTCACCGCCAGCTGGGTATGCCCTTGCAGATCAACCCCGCCCACGGCCGCCAATGGCTGAAGGTCCGGCGCGGCCAGGTCGGCATGGACCGAGATGTCGCCGCCCGTGTTCGCGGTGCCTTTCGCCTGCAGCAGCGGATGGGACAGGGCGAAGGACACTGGCCGGGCAGGCGCGTCCAGGCGGGCGTCGGCTTCTAGCGTCAGGGGGGCGGACGCGAGCAGGTCGGGTTTGGGTCCGGGAATACGCACGCCCTCTGCGGTGGCTTTCAGATGGGCTGCGCCTTGGTTGCCGGCCAAATCGGCCGACAGCTTGGCGACAGTAGCGCCGCCGGCGGCCAACCCGGCCAACCGCAGCGTGCCCGTGGCGTCCGGTGTGGTGAACGGGCCGTGCACATGCGCATCGAGCGCAACCGATTGCCAGGAAACGCCGGGCGCCGGCGTCATCGCGGGCGCGCTGGCGGTCACGTCCAGGTCGGCGGCCTGATTGGCGATATCGACCGTGCCTTTGGCGCTTGCCTTCAGCGGCCCGGCGGACAGATTGAGCAGCGTGGCTTCCGCGGTGCGCGGGCCGTCCACGCTGGCCTGCAGGTTGATCGCCCCGATGTCCGGCAGCTTCGCAACCGTGGCGATCAGGCCGTTCGGCGGCTCCTGCACGGCAAGCTTGGCGCTCAGATGCGCCGGATCGATGCGGCCGTGCACCTCATAGCTGCCGGGCGAGTCCAGCCGGTCGATCGCAACGTCGGCATCGCCGTCCTGCAGCGACGCGAGGTGGGCGCGGCCATCCAGCGCCAGCACGGCCGCGGCGCCGGCCACCGGCTGGCCGATCTCGGCCCGCAGCAAGTGGATCTCGCTGACGGAGACGCGCACGGGCAGTGAAAAGGGCTGGCTGCTGGCGGGTTGCGAGGGCGTCGCGGTGGACGACACAGGCAGCCTCGGCACCTGCACCCGGCCGGCTTGGAGCAGATCGACGCGCGCCTCCCCATGCAGCAGGGCGAGCGGGGACCAGTTCAGCGCCACGTCATCCAGCAGCAGCCACGCACCTTGCGCGTCGCGCACCTCCGCATGCCGCAGCCGCAGCGCATCGGGGAAGCGCCCGGCGAGCCCGTCGATTTCGACCTGCCCGCCGGTGAGCTGCCCGGCCAGTTGGGCGACCAGTCTGCGTCCCGGGTCGAGGTTGAGCAGCAGGATGGCCGCAAGCACCGCGAACACGGGCAGCAGCACCAGCACGGCCAGGATCCATGCGGCGATCCGCAGCACGATACGCATCAGAATGCCTGTCCCAATCCGATATAGGCCTGCAGGATCTGGTCCTTGCGACGCTTTTCGAGCGGCACCGCAACATCCAGCCGGATCGGCCCCAGCGACGTGTAGTATCGCGCGCCGACCCCGACGCCTTCGAACAGCGTGCCGTTGAACGGCGCCGAGCTGCGCCCGACCTGGCCCGCATCGACGAACGCGGCGGCGCCGAAGCTCTCCCCGAAGCGCTGCCGGTACTCGATCGTTCCAGCCGTCAGGGAGCTGCCGCCCGTTGGACGATAGTCGCGAAATTGCGGCCCTGCCGCCTGATAGGCGTAGCCGCGGATGGTGCCGCTGCCGCCAGCGTAGAAGCGCTGATCGGGCGGGATCTGGAACGTCGTGGCGCCCACCGCCGACCCGAGCGTCCCGCGCACCGCGATGACGCTGCGGCCTTCGGTTGAGGAGAGGTTGACGTACGTCGAACCCGTCGCCTGAACCAGCGTGAAAAACGAAGAATTGCCGCCGAACGGCTCCGTCGGCGTGATGGTCAGCTTGGCCTTGATGCCATGCGTCGGGTTGAACAGCCCGTCCGGCCCGGTGCTGTCGTAGGTCAGCCCGATCGGCAACTGGGCCAGTTCGTAGTTGGTAAAGACCAGCTCCTGCTCGACCCGCTCCTGCACGCCGCTGACACCGACCGAGCCGGTGATCTGGTCGGTCAGCTTGCGGCTCAGGGTTACACCGGCAAGCGCGGCACGGCGGCTGTAGGCATACAGATTCTCGTCCAAGTAGCCGGCATTCCAGGTCAGCGTCTGGTCGCGGCGCTGCCAGTCCGGCTGGGTGAACGTCACATTGAGGTTGTAGCCGGGCCGCTTGATCAACGCGCCCACCTCCGCCTGGGTGATCGCAGCGCCCAGGGTCAGCGTCTCGGCGTTGCCGAACACGTTGCGGTAGGTGAAGGTCGCGCCGGCGATCGGCCCCGTGTCGGTGGAATAACCGACGTTGAACGAGACCGCATGTCGTGGCCGTTCGGTGACGGCGAACGTCAGCGGAATGGTGCCATTCGGCGCCAGACGGTCCGGGATGGATGCGCTGACCGAGCCGAAGATGCCCGCTGCGGCGAGGTCCTGGCGGGCCTTTTCGATTGCGCCCGGGTCATACTGTTGACCGGAGTGGATCAGCAGGCGCTCACGGACATAGCTCTGGTTGGTGGCTTTCAGCCCATCGACCGTGATCGCGCCGATATCGACCCGCGGGCCGGGATCTGCGTGGAACGTCACATCGATCACGTGGTCGCCCGGGCTTTCGACCGCGTCCGGGTCGCTGACTTTGGCAAGCGGATGGCCGCTGCTGCGCATCGCATCCAGCAGGTTGCCTTGGGCCGCCAGAACCTGCGATGCGATGGCAGGTTCGCCGCCGTTGATGCCGAGTTTAGCGCGATCGGCATCCGACACCGGGCCGGTCACCACCACATTGCGAAGGTGGAAAAGCGGACCCCGATCGACTGTGATCGTGACCGCAGCCGTGGAGCCTGCCGGCTTGGCCGCCAACGCGTCCGGCAGGCCCGGATCGTCAAGCGCCCGGTCATCCACGCGGATCGTGGCATGGCCATCGTAATAGCCGAAGCTGTGTAATGCGGTTTGCAGCCGGTCCCTGTCTCCCTCGGCGCGGGTGACCAGGGCGAACGGCCCCACCGGAGCGCTCTTTTGCAGCGAGATCAGGGTGGAACTGTCGTGCAGCGCGCCGTCGATCCCCGTATCGCCGGTCGGGGCGATCTTGACGTCGTAGGGTTGCGGGTCGGCCGCATGAGCCGGAGGCCGGAGCACGATGGCGGTGGCCGCAAGAAGCGCCAGACGTCGGAAGGTGCGGCCGTTTGCCATGTTTGGACGTTATTGCCAGGTCTTGACGGCCCAAACGAGATAGGGCGTGGAACAAATAAGCGCGTGCCATCGAACACAGCGCCCTACTGTGGCATGGTCGGATGATGCATCATTCCGCCGCGTGACCATGCCCGACGTGCCCCTCGGCCCAACCGCTCGCACGCATCTGCCGCAGTTCACCTCCGGCCTTGAGGCGTCCGGCCTCTGGCCGGACGATGTCCCGCTGGCTCACCGGGTGGCCGGCGGCATAAGGGCCGTGCGCCGTGGCGTTGCCGTGGTCGGCTGGACCGTGATCTCATGCCCGGTGCAGGCGCTGCTGCTGCTGTTGCCCGGGCGCGCCAAGGTGGCCTTCCCGGCGTTTTACTGGGCCACGTTCGCCTGGCTGCTGGGCCTCGACGTGCGCGTGATCGGGGCGCCGCTGGTGACGGGTGACGTCCGGAGGGTGATCTATATCGCAAACCACTCCTCCTGGCTGGACATTCCCGTGCTCGGCGGAAGGCTGAAGGCGTGTTTCGTGTCGAAGGCAGTCGTTGCCAATTGGCCCGGCATCAATCTCGTGGCCTGGCTCGGGCGCACCGTCTTCGTGTCCCGCAAGCGGGGGGCGACCGGGCGGGAGCGGGACGACATGCGCGGCCGCCTCTTGGCAGGCGACAATCTGCTGCTGTTTCCCGAAGGCACCAGTTCAAATGGCACGCTGGTGCTGCCGTTCCGTTCCGCCTTCTTCTCGATCGCCGAAGGCGAGATGCCGCCGGTCATCCAGCCCTTGTCCGTCTGCTATGACCGGCTGGGTGGCATGCCGACCCGGCGCAGCACGCGGGCGATCTTCGCATGGTATGGCGACATGAACCTGGCCAGTCATTTCTGGCGGCTGGCGCAATCGACGGGTATGCGGGTCACCATCAAGGTACACCCGGCGATGGACCCCCTGGAGTATCCAAACCGCAAAGTGCTCGCTCAGGCCGCCTGGGACGCCGTTGCGGGCGGCGCGGCGGCTCTGCGGCAAAGCCGCTAGAACACGTCGGGCCAGCAATAAACGTCGATTGCGTGACAGGCCGCCTCGGGGTCGCCCCCCCCTCTGGAGCAAAATCGGTCCCCAATGCGGTTCCGGTTCCGCTGCAACCGGACCTCCTGACCTACTCTTTGGGTCCGACATATCTTTGAAACGCTGCCTGGTCGCTCTCCGAGAGACGGTGCGTCAGATCAACGCCGCGTGCCTCGAACCTCCGTGCCTGATCGGCAGGGAAGGGCTAGCGACGGCCGTCTGAGATTGCTCGAATCGCTGCGTTCCGGTCCCTAGGGGACCAACCCTGCGCCGCCGTGACGCATGATTGGTGAAGCGGAGCACAGGCGTCGAAAAGCGCTAGCAGCACCCCGGTGCGGTTTCGTATCAACCTTATGACGTGTACTGCGGTCAAGGTCAGCTGGTAAGCTGGGGAGCCTGGCTCGATCCCGAGAGCTGCTGCTCTCTCATCGCTGTAGACGGCGGAAAGCCGGATCGGCTCTAGGCCCGCGGCGAAGCAGTCAGTCCCATAACAGAGCTTGCCGGGGCCGCCCGTCACCACTGTGCCGGCGCCGGGCAAGCCGTCGTCGGCTGCAGCGGCGGCGAGATCGATGGGTGGGTTCGCTGCCGGGCGCCCGAGCACCCGTGGCGCGCCAGCTTCCCAGGAGCCGGACAGGACAAGCGGCACGGTATCGTTCAGCATGTTCAGGTCATTCGCTGCGACCCGCGCCGTTAGGGCGTCGAGTTCGGCTTGCCGCGCGGCATAGGCCTTGGCCAAGCAATCGGACGATGCCGTCGCGCATGCCTTGTAGCGTGAGCCGAGCCAGGCGCGTTGCTGTTTGACGAACCCCTCCCGCACTGGGCCATCGGTATGGCGCAGCACCTCACCGTAAGACTGGCCCATCGCCACGTCCGCTCGTCGGAGCCCAGGATCGGCGCAGATCGCGTGGTCGATCATCGTCGTGGCCCGCTTGCAGTTGGGAGTAGGCGCCGCATCGGCAGCACCAGCCAGGGTCGCTGCAGCCAGGAGCAGGCCAAATGATAGCCTCACCAGCGGCTCACGGGCTGGGCAACTGCACCGCGGTCGCTTGCCAAGGCTGCGGCAGGCCCGGCCCGGTCACGAGGGCAGTACACAGAGGCTTTTGCGGCAGATCGCCTTAGCTCTTCGACGAATCGTGTGGATCGGCTTCGAAGATTGACACCAGTCGGCGTCCAAGGCTGACGCCTCCATCTCTGCCAATACTCTAAGCCGCTCACATACTTACCTGCCAATGAGTGGGGTCAAAGTTGGACGCTCATTGGGAGCCAAATGGCATGCTTGTCCACACTTGACAGACCACCATGCGATCCGGGCAGATTGTCGCACCTTGGAAGGGGCCCAAGTTGAAGAAGGCTAGAAATATCTGCCGGCCTTGACCCGCCCGCTCGCCACGATATCTACGCCCGCTTCGCCCCCGGATTGCCCGGCGCTGGCGACGGAAGACCGTCCAATGTCCCGACCAGACCCAAAACTGCTCCACGTCATCACGTGGGGCTGCCAGATGAACGTGTATGACTCGGCCCGCATGGCCGACACGCTGGCCCCGCTCGGCTACGCGCCGACCCCCAGCCCTGACGACGCGGACATGGTGATCCTGAACACCTGCCACATCCGGGAACGGGCGGCGGAGAAGGTGTTCTCCGAACTCGGCAGGCTGCGCCGGATCAAGGATGCGCGGGCCGGCGCGGGCAAGGCGACCGTGCTCGCCGTCGCCGGGTGCGTGGCGCAGGCTGAAGGCGAAGCCTTGCTGCAGCGTGCGCCCTACGTCGACATCGTCATGGGGCCGCAAACCTATCACCGCCTGCCGGAGATGGTGGCACGCGCCGCCCGCGCCGCCGGGGCCGTGATCGAAACCGATTTCGCCACCATCGAGAAGTTCGACACGTTGCCCGACCAGGCCGCGACCCAGGGATTGACGGCGTTCCTGACGGTGCAGGAAGGCTGCGACAAATTCTGCTCGTTCTGCGTGGTGCCCTACACGCGCGGCGCCGAGGTCAGCCGCCCGCCAGAGGCTATTCTGGCCGAAGCCCGGCGGATGGTGGCTGGCGGCACCCAGGAAATCACGCTGCTCGGGCAGAACGTCAACGCATGGTCCGCAGCGGGCCTGGATGGCACCCGCTGGACCTTGGCGCGCCTGATCGAGGCGCTCGCCACCATTCCCGGCCTGCGCCGCATCCGCTACACCACCAGCCACCCGCGCGACATGGGCGACGACCTGATCGCAGCCCACCGCGACATACCCGCGCTCATGCCGTTCCTGCACCTGCCGGTGCAATCCGGCTCCGACCGGATGCTCGCGGCGATGAACCGCAAGCACACGGCGGCCGACTACCGGCGGATCGTGGACCGTCTTCGCCACGCGCGGCCGGACATTGCTTTGTCTTCGGACTTCATCGCCGGCCACCCGGGTGAGACGGACGCCGACCATGCCGATACGCTGGCGCTGATCCGCGATGTCGGGTTTGCCACCGCATTCTCGTTCAAATACTCGCCGCGTCCCGGCACGGCCGCGGCCGGCGCACCCGGCCAGGTGCCGGAAGCCGTCAAGGACGCCCGGCTGCAGGAATTGCAGGCCGCCCTTCGCGAGACACAAGACGCGTTCAACACCCGCGCCGTCGGGCAGACCGTTCCCGTGCTGGTGACCGGCTTTGGCCGCCGCCCCGGGCAACTCGGGGGCCGCACCCCGGCGCTTCAGCCAGTTCACTTTCGCGGTCCTGCCTCCCTGATCGGCACCGAGACACCGGTGCAGATCATTGCTGCCACCACCACATCACTGACTGGATATCTGGAACAGGAGCTTGCCCCCGCTTGACACAAATCGCCCCGGCCCTCGCCGCGACTCTCCCGCCCGGCCTTCGTAGCCGCGCCGTGACCATGCAGTTCGACGACAACGCCCTGTTGCCTCTGCTGCTCGGTGATCACGACCGGCACCTGGCAAGGCTGGAGCAGGGGCTGACGGTTCGGCTGGCGTGCCGGGGCAACCGGGTGTCGATCAGCGGGGAGCCGGACCGCGTCGAAGCAGCCGAAGCGGCGCTGTCCGGACTGTGGCAGCGGTTGCGCAGCGGGCAGGGGGTGGCGAGTGCCGACGTGGATGCCGCGATCCGCATGACGATCGCCCGTGCCGCCGAGCCCGATCCGCGGCTGCCGCTGTCCGACCTGCCCGCCATCCGCACCCGGCGCGGCTCCGTCGGACCGCGTTCGCCGGGCCAGGCCGCTTATATGGATGCGCTTGGGCGGCACGAGATGGTGTTCGGGATCGGTCCGGCCGGCACGGGCAAGACCTATCTTGCCGTGGCCCAGGCTGTCGCGATGCTGGCGGCCGGGCGTGTCGAACGCATCGTGCTGTCCCGCCCGGCCGTCGAGGCGGGTGAGCGGCTCGGCTTCCTGCCCGGCGACATGAAGGAGAAGGTCGATCCCTATCTCCGCCCGCTGTATGACGCCTTGGGTGAGATGATGCCGGGCGATCAGGTCGCCCGCCGGATCGGCACCGGCGAGATCGAGGTCGCCCCGCTGGCGTTCATGCGCGGCCGCACGCTGTCCCACGCCTTCGTCATTCTGGATGAGGCGCAGAACACCACGCCGGCCCAGATGAAGATGTTCCTCACCCGCATGGGCGAGGGCACCCGCATGGTCATTACCGGCGACCTCAGCCAGGTGGACCTGCCGCCGGGCACCCGGTCCGGACTGCGCGACGCCCTCGATACGCTCGAGGGTGTGCAGGGCATCGGGGTGACACGCTTTGATGTACGCGATGTCGTGCGTCATCCGCTCGTTGCGCGTATAGTGGATGCGTATGAGCAGCGGGCGGTGGCCGAGCGGGACACGCGCGGCCGCGCCAGACGGGAGAATGATGGAGCCGCCAAGTAGTCGGAGTCCCCTAGATCCTTTTCAGGACGACGGGACTCCCATCCTTGTCGCCGACCCTTCGTGGCGGCGCATGGTTCCCCGCGTTGAGCGGCTGGCAGCACGTGCCGCCGCGGCCGCCGGCGGGGTCGGCACGGTCGTGCTGGAGTCCGATCGGTCGGTCAAGCGGCTCAACGCACGCCACCGCGGCCGTAATAAGCCGACAAACGTTCTGACGTTCGAGAGCGGTGACGTGGTGCTCGCCTCCGGCGTGGTCCGGCGGGAAGCAAAAGCCGCAAACCGGCGTGCCGGCCACGTCCTGGCCCATCTCGTCGTCCACGGCGCTTTGCACCTGCGTGGTCACGACCACGGCGGCGCCGGCGAGGCGCGCCGGATGGAACTGCGGGAGGCACGCATTCTCCACGGGTTGCGCGTACCCAACCCGTGGCGGCGTGCATGAGCGAACATACGCGACCCGACTTCCTTGGCCGCCTACGCCAGTTGCTCGGGCATCGCGGGCATGAGCACAGCGTGCGCGCCAGCATCGCCGAGTTGGTGCAGGAAGCCGCCGACGCCGTGCACGAACCCGGCAAGCTTCCGGAGCTGGACCGGCAGGAACGCGCGCTGATCGCCAATGTGCTGCGCCTGCGCGGCACCACCGCCGATGACGTCATGGTTCCCCGCGCAGACATCATCGCGATGCCCGTCGACTCTTCCTTGGACCAGGTGACCGATTTTCTCCGCCGCGAGGGTCACTCGCGGATGCCGGTGTTCCGGGAGCAGTTGGACGACATTGTCGGCATGGTCCACATCAAGGACGTGTTCGCCTATGACGGCCCGCCCGAGGCGTTCGACCTGGAGAAGATCGTGCGCAGCCCGCTAATGGTCGCGCCGCAGATCCCAGTGCTGGACCTGTTGCTGCAGATGCGGCAGGCGCGCGTCCACCTGGCGCTGGTCGTGGACGAATACGGCGGCATCGATGGTCTCGTGACCATCGAGGACCTCGTTGAGACCATCACCGGCGACATCGCCGATGAGCATGACGAAGAAGACGCGCCGCTGATCATCGAGCGGCCGGATGGCACGCTCGACCTTGACGCACGGCTACCCGTCGAGGCATTCGAAGCTCGGTTCGGTGCCGTTCTGACCGAGGATGAGCGGGAGGCGGACATTGATACCGTGGGCGGGCTGATCTTCACGCTGGCCGGTCGCGTCCCGTCCCGTGGCGAGGTGGTGACCCATTCCTCGGGCATGGAATTCCGCGTCCTCGACACGGACCCGCGCCGGATCCGGCGTCTGCGGGCCAGGTTGCCCGCGTCGCAGTCACCGCTCGCCGAGGCCGCCGAATAGTATCCGGCTTTACGGCCGAATTCCTGGAGACTGTTCCGATGAGAGCGATGATGGCCGCGCTGATCACGACCTGCGTGCTTGCGTCCGTTCCGCTCATGGTTAAGGCGGCGGAACCGAAGAAGATCGCTTTCGTCGACACGGGCAATACTGGCCGGTCCGTCACGGCGGAAGCTCTGGCCAACGCCGCCATCCAGGACCGCAAGCTGCACGTCGCGGTGATCTCGCGTGCTGTCGATGTGGACCCGTTCGACACCATCCCGGAAGCCAACGCCGCGGCGCTTCTGAAGCAGCGCGGGCTGGACGTATCGGCGCACCGGGCCGCCCAGTTGGCGGCGGCCGACGTGAAGCATGCCGACCTGATCCTGGTGATGACGGCCAAGCACCGCGCCGCAGTACTGGCGCTGTACCCGGAGGCCAAAGATAAGACGTTCCTGCTGTCCGAATACGCGACCGGCACGCCTGAAGAGGTTGTGGACGCCTATGGCAAGGACATGCCGGTGTACGAGCATATGGTCGAGCAGATCAGCGGCTATATCCCGGCAGTTCTCACGAAGGCTGCGCAATAGAGCTCTGTGTCTGCCCGCATTTTGGGCGTTCGGCAGCGTGTCTGCCTAAAGTTTAATGCCTTGACGGATCAAGTGACCTTTTTCGGGCACAACCCTCCTTTTGCCCCAAGCTTCGGTGTGGCACTGAGCGCGTAACGTTCAGCGTCGGGCAACGTGCTGCTTGGATCGCATTCAAAAGGACCGTCATGATTTCCAGCAAAGCCAACAGGATCGACCTGTTCAGCTTCAAGACGCCGCAAATGCGCGCCTTCCACATGACCTGGATGGCGTTCTTCGTCTGTTTCTTCGCCTGGTTTGCCGTCGCACCGTTGATGCCGGTCATCAAAGGCGACTTGAAGCTGACCCTGCCGCAGATCGCCAACATCAACATCGCCGCGGTCGGCATCACCATCCTGGTGCGCCTGATCGTCGGGCCGCTCTGCGACAGGTATGGCCCGCGGATCACCTACACTTGGCTGCTCATCCTGGGCGCCGTCCCGGTGATCGGCATCGCATTCGCGCATGACTACCTGACTTTCCTGGTGTTCCGCCTTGCGATCGGCGCGATCGGCGCGAGCTTCGTCATCACGCAATTCCATACCTCGGTGATGTTCGCGCCGAACGTGGTCGGCACGGCAAACGCGACCGTCGGCGGCTGGGGCAATGCCGGCGGCGGGGTCACGCAAACCGTCATGCCGCTGATCCTGGCCGCGATCGTGAGCTTGGGCGTCGAGCAGGCGTTCGGCTGGCGGCTCGCCATGATCGTACCCGGGGTGCTGATGCTGATCATGGCCGCCCTGTATTGGCGCTTCACCCAGGATACGCCCGAGGGCAACATCCCTGAACTGCGCCGCCGCGGCATCACGATCGAGTCCGGCAAGAAGGGCGGCTGGGCCGTGTTCAAGCAGGCTTGCGCGAACTACCGGGCCTGGATGCTGGCGGTCGCCTATGGCGCGAGTTTCGGCGTCGAGATCTTCATTCACGGCGTCGCCGCCAGCTATTACGTGGACCGCTTCGGGCTGACCCTCGCCTCGGCCGGCATCGCTGCGGGCAGCTTTGGCCTGCTGGCGTTGTTCGCCCGCGCGCTAGGCGGCATCGCCTCCGACCGCATTGCCCGCAGCTTCGGGCTGGAAGGCCGCACGATCCTGCTCGCGGTGTTGCTGGCGGGCGAGGGGGTCGGCTTGCTCGGCTTCTCCACCGTGGGCAGCGTTGCGCCCGCGATCGCTGCCATGCTGGCATTCGGCCTGTTCACCCACATGTCCTGCGGCTCGATCTACGCCCTGGTGCCGTTCATCGACCGCAAGGCGCTCGGCGGCGTGGCCGGGCTGGTCGGCGCGGGCGGCAATTTGGGGGCCGTACTGGCCGGGTTCCTGCTCAAGGCGTCGTCCGGCCTTCCGGATGCGCTCTACACCCTCGGCTGGATCGTGCTTGGCACGTCGGTTTGCGCCCTCGCGATCCGGTTCTCGTCTGAACAGAAGCGGTCGGAGCAGCGTCTTTACGATGAAGCAATCATGCAGCGAGACGATGCGCTGCCGCACGGGCTGCAAGGGGCAGATTGAGACTGAATTTGCTCAAAAAGACAGCTTTGTAGCAGGGTAAGGTCGGTCTCTAGGCTAACACTGCTCAGACCGCTCATTTTGTGTCCAAACTTCTGTTCACTCCCTCATTCGAGATGTGGCACCTCCGTGTCTCGGCTACCTGATGCACAGCGATCGGGCAGCCGGGACTCAATGCGCCGGTCACTTCCGGCACAGCCGGAGAACTGTGATGGCCGCGAGCAACAAAGCAACACGCATCGACCTATTCAGCTTCGGCACGCCGCAGATGCGTGCCTTTCACCTGACCTGGATTGCCTTTTTCGTTTGCTTCTTCGCCTGGTTCGCTACGGCGCCCCTCATGCCGATCATCAAAACAGACCTGAAACTGAGCAATGACGAGGTCTATTCGATCGGCATTGCCGGCGTGTTTGCAACTGTGCTCGCCCGCTTCGCCATAGGGCCGCTGACCGACAAGTACGGGCCGAGGCTGGTCTATACATTGCTGCTGTTCTTCGGAGCGATCCCTGTCATCGGCGTCGCGTTCGCTTGGGATTACACGTCATTCCTGATCTTCCGGCTGCTCATCGGGATCATCGGCGCCAGCTTCGTCATCACGCAGTTTCATACCTCGGTCATGTTCGCCCCCAACGTGGTGGGAACGGCCAATGCGACCGTGGGCGGCTGGGGCAATGCCGGCGGCGGTGTGACTCAGAGCGTGATGCCGCTGATCCTCGCCGGTGTCGCGGCGTGGGGCCTAAGCAGCAGTCTGGCTTGGCGCTACTCGCAGATCGTGCCGGCCGTGCTGATGGTCGTCGTCGCGGTGCTGTATTGGAAGTTCACCCAGGACACGCCGGAAGGTAATTTCGCCGACATGCGCCGGGCAGGCCTGTCCACGGCCGTCGGCAAGAAAGGCGGCCTCGAAGTCATGAAAGAGGCCGGCAAGAACTATCGCGTCTGGCTGCTCGCAGCCTGCTACGGCGCCTCCTTCGGCGTCGAACTCTTTGTCCACTCCATCGCTGTGACCTACTACTTCAACCGCTACTCCATGACGGTGGAGAGTGCCGGCTTCGCGGTCGGCGCGTTCGGCCTGCTCGCGCTGTTTGCCCGTGCGGTCGGCGGTCTGCTGTCGGACCGCGTTGCGCGCACCAAGGGGTTAGACGGGCGCACCTGGCTGCTGTTCGCCCTGATGATCGGCGAAGGCGTGTTCCTGGTCGCATTTTCCCAGGCCGATACCGCTATGATCGCGGTCGCCACGATGCTGGTGTTCGGGTTGTTCACCCACATGGCCTGCGGATCGCTGTATGCCTTGGTGCCGTTCATCGACCGCAAGGTCCTGGGCGGGGTGTGCGGCATCATCGGCGCAGGCGGCAATATCGGCGGTGTGGCGGCGGGTTTGCTGCTGCGCTTCACCGGCAAGCCGCAGATGTGCTTCATGGTCCTTGGCATCTTCGCGATCGTCTGCGCGTGCAGCTCCGCCCTCATCCGCTTCTCCGTCAAGCATAAGCAGGAAGAGCAGGCGCTCTACGATGCCGCCGTCGCCCAGCGCATGTCGTCATCTGGCGGGATGCCGCTCGCCGCCTAAACCGCCCGGGCCAACTGTCGCGAGTATGCGCCCGCTGCCCGCAACGAGCGGCGGGCGCATCACGTCAACCGATATCGATGACCACGTTGCCGAGCACCGACCCGGCCTCCACCGCCTCATGGGCCGCTGCGATCTCGGATAGCGGCATGCGCCGTCCGACTGCGTGCTGAAGTGAACCATTCTGCAGCATGGCGCTGACGCCGTTTAGCCCGGACATCCGGTCAGCCGGGGGCAGGTCGTAAACGATCATGAACACGAGCGAGATGGTGCTGTACAGCATCCAGGCGCCCGGGATCATCACGTCGGGCGAACCGACGCCATACACCACCGCCTTGCCATGCGGGCGCAGCACGCCGGGCAGCAACTTAGCGTTGGCGGTGATATCCATCTCGACCACCGCGTCCACGCCTTTGCCGCCGGTGAGCTGCGACACGCGGGCGGCAATGTCCTCCTTGTGCCGGTCGATCGTCTCGTGGGCGCCGGCGCTGCGGGCGTGCGCAGCCTTGGCATCGCTGCTCGTCGTCGTGATTACCCGGATGCCGCGCGCCCGGGCGAACTGGATGGCGTAGTGCGAGACGGCACCTGCGCCGCCGGAGATCAGCACGCTCTGCCCGGGTTCGGCGCCGGTAAGCCGGATCGCCTGCCATGCGGTCAGCGCCGGGATGCCGAGGCAGGCGCCGGCCGCGAAATCGACGCCGTCCGGCAGGACGATCGCCTGCGCCGAGGGCAGGGTGATAAACTCGGCCGCCGTGCCCCAGGGGCGCTGCCATTGACCGTTCCAGACCCACACGCGCTGACCGGTCCGCGCCTCCGGCACACCTGGCCCGACCGCCTCGATCACACCCGCGCCGTCGCTGTGCGGGATGACGCGCGGAAACGGCATCGGCCGCTTCGTGGTGCCCCCGCGGCTTTTCACGTCGGACGGATTGACCCCCGACGTGTGAAGCCGGACCCGCACCTCGCCGTGACCCGGCGCCGGTGTCGGCACCTCCTCAACGCGCAGCACGTCGCGCGCGGCGCCTTGGCGGTCGTAGAATGCAGCGAGCATCGTTGAACCCCTCGATTATTCATGGAACGCGAGCATAGCAGCCAACCGATCACGGCCCGGTAGCAAACCTGCCCTTGCTTCGCGAGCCGCTTGGGCCAATTTTAACGATGCGGACCGCCGCGGTCCTCATTCGGAAGGTTTACTCATGTTCATCGAGACCGAGGGCACCCCAAACCCGGCTACGCTCAAGTTCCTGCCCGGCCGTGACGTCATGGGCGCAGGGACGGCCGACTTCGCGGTCGCCAGCGCCGCGGACCGTTCGCCGCTCGCCAGCAGCCTGTTCCAGTTGCCGGGCGTCGCCCGCGTGTTTCTCGGCGGCGACTTCGTCACCGTGACGAAGTCCGACCTGTCCGATTGGCAGACGCTGCGTCCGCAGATCCTCGGCGCGATCATGGACCACTTCGTCGCCGGCCGGCCGGTCATGGAGGGCAGCAGCGACGCCCTCGATGAGGACGTGGCACCGGAGGATGCGGAGATCGTCGAGCAAATCAAGGAACTGCTCGACACCCGGGTGCGCCCTGCGGTCGCCAGCGATGGCGGCG